>NZ_JBFQGO010000002.1:0-195517 GCF_047973405.1 Rickettsia aeschlimannii
AAGATTAGCTTCTGCTTCTCATTCTGTATATAGGGTAGGTCCATACCATTATTTTATTAAAGCCCTCTTTATATAATAAATGAATATTTGCCAATAATATTTCAGCATCGTCTTGGTTTATTCCAGCTTTTTTTAAAGTCATGGGATTACTTTTAGCATTTTCTTCTAAGTTTGTTATGGCCTTTTCTAAATTAATTTTTTCTTTTGGATCACTAGCTTTCGCTAGTTTTTTGTTTAATTGTTCTAAGCATGTAACTTTCATTAATTTCTTCTTTTATAATTATTCTACAGAAAACCATAAAACATGGTAATTTTTAGAAAATAGCAAGGATTAGATTAATTTTTCTTAACGAAATCAAGGGATGAGTGTTAAGGATAATTTAGAAATACATCAAATAGCAAATTATATAGAGTAACTTGCTTTTATATTAGATCACACCAAATATTGCTTTAAATATCTACCGGTATGGCTTTCCTCACAGGCAGCGATGTCGGCAGGGGCGCCACATACAACTATCTTACCTCCTTTGTCGCCCCCTTCAGGACCGACATCAATAATATAATCTGCAGTTTTTATAACATCTAAATTATGTTCAATAACTAAAACGGTATTACCCATATCAACAAGTTTATGTAACACTTTTAACAATTTATTAATATCGTCGATATGTAATCCCGTAGTCGGTTCATCAAGTATATAAAGCGTTTTACCGGTTGAACGTCTTGATAATTCTTTAGCAAGCTTAACGCGTTGTGCTTCACCACCTGAGAGAGTAGTAGCAGACTGACCGATTTTAATATAACCTAGACCCACTTCATTTAAGGTAATTAATTTTTCATAGATTAACGGTATTTTTTCAAAAAACTGCATCGCATCTTCTACAGTCATCATCAAAATATCGGCAATAGATTTACCTTTATATTTTATTTCAAGCGTTTCTCTATTATATCTGTGACCGTTACAAATATCACACTTTACATATACGTCAGGTAGGAAATGCATCTCTATTTTTATTAGCCCGTCACCTTGGCATGCTTCACATCTACCGCCTTTAACATTAAACGAAAATCTGCCTACTTTATACCCTCTAGCTTTTGATTCAGGTAATTCCACAAACCAATCCCTAATATGGGTAAAGGCACCTGTATAAGTCGCAGGGTTTGAACGAGGAGTTCTACCTATCGGAGATTGATTAATATCGATAATTTTATCAATATATTCAAGTCCTTTTAACTCTCTATATTTGCCGGGGAATACTTTGCTAGTTGGCTCTAAATGCTTTAGAGCCGCTTTATATAGAGTATGAATCATCAAGCTTGATTTACCGCTTCCCGATACTCCCGTTATAGCGGTAAAGGTACCAAGCGGAATTTTGATATCAACATTATCTAAATTGTTGGAAACCGCCCCAAGTAATTCAATTGCCCTATTATCATGCCCTACTCTTATTTCAGACGGCACTTTGATTGTTTGACGACCGCTTAGATACCTACCTGTGATACTTTCTTCAAAATTCTTTATTTCTTCAGCATTTCCTTCCGCAATAACACGACCGCCGTGAATACCGGCTCCCGGTCCTATATCAATAATATGGTCTGCTTCATATATTGTTTCTTCGTCATGCTCGACTACCAAAACGGTATTACCCAGATCTCTAAGCCTTTTTAGTGTCTCAATTAATCTTGTATTATCTCGTTGATGAAGACCGATAGACGGCTCATCAAGTACATATAAAACACCGCTCAGTCCTGAACCTATTTGAGATGCAAGACGAATACGCTGACTTTCTCCCCCCGATAAAGTACCTGCTTCTCGTGATAACGTTAGATAATCAAGCCCAACATTCATAAGAAATTTTAATCTCTCGGTAATTTCTTTGAGTATACGCTCAGCAATAAATAATTGCTTTTTATTTAATTTTTCTTCTAAGTGACTAAACCATTTTTGCAAGGCTGCAATACTCATACCTGCTACTTCACCTATATGAAAATTTGCTATTTTAACGCATAATGCTTCGTCTTTTAATCTAAACCCTGAACAAGCAGTACATTTATGCTCTGACTTAAATTTAGCTAGTGCTTCTTTAATTAAAACCGATTCTATAGTACGGTCCTTTTCTTGCAAACTTGGTATTATACCGGCAAAAGGTTGTTTTATTATTTGCGTTTTAGAACCATCGTGAAATTCAAACTTTATTGCCTCTTCTCCTGAACCTTCAAATAAAATATCCTTAACATTTTGTGATAAACTTACAAAAGGTACTTCAATAGAAAATTTATAATGATCGGCAAGAGCCTTTAATGTCTCTAGGATAAATTTAGAAGATGTACTACCCCAAGGCACTATTGCACCATCTTTAATAGAAATTCTTTGATCCGGAACTATTAAATCTCTATCAAAGAAAAACTCCTTACCTATCCCTTCACATTTAGGACATGCTCCAAAAGGGCTATTAAAAGAAAAGATTCGAGGCTCTATTTCAGTAAGCTGGAAACCCGATACCGGACAAGAATATTGCTCGGAAAAAGTAATACGCTGATTTTTTTCAAACTCGCTCTTAACTGCCGGCGGTAATTCTACAATTTCCAAATAAGTAATACCCTCGGCAAGATTTAACGAACTCTCTAAACTATCTGCAAGTCTATTACCTAAACTTTCGTCTAGAACTATTCTATCAACGATTACTTCTATATTATGCTTCTTATTTTTATCAAGTTTCGGTAAATCATCAATTTCGCAAACTTCCCCGTTAACTATTAATTTCTGAAAGCCTTGCTTTTTCAGATTCATAATTTCACGCTTGAACTCACCCTTATGTCCTCTAACAATAGGAGCGAGTAAATATATTTTCGTACCCTTAGGTAGTTCGTTAATTATATCTACCATCTCGGAAACTGTTTGGCTATGTATCGGAAGACCAGTTGCCGGAGAGTAAGGAATACCCACCCTTGCGTATAATAACCTAAGATAATCGTAAATTTCCGTTATAGTTCCAACCGTAGAACGTGGATTTTTGGAAGTAGTTTTTTGGTCAATTGCAATAGCAGGCGATAATCCAGAAATAGATTCTACATTAGGTTTATTTTGTAAATGTAAGAATTGCCTTGCATATGAAGATAAACTTTCAACATATCGCCTTTGACCTTCTGCATAAATAGTATCAAACGCTAAAGAAGACTTGCCTGAACCGCTAAGACCGGTGATAACAACAAATTTATTCCTTGGAATATTAACATTTATATTTTTTAGATTATGCTCTTTAGCACCGCGTACCTTAATATATTCTTGGTTCATAATCACTTCACTACAAAATCTTTGAGATATTTTTTAAAAAACCTGTAGTATTATAGGCTCTTTTATTTTATTATTGCAATAATAATATTTTAAAGTAGGTAGTAATCTATGGCAGGTAGTTTAAATAAAGTAATATTAATAGGTAATGTAGGGCGTGATCCGGAAATGAGAACTACGGGCGAAGGGAAAAAAATCATTAATCTTTCCTTAGCAACAACTGAAACTTGGAAAGATCGCATTACCAGCGAACGAAAAGAACGAACTGAATGGCATAGAGTAGTGATATTTAGTGAAGGGTTAGTATCTGTTGTAGAACGCTATGTCACAAAAGGTAGCAAATTATATATTGAAGGTTCATTGCAAACCCGTAAGTGGAATGATAATTCAGGTCAAGAAAAATATACCACGGAAGTTGTGTTACAAAACTTTAATTCACAATTAATATTATTAGATAGTAAAAACTCTAATAATCATACTCAAGATTCAGGACATAGCGAATATAAACATACTGAAACTAAAAATCATTCCTTTGACCATAGCGACTTAGACGACGAAATACCGTTTTAATCAAAATTGTTATGAAAAATTTTATTTGGGCAATAATATTTTTAATACCAATATTTCTTTCAGGGTGTTCTACTACTCATGATATAGCTAGCAGGGTAAAGCATTCGCAAGATATAGCAACTCAAAATAACTTTCAGATGAGGCTAGTAAACGGTGGTGATTTTACTCTTACAACTTATCAGCGTATTACCAACCGTAACCTACCTTTTGTATTCTATATTGAGGGAGATGGACATCTTGCGGATGGATCTGCTAATTCTGACAACCCTACTCCCGTTAATCCGATGCTCTTAAAGCTTGCTACAATGGATAAAAGACCGAATATTGTTTATATAGCAAGACCTTGCCAATATACTCCTTTAGAAATAAACTCAAAATGCATTAGCGATTATTGGTTAGATAAAAGAATGGGACAGGAAGTCGTAGATTCAATTAACAATGTCATAAATATTATCAATAACGGACAAAAATTTAGCTTAGTCGGCTTCTCCGGTGGCGGCGGGCTTACAATATTAATTGCCGCTCAAAATAGTAATGTTAAAGATATTATAACGATTGCCGGTAATTTAGATACTAAAAAGTTTGATAAATATCATAATTATCGTGGTTACTTAGTTAAATCCTTAAACCCGATAAATTATGCAAAACAGGTTAATAATATCCCTCAATTACATCTCTCCGGCATGGATGACAAAAGAGTCCCGCCTTTCATAGCAACACTTTACGTAAAAACAAGTAACTCACCGTGTGTAAAAAAGCAAACTTTTCCTAATATTTCTCATGCAAAAGGTTGGGATAAAGTTTGGTCTAATATATTAGATATTCCTGTGATTTGTAATTAGGCATTAGGAAATATCATTAATCTATATTCAAGCACTTATCATGGCTTTTGCCCTTAATGTTATGCCGGCTTTACCAAATTGTTTTAGACATTTTCCAATCTTTAAACGATTTACTTCCGTAACATTTACATATGCTGTATCAGCTACTTGTATATATGTTATTAGCTCTTTTGGTTTTCCTCATTTAATAAAAACCTTTGGAAACTGGGGAGTATTAATTATTATGATTCCAACAAGTATTGGATTTGGTATATTTCTTTTGAAAAATTGGAGAAAGAAAGTGGAAATTATCTAACAAAATCTTTTGCTCCTTCTCCGGTGATGTCTGCTTAATTGATAAATATTTATAGCAGGTTTCCTGTAATATCTCTTAGTTTAAGACACTCAGCAAAAATTATAAAATGCGTATTATTAGAAAATTAAAAGAAATAATTAGAAGTTTAATAATTAGTAATAATTATAATCTATAATATTGCCGACGTTTCACTAAACCTTGCAGCTTAAGACCGCCTTTAGCACGCATCCATCACAGTAACTCGTTAGCAGCGTTTGCATATTCACCTCCGTTTAGCTTTTACCGCAATGTTGATGCTTGAAATGCTCCAGCCCCGCAGTTGAAAATAAATGAGATTAAGGCGGCTTGTTGGTTTTCGGTTAATGGCACACCCTAGTGGACGATTATCGACACATTTACCAGCTTCGAGTAATTATTTTATTTATCTTTCTACAGATCTTCGCTTGCTTTTTTGTGATATATTCTTTGGGAGTAGTAATAGAATGAGGAAGGGGAGATTTATGTTTGTTAATAGTAGGCCTTTATGCGTTCTAGTGTTTGCTTAGTATTTTTATTAGCATGTGTTATAGCATCCATATAAATACCTACTTCTTTCTGTTCTTTTTTGAAAACTTCTCTATTTCCTATATTAGCCAAAGCTTTAAAACTATGTTTTATAACTTGTCCAATATTTTTAAAAACATGCGAATTATCTTTTTTAGCTGTTTCTTTGCACCATATATCTAGATTTTCTAATTCTTTTTTGATTTCAGGATTTTCCTTCCCTTTTTCATAAGTATTAATAATCTTTTCTAATTTTTCTTTAAACTCTTTTTCGTTATTACTCGGTTTTAAATTAAGTATTACACCAGAATGGTCTGATGATAGTTCTTTGAGGATATTAATAATCATTTCTTCTTTTAATCCATTATTAGCTCCATTAAGCAAATTTTCATATTTATGTTTACATATGGAGCTATACTTGTGATATCATGATTATTAAATATTAGTTAACACAAAAGAAATTAAAGCTTTAATTAATAAACTTGAGAAATATTTTTAATTAAATTATTAATATTTCGTTTTATAAGGTGATAAATTTACTATTTAGAAGAAAGAGCAAAGCTGCTTAGTTTAGAGACTTGGTGAAAGACAATTAATATTCAGTTAAACGGTCAAAAGCTTCATTTTATGCTGCATCTGCGGTTTGATACGTTTTGTAAAAATACCGAAAAATGAAGAATGGCGCACCCTAAAGGATTCGAACCTCTGACCCACAGATTAGAAATCTGTTGCTCTATCCAGCTGAGCTAAGGGTGCTAAACATTTATGGTAAACGTTATATCAGTTTAAGCAAAGTTTTTCAAGGATTCTTTTTTTTATTAAAAATAATAAGCAAATATGATAAAAAATATTCATGGATAAATTCTACAATTACAATTCTTCTTCACATCAGGCTTTACTTAGTTTTAAAGTAAAGACTAATTCTAAACAAAATCTAATTAGCAATTTTGTAATTATTAATAATATCCCATATCTAAAATTATCTATAAAAGCAATACCGGCACAAGGTAAAGCGAATGAAGAAATCATAAATTATTTAGCAAAAGAATGGAAATTATCACGTAGTAATATCGAAATTATTAAAGGTCATACTCATAGCTTAAAAACGATATTGATAAAAAATATTAATGAAGACTATTTAAATTTGATTATTAATTCCTATATTAAATAAGGTACAGTTGTTGCTAGACTTCCAATGTCATTCCCGCATAGGCGGGAATCCAGTTTATATTTATTATTTTCTAGATTCCTGCTTCCGCAGGAATGACATAAGCAGTCATATGACGAAAAAATAATTTATTAACTGGAATAATTATGACACAAGAAAAAAAGAAATTTGATGCCGAGGTTGGCAAGATTTTAAATTTAATGATTCACTCTCTTTATAGTAATAAAGAGATTTTTATGAGGGAGTTAATTTCCAATGCTTCGGATGCTTGTGATAAATTACGTTATTTATCTCAAAGTAATAGTAAATTAGTAGCTGGCGATAGCAATTTTAAAATTACGGTTAAAGTCGATAAAGATAACGGACAAATCATTATCCGTGATAACGGCATCGGCATGAATAAAGACGATTTAATTGAAAATCTCGGTACTATTGCAAGATCGGGTACGGCAAATTTTCTCAAAAGCCTATCCGGTGATTCTAAAAAAGACAATATGCTAATCGGTCAATTTGGTGTTGGATTTTATTCAAGCTTTATGGTAGCCGATAAAGTGACTGTAACCTCAAGAAAAGCTGGGGAAGATAAAGTTTATACTTGGGAATCAGATGGACTTGGTGAATATACTGTCTCAGATTCAGATAAAGAGTTCACAAGAGGCACGGAAATCGTTTTACATATCAAAAAGGAAGAAGATACATTCCTTGATCATTTTAGATTAAAACACATCGTTAAAAGCTATTCCGATCACATAGCAGTACCGATATATTTCTTTGATGAAGCTGGTAATAATGAAATCCAGCTTAATTCAGCTTCTGCATTATGGACAAGACCGAAATCGGAAATTACGGAAGAACAATATAAAGAATTCTACAAAAGCCTATCTTATGCCGTTGATGACCCTTGGATAACTATGCATAATAAAAACGAGGGAGCTATAGAATTTACTAACCTACTTTTCATTCCATCAAGCAAAACATTTGATTTATTCCACCCTGATCGCAAAAGGCGAGTAAAATTATATATAAAAAGAGTATTTATATCTGATGAGAACATAGATTTAATCCCATCATATTTAAGGTTTTTACGAGGCGTGGTTGATTCAGAAGATTTACCACTAAATATTAGCCGTGAATCACTACAGCATAATAGCGTGCTTGAAAAAATCAAAAATGCTATTACAAAAAGAGTGCTTGGCGAGCTTAGAAAAAAGAAAGAGGAATCACCTGAAGAATATAATAAGTTTTGGGCTAATTTCGGCGGTGCTTTAAAAGAGGGTTTATGTGAGGCTACTACCGATCATGAAAAATTATTAGAGGTATGCATATTCAGAAGTGCCTTGCATAATAAAATGATCAGCCTTGACGAATATATAGCGAATTTTAAAGAAGGGCAGAGTACTATATATTATTTAAGCGGTGATAACCCCGATAAATTACTTTCAAGCCCACAAATCGAAGGGTTGTTAAGTAAAAAAATCGATGTATTACTTTTTACCGATACAGTGGATGATTTTTGGGTAAATGTTAATAGCAAATATAAAGAACGTGCTATTAAATCAGCGACAAGAAGCGATATCGATGTAGAGCAAACTACTTCACAATCTGAGGAGAAAAATACAGATAGTAAAAAATCCGATGATGAATATAAATTGCTAACAGATTATTTTAAAGAGACACTAGGGGAGTTGGTAAAAGAAGTTAAGATCTCTAAAAAACTTACTTCAAGTCCTGCTTGTCTTGCCGTTAGCGACGCTGCTATGGATATTCGTATGGAAAGATTTTTGATTGAGCAGAAACAAATAGCTAATGCCTCAGCTAAAAATCTAGAGTTAAACCCTAAAAATAAAATCATAGAGAAAATCTTTAACGACTTAAAAGCAAATAATAAAAATAATGAAGAATTGGTTAATCTAATATTTGATCAAGCCTGTATTTTAGAGGGTGAACCGGTTGCTGATACAGGTGCATTTTCAAAGAGATTAAACGATATTGTACAAAAAGCCATATTATAACTTTAAACTTTTTTAATTTTAATGTAGAATAGTTGCAAACGTGAGTTTGGAAGTATTGTTCTGTTCGATGTCATTCCCGCGTAGGCGGGAATCCAGAAAGAACATTCAAAATATCTGATTATAGAATTTTATAATTAATAAAATGGATTCCCGCCTACGCGGGAATGACATCGAGAAAATGTCTTATTACAATACTATATTTAGCAAACATATAGATAAGATCAAAAGCGAAGGAAGATATCGAGAATTTAAGGCCTTAAAAAGACAAGCCGATAATTTTCCTTTTGCAGAACACGCTAATAAACAAATAGTTATGTGGTGCATTAATGACTATTTGGGTATGAGTAAACATGCAAAAGTAATGCAAGCTTCTATAGATGCCTTGCTAAAATACGGTGTTGGATCAGGCGGAACTCGCAATATCGGTGGTAATAATATAGCCATTCTTGAGCTTGAAAAAGAACTTGCAAATTTACACAAAAAGCAAGCAGCCTTAGTTTTTACATCCGGTTTTGTTGCAAATGATACAACACTTGCAAGTCTTGCTAAAATCATGCCGGATATAGTATTTTTCTCCGATGAGCTAAATCATGCATCAATAATTGCAGGGATTACAAGTTCAAGAGCCGAGAAATATATATATAGACATTTAGACATTAAGCATCTAGAAGAGCTTTTACAATCAGTCGATATTAATAGACCGAAAATTATTGTTTTTGAATCAGCTTACTCTATGGACGGTTTTTTCTCACCTATTAAAGATATAATCAACTTAGCCAAAAAATATAATGCTTTAACCTTTATCGATGAAGTTCATACGGTCGGTTTATACGGTAAACAGGGTAGCGGTATTGCCGAGCTTCTTAATTGTAGTGATCAAATCGATATTATTCAAGGGACCCTTGCCAAAGCATATGGTACTATCGGCGGTTATATCACTAGCAACCATAATTTAGTCGACGCTATAAGACTAACCGCTCCAGGGTTTATTTTCACTACTTCATTGCCGCCGGTAATTTCTACCGCTGCAACGCATAGTATTAGACATCTTAAAGAATCGAATAAAGAACGAATAAAACATCAAGAAGTAGTTACAAAACTTAAAAATTCTTTTGAACGTTTTAATATACCTTATTTGAAAAATGAAAGTCATATAGTGCCGATAATTATTGGTGATCCGATTAAAGCGGCGAAAGTCTCAAATATGCTCCTTAATGAATACGGTATTTACGTTCAACATATCAATTTTCCAACCGTACCGAGAGGTACGGAACGCCTCCGAATCATCCCAACCCCTGCTCATACCGACAAAATGATCAATGATTTATCTGTAGCTTTAGTGCAGATATTTGCCGAACTTGATATAGAATTATCTTCTGCTAAAGAACTTAACGAAGAAGTACGCTTAAATCTTATTGCTTAACGCCATTGCGAGAAGAATTACTTAGTAATTCGACGAACCAATCCAGTAAAAAATTCTGTAAATCAGAATTTTTTTAATTATTTTTTTGGATTGCCACGTAGCTTCACGCCTCGCAATGACGATTTGGCCTCCACGCAACAATGCTTTCAGTTGTTTAGCTCATGATGATATCTATCTTTGGTTAACAATGCCACAAATCTTATACCCAATTTATTTACTTGCTTTTGCTCCTAAATCATCTAGTTTATTGAAATATACTCTAAAAAAAGTAAGATATAACCCTTTAAATTCTTTTTAAAAAATAAAGTAATATGAATTTTAACTTAATATAATTACCGAATATTAATAACATAATTAATCATAATAATAAATGCTATGAGATATTTGATCTTAAATCCGCAATCGCAATTATTAAGTTTCTTAAGATTAATGCCGGAAAAGAATTTACTGCTTCCCAAATAGCCGTATGGATAGTTGAAACGTACTCTCAAGAGGCTGCTCGAAAAGCGCAAACAAGTAACGATAAGCTATTAATGAGCGTTAACAAGATGAGTAACACAAAAGAAATAGCGATTTTTGTATAAAAATGAAATGAAGACGCTATTACCTACAACCATACCAAAAATAGAACCGAACATTAAAATAATAAAAAAAGGGCTTTTGACTAAATATTGTTATGTTAATAATACCGATAAGATATTTGATATATCCAAATTATTAAAGCCCTTGAAAATTATAAGAAGCAGGAGCTTACTGCTATGGAAATGGCTCAATTGCTGTTAAGTGCTAACGCGAAATAATTAGTGATTGCAAAAATAGACGACTATATGCCAGCAAAGGTGAGTTCTGCAAAACTCACAGTTAGCAATGCCTAATCCTAATGGGATTTTACAAAAACTATTGCACATTTCAGTTCTTTAGTTTATTTTGATTAGCAAACTATATACAGAATTAATGGATTATTAAAATGGGAATTACCGTATTAAAAAACGAAGGACTAGATTTTCATGCAAGAATTTCTACTCCTTTAAGTGAGATAGATGACGATATTCAAAAAGAATTACTTGATTTAACCAAAAAAGTTAAAATAGCAGGCTTTAGAGCCGGTAAAGTACCGGTTTCAATTGTTAAGAAAAAATACGGTACTTCCGTCAGGAATGATATAATAGAAAGAAGAATTAACCATTCAGTAAATCGCGTTATTAAAGAGCATAATCTAAATATAATCGGTAGACCCAAAATTGAAGAATTACAAAACGAATCCGATAAAGCTTTAGAATTTACCGTAAAAATAGAGCTATTACCTAAAATTACTATTCCGGATTTAAAAAAAATCTCACTAGATCGTCCAAAATTAGAAGTAAACTCTAAAGATGTTGAAGAACAACTAGAAAAACTTGCCGCATTAACAAAAAACTATACTAAAGAAAGTAAAGCAAAAATAAAAACCGGAGATCAGGTTACTATTGATGCAATCGGGTACATCAAGGAGAAAGCTTTTGAGGACGGTAAATTAAATGATTTTAAGGTAATAATAGGTAGTAATACACTTATTCCCGATTTTGAGAAACAATTAATAGGTTCTAAAACAGGTAGTGAAGTAGATGTTAATGTTACTTTTCCTGAAAATTACCATGCTAAAGATTTAGCAGGTAAGGATGCTCGTTTTGTAGTACAAATTAAAGCAGTACATACTGCAGAACCTACCGTTATCGATGACGAATTTGCTAAAAAATTCCAAAGTAATAGCCTTGAAGAATTGCGTACACATTTTACTAAACAAATAGAAAATGAGTCGGAAGAAGCTATTAATACTATAATGAAAATGAACTTATTTGATAAGTTAGAAAAATTGTTAGATTTTGATGTACCGGAATCTTTATTAGAGCAAGAAAAAAATATTCTAAAGTCCGGAACCGATAAAAATGAACAAGATGAATCATTATTGAAAGATAAATCCTCTAAAGAAATAACAGCATATTATAATAAATTAGCCCTACGCCGTGTGCGAATAGGCTTATTACTTGCTGAATATGCAAAATCTAAAAATTTGCAATTAGAGCCTGATGATTTAAGAAAAGTTATTATGCAACAAGCACGTAATTTTCCTGGGCAGGAAAATATGATATTTGATTTTTATAAAAATAATCCTAGAGCAATTGAAGGACTTAAAGGTCCTGCCTTAGAAGATAAAGCTGTACAATATATATTTAATCACGAAATAAAGCTTAAAGAAAAGAAATATACTAAGGAAGAGCTAGAGAAATATCTAGAAGCAGAAGAGCAACGTATTACTTTAATTTAAAGTTTATTAATTGTCATTGCGGGGGGATATTATTGCGTGGGTATCAAGTCGTCATTGCGAGCGAACGTTAGTGAGCGTGGCAATCTCAAGAATCCTCGCAATGGCAATCCTCAGTATCCACGCAGGCAATACCTAGTAGTATTACTCCTGATTTTTTATAGTCTCTAAAGCAAGTTTAACTATTTTATTTACTCCAGCATTAGTGTAGGTAGAGATAGGAAAAACTTCTTTATTAGTAACTTTCTGCAACTTATTTATTTTCTCCTGTATTTCCTCATCTGTGAGAACATCACATTTATTAAGACATATGATTTCGATTTTATTTTTTAGATAATCGGAATATAATTCAAGCTCAAGACGTACCGTATTATAATCTGCAACTACATCATTACTAGAGCCATCTATTAAATGTATTAATACATTACATCTTTCTATATGCTTTAAGAATTTATCGCCAAGTCCGTGATCTTGATGAGCCCCCTCAATTAAGCCAGGAATATCGGCTATGACAAACTCTTCGTCATCAACATATACCACTCCAAGATTCGGCACTAAAGTAGTAAAGGGATAATCGGCAATTTTAGGCTTGGCTGCCGTTACAACGGATAAAAAAGTAGATTTACCGGCATTTGGAAGCCCCACAAGCCCAACATCAGAGAGAAGTTTTAAACTTAAATGAATCCACATTTCTTCGGCAATTTCTCCTTCCGTACGCTTTCTTGGAACTTGATTAACCGACGATTTGAAATGGCTGTTACCAAGACCGCCACTTCCTCCTTTAATTATTTCAAAGCTTTGATCATCCACAGTGAAATCATGCAATAATATATTGCCGTCCTTGGAAAAGATTTGAGTACCGATCGGGACATCAAGAACTAATGATTTTCCTGATTTACCGCTTCTATTTGAATCTTTACCGTTTTCACCGTTTTCTGCGGTAAAATGCTGTTTATATCGATAATTTACTAGCGTATTAAGATGGTGATTACTCCTGAAAATAACACTACCGCCACGTCCACCATCACCACCGTCCGGTCCACCTCTGTCAATAAATTTCTCACGATGGAAACTAACGCAACCATTGCCACCGTTTCCACCTTTTATATATATTTTAACTTCATCAATAAAATGCATATGATTTATATTTTCAACGTCATTGCGAAGGAGCGAAGCGACGTGGCAATCTCATCAAATCTCTTGAGATTGCTAGGCTCCTTACAGTCGCTCGCAATGACGACAATGTTTACCTCTCCCGAATACCCTTATACTCTCTATGCACATAACCGGTGTAACGCTGTCTAGGTCTACTGATTTTTTGTTCAGGGTCTTCGTGCATTTCTTTCCATTGTGCCATCCAGCCTACGGTTCTTGCTATTGCAAAAAGTACCGTGAACATTTGCGACGGTATACCCATAGCTTTA
Organism: Rickettsia aeschlimannii; assembly: GCF_047973405.1. Classification (NCBI taxonomy): domain Bacteria; kingdom Pseudomonadati; phylum Pseudomonadota; class Alphaproteobacteria; order Rickettsiales; family Rickettsiaceae; genus Rickettsia; species Rickettsia aeschlimannii. The sequence goes on from NZ_JBFQGO010000002.1 coordinate 13,872, forward strand.
TAGATAATACCCGAATAAAAATCAACATTTGGATATAATTTTCTCTCAATAAAATATTCATCTTTAAGAGCGATAGCTTCAAGTTCTATTGCTATTTGTAAGAGCGGATTGTTGTCTAGCTGCCCGAGTTCCTTTAATACTTCTTTGCACGTTTCTTTAAGTACTGCGGCACGCGGGTCATAGTTTTTATATACACGATGACCAAAACCCATTAACCTAAATGGATCATTTTTATCCTTAGCTTTAGCTATATATTTAGGAATATACTCAGAACTACCGATTTCTTTAAGCATATTTATTACCACTTCATTAGCCCCGCCGTGAGCAGGTCCCCAAAGTGAGGCAATACCCGTGCTAATACAAGCAAAAGGGTTAGCTCCGGATGAGCCGGCAATTCGGACTGTTGAAGTAGAAGCATTCTGCTCATGATCGGCATGTAGGATAAATATCTTATTAAGAGCATTTTTTATTATTGGATTTACTTTATATTTCGTACAAGGCGTTGCAAACATCATATGCAGAAAATTTTCGGTAAAATCTAACGAATTATCAGGATAAATAAACGGTTGTCCTATAGAATATTTATAAGACATTGCGGCGATGGTAGGTATCTTAGCAATCATTCTAATAGCGGTAAGTTCGTAATCTGCTTCCTTAAAATTCAATAAATCAGGATAAAATGCCGAAAGAGAACCGACAGCCGCAAGCATAATAGCCATAGGATGAGAAGAGCTACAAAAGGTTTGAAATAAATAGTGTAATCTTTCATTCACTAATGAATGATGAGCAACCTGTTTAGTGAAATTATTATACTGCTCGCCATTTGGTAGTTCCCCATAAATCAGTAAATATGCCACTTCTAAAAAATCACTTTTCTCAGCTAAGTCTTTAATATCATATCCTCGATGCCGCAAGATTCCTTTATCACCGTCTATATAGGTGATAGTAGACTGACAAGAAGCAGTAGACATAAAACCCGGGTCGTAAGTAAAGCAATCGGCTTCCGCAGATACCCTACTTATATCGATTACATCCTCACCGATACTTGCTTTAAGTATAGGTAATTTAAATATTTTTCCTCTGATTTTTAATTCAGCAAATTCTGAATCATTATTATTTTCATTGGTCATATGGATATACCTTATATTTTTATACATCAGTAAGTATAACCATAATTTAATGAAATTAGAAATGAATTATGATTTATTAGGATTTAAAAATTTTCTTTGATATCTTGCTCAACTTGCAAGGTTAATGAAAATTTAAAACGCACATGCTTCTACTTGCAACTGCAAGCCTAAAGCGTTTAATAAAGATCCTATATTGTCGACACTTGGATTACTGATAACATTCTATAATATATGTTGTCTATTTATATGAGCTTCTTTAGAGATTTTTCTATACCTCCTCTTGCTATAAATGGCTTCTTTTAAAGTAGCCATTATAGCTCATTATTATGATCCGCGAAATATTGCTCTAACGCTTCATTAATATACCCTACTAATATTTCCTCATTTTGTAATTTTTCTTTTAAATAATCTGTAAACTTTCCATATAATACCCTCAATTTCGTTTATAAACTTCTTCTATTATTTCTAAGGCTTTTTTAATATCTTTGCCTTGAGTATCTTTATTACCTGCATTTAATAGCAGAATATCTATTATAAAAATTGTATTTGTTTAGTGTTTTGCATATTAAGCTTAACTAGAGATGATTACACTGTCGCATATATACGACTAATTGTCCAGTAGAAAATTATTTTGAAAAGTACGTGAAGCTGTGAGTACTAGATTAATGTACAAGTTATGCAAGAAGTCTATTATTGACTAAATACTCCTTAATCTTGAGTAAATCATACCAAGAGGTGCGTTTTTGCATAGGTTGGCGGAGTAAATAGGCAGGGTGGAAGATTGCCGTAGTTTGAATAGGAGCGGATAGATATTTATTGGTATAAAAATAATATTCTTGTCTAATTTTAGTAATACCAGAATTTTTTCCAAGTAAGCTAGTTGCAGCCGTGCTACCGACTAGAATAATTAGCTTCGGGTTAATAAGAGCGATATGCTTCTCGACAAAAGGTCTACAAATATCGACTTCTTCGAACGTCGGCTGTCTATTAGCAGGAGGACGCCAAAATACCGTATTAGTAATATAAGCGTTATTTTTTCGTGAAATTCCGATAGCGTGTAGCATATTATCAAGTAAATTGCCACTTTCGCCGTAAAAAGGTATTCCTTTCAAATCTTCAGTACTTCCCGGGGCTTCGCCTATTAACATAATTTTAGCTTCCAAATTACCGTCACCGAAAACCGTATTAGTAGCAAATTTCTTAAGTTCACAACCATTAAAATTTAGTAGAGATTCTTTTAGTTCTTCGATATTATTAGCTTTATCGGCAAGAGATCTTGCTAGGGTTATATTATCATGAACTTTATCATTCATATTGAATGCAGTTTCTTTTGTAGACATAAGTTTTACTTGTAGCTTTTCAGTTAGTTCAGTATTATTACGTACCTTTAATTGCGTTGGATGTTCATGGCAATAATATTCAACACCGATTGCACTTAACCATTTAAGCGTATTATTCATTATCTTAAAATTAAAATATGTTAAAATATTCCGTACCACACGAACTAAGTGGCATAAGGCTTGATAAAGCTCTATCATCGCTTCTTGAAAATGTTTCAAGGAATCAAATCCAAAAAGCTATTAAAGATTCGCAAGTACTAGTTAATGATGTAATTATTTCTGATCCTGATGTTTTGGTCAAGGAGAATAATATTATATTATTTTCTTTTAAAGAACCTGAAGAGCTAAAAATTGCAGCAGCAAATGTAGCACTTGATATAATATATGAAGACGATGATTTGATAGTAATTAACAAAGCTGCAGGTATGACGGTACACCCGGGAGCAGGGCATCATGACGATACGCTTGTTAATGCTTTATTACATCATACAAAAAACTTATCGGATATCGGCTCATCAGAAAGACCCGGGATAGTACATCGTTTAGATAAAGACACTACGGGCTTGATGGTAGTGGCTAAAAATAATAAAGCACATATGCTACTTGCAAATCAGATAGAACAAAGGCAGGTAATACGGAAATATAAAGTGTTAGTGTGGGGAGTAATAAATCCGCTAGAAGGAGTCATTAAGAATAATATAGGTCGCAGCCGAAGCGATCGCCAAAAAATGACCATATTAAAATATGGCGGCAAAGAAGCCGTTACACATTATAAGACTCTAGAATTATTTTATAAAGGTAGTATTAGTATGGTGGAGTGCAAGCTTAGTACAGGTAGAACTCACCAAATTAGAGTACAGCTAAGCCATTTAAAGCATTCGGTAGTCGGTGACCAAACTTACGGCAATAACGACCGAAAAATTGCTCATTCTCCCCCTGAACTAAAAGCAAAATTAATTGATTTTAAACGTCAAGCCCTGCATTCTTGGTATTTAAGTTTTACTCATCCGACTAGTAATGAGATTATGGAATTTTCTTGTGAGTTGCCAAGGGATATGGAAAAGATAATTAGTTTATAATTGACAAAATATCAATTTTTTAATATAATATTAAGGTTAAGGATTAATATTTAAAAGATTTATAAAATGAAAAAATCTAATGCTAAATAAGAAGAAGCCTTATATTCTATGGAAGAGGGTATTTTAAACCTTAGAAAACAAAAAGTGATCTTAGAAGAGATTTTTACTTTTCTGCAAGATTTAAGTACCGCCACAGACAAAATTATTTCCTTAGATACATCAAATTATAGAGATTGGCCAGAAGTAAAAGATTTTATTTTAAAATTAGGTAATAATTTATCTTTTGAACCGCAATCTATAAAAATTGCTAGCTCTTCCCAATATAGTACAGAACATGAAATTAAAATTTCTGAATTCGTCAATGAAATTCTTTCTCTAAGATTAAAAACAGGTATAGATATTAATAATAATACGTATATTGATGATGCAAATTATAGGAAAGAAATTTTATTAAAAAAATTTTTAGAAGAATTTAAAAAATGATTTTAATGAGCAAGAAGAACAATTAAATAAATTTATAAAAGTCGCATGCAAAGAAGCAAAAACACCTGATAATATAGACATGCAATATAAGCTCTGCGGATTTTCTCTGAATTTGATTTCAGTAAAATAGATGAAAAATATTCTAATTTACAACATCTTTTTACAAAGCTATATAAAACACAAATCAGAAATTTATCATTATGAAGTAGAAGATGATTTACATTTTTATATGGTAAAAGTTAATGGAGTAAATGTAACTACTTGGCAAAATTTCTTAAAGAAACAGGGGGAGTTTATAAACCAGTCCGGGAAAAAAGAATATAGAAAAGCTTTTATGGGACTAGATGCTTTTGACTCTAGCATAGAATATCATGACCAAAATTTAACAGATGTATATGTAGTTTTTACCTATAATAAAGCATGGGAACAGAAAAGTAGTATTGATATAGCATCGGTAGAAATGATTATAACTATGATAACTTCTCAAAACGCAAATTTTATTTCACATATAGGAATAACAAAAGCTCCAATATATGACTATAAATAATACTAAAAAACATTCAAGTCTTTCGCTTAAACTTTATAGTTTTATTGCTAAATGTGTAGAGATTATTTATCCTAACAAAAAAGAATATATGATTACTGTTCCAACAAAAAATATGACTCATATTATTAAAGAATATGAGAAAAAATTTTAGATAAAATATATATAGGACATCAAGACACAAAAATACCGCAAGAATCTTTAGAGGAATTAAAATCTAAATATCAAAATACTAAGTGTACACGATATGAGGGACAAGAGTATAAGCATTATTTTAAAGCTTATTTAGAATATATTTTAAAAAATCAACAAGAAATTTTAGGTGAGAAAAAAGCTCCCATAAAATTTACCGAAGCAGGATATGGTGCTTTTTCTGACTTTATTTTGTATGGGAAAAATGGTAAAGTACTAAATAAACTAACTGCTGGCCAAATAAAAGTAGAGTTCGCTTGGTTTTGTTGTACACTAGTTCTTATTTATTAAAAAATCAACACGAACAAAAACCTTTAATCACTTGTGATTTAGAAACATTAGCAAATCTTAGCTTTAAAAATAGCTATATAGAACATGAATATTATTCAGAAATAATTGGTGATATAATAACATAAAACGGTTTATGAAAATAATTAAAATACCTAAAACCAAAAATTATCTTAAAATAGATATTATAACTCTAGAACCCGAATATTATAAGAATAAATTTGGTAATAATATATTTCGTGAATTTACTGAACTTAAAAAACGAGCACCGCTAGGTAGTGTAGATGAGATTTTAGAAATGAAAAATTTTGGCAGAAAATAAAACTTTCCATGCAATGTTCTATAAAGCAAATTCTTAGTAACGCTACAGATAAATTAAATAAAATAGGTATCAGTTCGCCGCAATTAGAAGCACGAATTTTACTACAGCATGTTATAAATAAACCTATTGAGTATTTACTTATTAACCTTGATGAGCAGTTAAATGAAGCCGAGATAGAAGCTTTTGAAAAACTGTTAGAGAGAAGATTAAAGCATGAACCGATAGTATATATTACAGGTGTTAAAGAATTTTACTCACGTGAATTTATTGTTAATAAACATGTATTAATTCCAAGAAGCGATACCGAAGTTTTAGTGGATGTTGTATTTCAATGTCATCCCCGCGAAAGCGAGAATCCAGAAAAAAAGCAACTGGATTCTCGCTTTCGCGGGGATGACATAAGCGAAAACTGCAATGACAAATTCTTAAATATCCTAGAACTTGGCACAGGTAGCGGCTGCATTGCTATCAGTCTATTATGTGAGTTACCGAATGCTAATGTAATTGCGACCGATATAAGTCTTGATGCTATAGAAATTATCAAAAGTAATGCGGCAAAATATGAGGTAACGGATCGCATTCAGATTATTCACAGTAATTGGTTTGAGAATATTGAAACTCAGAAATTTGATTTTATCGTTAGCAACCCGCCATATATAGCTCACAGCGAAAAATCAGAGATGGCAATTGAAACAATCAATTATGAACCGTCTATTGCTTTATTTGCTGAAAAAGACGGACTGCAAGCTTACTTTCTCATCGCCGAAAATGCCAAACAATTCTTAAAACCAAACGGTAAGATTATATTAGAAATAGGGTTTAAACAGGAAGAAGCGGTAACCCAAATTTTCTTAGATCATGGTTATAATATTGAAAGCGTTTATAAGGATCTACAAGGCCACAGTAGGGTAATATTATTTTCTCCTATTAATCTCAATCGGTCATATGCAAGACGTATCGGTAAAAGCTTATCAGGAGTGCAACAGAATTTATTAGATAACGAACTACCAAAATATTTATTTTCTAAAGAAAAGCTTATAAATGAAAAACGTAAAGTGTTTCTTGAGATAGGCTTTGGTATGGGTGAGCATTTCATTAATCAAGCTAAAATGAATCCTAATGCACTTTTTATTGGGGTAGAGGTATATTTAAACGGAGTTGCAAATGTTTTAAAGCTTGCAGGCGAACAAAATATCACGAATTTTTTATTATTCCCTAATAATTTGGATTTAATATCAAATGAGATACCAAGTAATAGCCTTGATGGAATTTATATTTTATTTCCCGATCCATGGATAAAAAATAAGCAAAAAAAGAAACGTATTTTCAATAAAGAACGACTTAAGATTTTACAAGATAAGCTAAAAGACAATGGTAATTTAGTATTTGCTTCCGATATCGAAAATTATTTTTATGAAGCAATAGAGTTAATACAGCAGAACGGTAATTTTGAAATTATAAATAAAAATGATTATTTAAAACCGCACGATAACTATGTAATTACCAAATATCATCAAAAAGCTATTAAGGCGAATAGAATGCCGAAATTTATGATTTTGCAGCACGTTTTAGGCGATCATTAATTGCAGCCCCTATATTCACTTCAGGTATAGGGCTAACTGCTATACCTCTTACATCATGAGATGCAGCATAATCGTCAAGTATTCTTAAATAAGCATAAAGATTTGCAGCGGCTTCTATAAAGTCACCTTTTACACTTAAGTTTAATGAGAATCTTCCTGTAAGATTGCTATTGCCAAAATTTAATCCGATTTCTTTATCCTCTAAATTTATAGCATTTAGCCTAACCGATACTTTTGGTGAATAGTGTTTTGCGAGCATTCCCGGAGCTTTTATAGTACTTGTCTCTGATGCTTTTAAAACTTCTATCCCTAGTATTTCTCCTAAAATTTCAGCAGTTATAAACCCTTCTCTAAGAATAGTAGGAGTAACAGTTGTTGTATCGATTATCGTTGACTCTAGCCCATATTTAGATTGATAGATTTCAGGTGCTAAAATAAAAATTTCCTGATTATCCTTAAAATGTTTTGTGACATGCTCAACGTTAGTTGGACTAATATAGTTTGCAGGGTTAGCACTTGGGGCAGCTATAGGTATGCCTGATTGTCTGATAAGCTCTAACGCTACAGGATAAGACGGTATCCGAAGTGCTATGGTATTTAGTCCTGCTGTTACGCTAGGGGCAATATTTGCATTCTCTTTTAAAGGGACAACTATAGATAATGGTCCAGGCCAAAATTTTTCTGCTATTTTTGTGGCTAAATCCTTAAACTCCCCTATTTCCTTTGCTTGCTCTATGGATGAGACATGCACGATAAGCGGATTGATAGCAGGGCGCCCTTTGAACTGAAAAATCTTTAAACACGCCTCATTATTTGTGGCATCCGCACCAATCCCATAGACTGTTTCAGTCGGGAAAATAACTACTTTACCTGATTTTATAAATTGAACCGCTTTGTTTATCATAAGCGGTTAAACTTAGCTACTTTATCAAATAATTCGCAAATATTCTGTAATAACGACAAACGATTTTGAGCGATCTTTGGATCAGAGTCATTAACGAGTACATTGTCAAAAAAGCTAGTAATGGGAGTTAATAGAGACGATAATAAATTTAAGGCTTTCTTATAATCTTTATCAGCTATACTATCTATAATTTGCGGAGAAACTTTTTGGATTACTTCAAATAATTCTTTTTCAGGTTGTGTACTAAAGAGACTCGCATCAACTAAGCCGGTAACTTTCTGATCACCAATTATATTGCTAGCTCGTTTGTAAGCATTTAATAATTGCTTGCCTGCGTCTTCTATTAAAAATTCTTTTAACGCATCAAGCTTAAAGTTTGTATCTACTAAATTTAAATCAAGAACTGCATTAATTAACGCAATATCATAGTCATTTTTAAAGTAAAATTTTGCTCTTTCTTCAAAAAAAGATATTATTAAATTCTTATTTTCATCAGATGAATCTTTATATAAGTTTATAGAAAAACTAATTAAATCATTAAAATTTAGCTCTAATTTATTTTCAAGTATTATTCTTATTATACCAAGAGCTTGACGTCTTAAGGCATATGGATCACCTGAGCCTGTTGGTGCTTCTCCTGCTATCATCAAACCTACTAAACTATCTAGCTTATCAGCTAAAGCAAGTAAAGCCGCATTTCCGCTTGGTACATTGTCGCTCAAACCTTGCGGTTTATAATGGTCTCTAATTGCAGCGGCTATTTCTGCATTTAGCCCTTCATGTTTTGCATAATAATAACCCATAATCCCCTGTAAATCAGGAAATTCCCCGACCATCTCAGAAACAAGATCACTTTTACAAAGTCTAGCTGATGTAATCAAATCCTTATTATTTGGAGCTATATAATTACAAATATCGGTTATGCGTTCAATTTTTTCTCTTAAATTACCAAGCTTTGCATGAAATGTTACAGCTTCTAATTGGCCTAATCTTGATTCTAAAGTTTTAGCTATATCCTGCTTACAAAAATATAAAGCATCCGAAAGACGTGCTGATAGAACTTTCTCGTTACCTTGAATAACTAGTTTAGCATTTGTAAATCTGCCATTACTGACAAAGAGAAAATACGGTGTGAAATTTCCTGTTTTATCAAATAAACAAAAATATTTCTGATGCGTACGCATTGAAGAAATAAGTACTTCTTTAGGTAACTCTAAAAATTTTTGCGGGATTTTTCCAAGCAGTACAACAGGAAATTCGCTAAGCCCTGCTACTTCTTCTACTAAACGATTATCTTCTTTTATAATTAAATCATGAGAATTTGCTAGTTCTAGTAAACCGGTTTCAATTATTACCTCTCTCTTTGCTCTTTCTAAAATAACATGATTTTCTAAAAGCTTATTTCTATAATCTTCAAAATCTGTTACTTCTAATTTTTTATTATCAGTAAGACGATGCCCATACGTAATATTATTAGCGGTTAAATGCCCAAATTGCATCGGTAATATTTCGCCGTCAAATATGCATAAAATATTTCGCAGAGGTCTAATCCATTTTATTTTGTAATCACCCCAAAACATCGATTTTGCCCAGCTATATTTATTAATAGCCTCTATAATAATCTCCGGCAAAATCTCTTTTATTTCTCTTTCTTTTGTTTTTTTGACAAAGAAATAATATAGCTGATTACTAATTAACTTAGTAGAAAGCTCTAATTTACTAACATTATGAGCTTTACAAAAGCCGTTAATAGCAGCTTCTGGAGCTTCTATGCTTGGTCCTTTAATTTCTTCCTCTTTTGGCAAAGTTATCTTTGGCAAATGGGTAGCATGCAGCGTTATCCTGCGAGGTCCCACGAATACTTGTACTTTTGCAAATATTTCGTTTTCTTCAAAAATTTTCGTGAATATATTTAAATAACCCTCTTCAGCATTTTTTTGCATAAAAGCCGGAATTTCTTCGCTAAATAGCTCTAATAATAACTCGCTCACTTGTTCATCTCCAACCATTTTGTACAACAAATTCTAGCTAAATGACGCACTCTTAAAACATAAGAAGCACGCTCAGTGACGCTAATTACTCCAAGTGCATTTAGTTGATTAAATGCATGAATTGCCTTAAGGCATTCATCATAAGCCGGCATAGGTAAATTAGCTTTGATTAATCTCTCACACTGGTCTTCGCTATCCTTGAAATGTCGCAGTAACATTTCACTATCGGCAAGCTCTAAATTATATTTTGAAAATTGCCGTTCAGCTTCGAAATCCACTTCACCATATTTTAAAGCTTTTTCGCCTACTTGCCCGTTCCAATCAAGCTCTCTTACTTCATCAACACCTTGAATATATAAAGCAAGCCTATCGAGTCCATAAGTGATTTCACCGGCAACGGGACGGCATTCAATACTGCCGATTTGCTGCATATAAGTAAATTGCGATACTTCCATACCGTTACACCATACTTCCCAGCCAAGCCCGGCAGCACCTAAGGTTGGCGACTCCCAATCATCTTCAACAAATCTGATATCATGAATTTTTAAATCTATGCCTAAACATTCTAAGCTTTTAAGATATAACTCCTGAATATTATCCGGCGACGGCTTTAAGATAACTTGAAACTGATAATAATGCTGCATTCTATTAGGATGCATGCCATACCTGCTATCCCCTGGTCTTCTTGATGGCTGAACATATGCAACAGACCAAGGTTTAGTACCAAGGCAGCGAAGCACAGTTGCAGGATGAAACGTACCGGCTCCAACATGGGCATCGTAAGGCTGCAATATTGCACAGCCATAATCCTGCCAATAATTTTGTAATGTCAGAATAATTTGCTGAAATGATAGTTTTTTCATAGGATATTATTATTGGGAAAGAAAATTTTGATCAGTTAAAAGGATCGAATATTTTTATATTAAACATATTATAATGTTTGATATTTCTAGTAACTAGTATCATATTGCTTTGTTTTGCCTGTGCAGCTATTAAAGCATCGATTGCATTCGTACTATCAATACTCATTAATTCACCCCACTCCTCACATATTTCTTTGTCAATATTAAGAATTCTTTCATTATAATCTATTATTATTCTTTCTAACCATTTTTCTAATTTCAAACTTGCTATTTTATCTTTCTTTGCTAATTTTGATATTTCCTTTCTTATTTCGCCGATAGTAATACAACTTAAGTGTAACTGGCTAGAATGAACAATTGAAAACCATACTGCTACTTGAGAATTGGATTTTTTCTTTTGAATTTCAGATACAACATTAGTATCTAATAAATATTTCATAATTCAAAATCTCTAGCATACCCTTTTGCTCTCTGAATATCCAAATTATCTGTCTTAGGTATGCTCAATAAATATTCTTTGAAATCAGGTTTTTGTTTAGTAAGTTGTTTATAGTCTTTTATATTAATAATTACAACTGCTTCTTCACCCCTTTTTGTAATACATTGAGGGGTACCACGCATTGCAATATCAATAATCTTACTTAACTTATTCTTTGCTTCGTGTAATTGCCATTTATTCATATAAATCCTCATATAGCTAGATTGTCTAGATTATTATAATATAAAGATTCAAAAAAATAAAATATTTTTTTATTAATTTAAGGTCTTAATAATACTCCTTGCCGATCTCGATTTTAGGGCGATTGTTTGCTACTCTCCAATCGTTAGTATCACGGAAAGAATAAACACAGCCGCAAAATTCTTGTTTATAAAAGTTCTCTTCTTTGGCAATTTCGTACATCCTGCTAGCACCGCCGTCTTTACGCCAATTATAAGTCCAATAGATCACCCCTTCATAATGAGATGCCGCCTTAGTTCCTGATTCATTAATTTGGTTTATATCTTTCCATCTAGAAATACCAAGCGAGCTAGTTATAACTTTAAAGCCGTTCTCATAAGCATATAAAGCCGTACGCTCGAAACGCATATCAAAACACATTGTACAGCGTATACCTCTCTCAGGCTCAAACTCCATCCCTTTAGCACGCCTAAACCAATTTTGCGGATCATAATCTGCATCGATAAATTCTATATTATGTTTCTCGGCAAATTTAATATTTTCGTTTTTACGAAGCTCATATTCTTTTTTAGGATGAATATTAGGATTATAGAAAAAAAGCATAAACTTAATGCCGGTATCGATCATTTTTTCCATTAAAGGGCCAACACAAGGAGCACAACAACAATGGAGTAAAACCTTGCTTTCACCGTTTGGTATTTCAAAAACTTCGCTCATATTAATTTACTAGATTCTTTTTATAGGTTTCTTTATAGAATTTTAGAATTATAGAAGATAACACGGCAAGTGCAATTAAATAATATGCAATAGCATAATTGTCTCCGGTAACTTTCGTTAATATCATTGCTAACATTGGAGCAGTACCACCAAATATAGCAACTGCAAGGTTGTATGAAAGTGCAACACCGGTAAATCTTATGCTAGTCGGAAATATCTCTACTAAAACCATTGGAATAGGCCCCATATAAATGCTAATAACTCCAGCAAATATTACTTGAGATATTATAGCTAAAGTAAAATTCATCGACCCTAAGGCTACAAAAATAGGATAGACTGATAAAATTAACAAGATAATCCACCCATATTAGTACAGGACGTCGCCCCACCTTATCCGAAACATACGCAGATATAAGAAATACTATCATCATTACGATTAATATTATACTACTAACAATTGCGCTTTGCTGATTAGTATAACCGAGTGTTTGCATAAAATTATCAATAAAAACCTTAGAAGTATAAAAAGGAGCAGTTACGGTAATATACAGACCAAGTGCGATAATTAGTTCTTTTGGGTATTTTGTTAATGTTTCTCGTAAAGGAAAACGTGCTAAACGCCCTGTTCCTTAGCTTTTTTATAAATAGGACTTTCTGCTAGGTTTTTTCTAATATATAAACCTACGGAGCTAATAAATAAACCGGCAATAAAAGGTATCCTCCAACCCTATTCAAATAGCATATCGGCAGGCATAAAATAAGAAAAACCGGCTAATGTACCAAATCCAAGCAACATACCGCCGCACATACTAACAAATGAGCTACTCCCCGCAAGTCCTCGCTGCTCGAACGAAGCATGTTCTACAATATATGAAATACAACTGCTAAATTCCCCTCCTAAAGAAAAACCTTGTATGAATCTAATAATAGTTAAAATAATAGGAGCGACAATTCCAATAGTTTTATAACTTGGTAAGAGCCCTATCCCGGCAGTCGGTATTGCCATAGCTATAATACCCATCACCAAAGCAGTACGTCTAGCGAATCTATCACCTATATTACCGAAAATAATACCGCCGAGCGATCGTACTACAAAGCCTGCAGCAAATACTGCAAAAGTTAAAGTCTCTCGCATTTCTGGATCCGAAAAAGAATGCCGCCCTATAATATAAGCAAATTGCGCATATAATGGCATAATCATACCATTCTAAAGCATGGCCGATCATGCCGGATATTACTACTTTTCTCATTAAGTTATTTTATTGATTTTATCAAGTAAAAATAGCTTTATTTCATGCGAATAGCTTTGCTTGCGTTGATACCGTAGTCGTCATTGCGAGAAGCGTAGCGGTGTGGCAATCTAGAAAAATAATTAAAAAAATTATGATTTACAGAATTTTTTGCTTCGTCGAATTACTGCGTAATTCTTCTCGCAATGACTATACCCTATCTATGTTTTTCATTAACCACTTTCTTAGTTAATTTAGCATTGATCTTAGAAGGAGAAACTTTAATATTTTGTTTGATGTTTTTTGTTTTTTCTTGAGATAGAAGACTTTCTTTATCATTTTGTAATGTTTTCATAAACTTATCTATATTGCTTTGTTCTAGTTTTATTGCATTATCATTATTCAAAATTAATCCTCCAATTTTTTCACCAAGTTCAGGTGCATATCTGACGGCAAAAATTGATGCCGGTACAACTATGATAGAAAAAGCCGCTCCCGCAGTCGCAACACTGATTGCTCCGACTAATAAAGCACAAACAGCACCGGCGATTTTTCCGGTTGCTTGTTTAAACATATTACTTTTTTGTGTAAATACTAAAGACATCTCTAATATTTTATTAAATTCTTTCTTTATATAGATGGTTGCTTCATCAATATTATTATATTTCTTCATTGCATACATTACAGAAGCCTTAAATAATTTTTTGTGAGACCCCGCATAATTTATTATTTTGTCAAAATTCTTCTCTTTTAAAAGAGTTTTAAATATATTTTTAATTTTTTCTTTTTCGGTGCTATTTATTATTTCATCTCCAAAACAAACTTCTACAAGATTTTCTGCTATTATATCTTGTGATTGCTCTAAAATATTATTCTTATTTTGCTCATTTTCGTCTTCAGAAGTAATCATTATTGCAAATAACTCTAATGCTACGGAAAAATTATCATCGTTAATAACCCGCATACCTAAATAATTTTTGAGTCTAGAAATACATTTATTAATATATTTTTCAGCTTCTGGTTTAGAATTAAGCCTTAGCGTATAATCTATAGCAAGCATATTTGCAATAGTAGAGCAAGTAGATTTCATAAGATTATTGACAAAATTATCAACAATATATTTTTTAAATAAATTAACGTTATTAAGTACTATTGCATTATTCATTTTGGTAATTTATTTTGAGACTAATTCTCTGATATATAATATCAATTTAGCATAAATAAGATTAGGAGCATGATTTACTGAAAGTTTATATATATTCTTAGGTGTTAACACTTCTTCATTACGTACTCGTACAAAAGATATAAGAGTATTAGGAGGCATATAAGAATAAATTTCAGAGAATATTTTTAGAAAAGTCAAAAAATCTGCACATGCATATTTTATATTTATGCTATAATTATTTACATGAATCGATTCACCTTCTCCTTCAATCGCCTGAACATTATTTTTAAAAAATACTGAATTTATAAATACATCTATAGGTTCTACTAAATCATATTTATTGCTTAAGCTTTTTATTTTAGGAATTAGTTCTTGATAATTTAAGCAACTCACACTACTTGGCACACTTAAATCTACATATTTTTTGTACGATTCTAATATTTCTTCTTTAGAGTTAATGAAAGAATAAAGCTTTAAAACTTCCTCTGTTAGATTTTCTTGTAAAACTTGTTTATC
This sequence comes from Rickettsia aeschlimannii, assembly GCF_047973405.1. NCBI lineage: Bacteria > Pseudomonadati > Pseudomonadota > Alphaproteobacteria > Rickettsiales > Rickettsiaceae > Rickettsia > Rickettsia aeschlimannii. The sequence continues at coordinate 28,897 of NZ_JBFQGO010000002.1, forward strand.
AAGAATAGATTTACTGTATTCTTGCTGGAAATTTTTTATTATCCAAATAGTTAAGGAAATAAAGAAGAAATATATAATAAATTGAAAAAATATAAGATTCTTTAAATACCTAATATATTTTTCAAACATTATTTTTACCTTGGGTTATTAGTGCCGTTGCATGGTTTATGCCATTCCCGCCTACGCAGGAATGACATGGAATATTACGTTTTATTATCAACTATATTAACCGATAAAGGAATTACTACCTGACCAAATATATCAAGTATTTTATCCTTATATATAACATAATCTATCTGCAAATTAGATAATTTATTTTTTACGTTTGTCATATGATCATCTAACATCTTTAGAGATTCATCTACCGATAGATTATTAGTATGATATTTAAGTATTAATTTGATTATTAATTGTCTCTTAGAAACTAACAAACTATTATCTATATTTGTTAATTCCCATTTAATTTCTTCTAATTTAAAAGCCGGATTTAAAGTAATTATTAGCCTTCTAAGTAAATCAAACGGCAGTGGTACCGGTGCTTCTAGTAATTTTTCTATTACATATAAATCAGCTAGGCTAGTAGTATTTTTAATATAAGGATATTTATATATGATACCATCATATTCTTGATTTATTGCATAATATTTTTCATTAATAGAGTTTATATCTTTGTAATTTTGTTTTGTATTATATCTGATAATACCGACCACTAATATTAATATTATAAGTAATGCATTATATAATTTAAATGTCAGATCCTTTATAGTAACTAGTTTTTTTATTGATTTTAAATTATTATTATAAGCGGGAAAACTCTTATATTCTAGAAACAGTCTACTAATATTCGTATCTATAAATCTTTCTTTTTCTAGAGTTTGTTTATTTAGTATATTATCAACCGGTATAAAGATTACAGGACGTTCTTCAAAATTTGTTGATTCTAATAAAGATTTTAACTCTTCATCTACTATAAGAATTATACAGGCTCTTTGGTCAAGAGTACTTATATAGTTTTTAAATAATATCAAACAATCATTAATTTCTTGTTCTATAATACCTTGAACATAGCCGGTTGTTTTATCAAATGGATACTCAAGATTTCTAATTGTTATTATATTATTTTTATGTTTGATAATAAATTTTATACCGCTAGCTTGTGATGCATATACACAAATTTGAAAATAATCGCTATATTTATCATTTTCTATATTCTGCACTATTTTATTTATAATAACTTTTAGCTCTAACGTTAAAAAGTAAATTCCTTTTAAATCAAGAGATCTTTTATCTATAATGCATGAAATTATATCACTTAAAGGTGTTTCAAATGGACATGACATAATTAAAGTCGACCAAATTTCACTTGGGGTAGTAGTAATTTCGTAAACACAATGTGCTATAATGTCTTCTTTATTAAAATAACCTTCAATAAATTGTTCAATAGGATCAAGTTTAACTATTGACTGTAATATAGGTATTTGATCGTGCCGTGTTTTACATTCGCTGCCGTCAAGTAAAAAATAAATATCGCTTTTTGGAAATTTACTAAAAAAGTTTTTATAAGGATTTAAGTCTATCTGTTCCCGAGTAGGGATAAATAATTTATCTAATAATTTATTATCAAGAAAAGTACTAAGAAATACACCTTTATTACCTAGTAACACCACAATCTTTTTTCTTTTGAAAGAAAATATTTTTAATTTTGTAGCAAATTGAACAAAATGCAATTTGATCGAATCAAAAATATTTTTCATAAATAAATTTATTTTAATCATAATTCAGTGTATTTTACTATACTGGACGTCATTTCTGCGTGGATACCTGAACCGTCATTGCGAATGACTGATAAGGAGCGTGGCAATCTCAGGACTTTGGCACGAGATTACGTACGTACAATTACTACGTAATTTTCCTCGCAATGACGAAAAATGATCCTCCCCGGAATGACATAACATTAAATAATATATCTTACCATGACTAAATTTACCACCGAAGAAGTTAGAAGTAAATTTATAACTTACTTTAAAGCAAATAATCATACACATGTACCGACCAGCTCGTTAATTCCACACAATGACCCTAGCTTAATGTTTGTTAATTCCGGAATGGTACAATTTAAAAATGTTTTTACCGGACAAGAAAAAAGACCTTATAACAAAGCGGTAACTAGTCAAAAGTCTCTTAGAGCCGGCGGTAAGCATAACGACCTTGAGAATGTCGGTTATACGGCAAGACATCATACCTTTTTTGAAATGCTAGGTAATTTTTCATTCGGTGACTATTTTAAAGAACAAGCCATATATTACGCTTGGAATTTATTGACTAAAGAATTTGAACTCCCAAAAGACAAGCTTTATGCAACAATTTATCATACCGATGACGAAGCAGCTTCTTATTGGAAAAAAATAGCAGGTTTTGGGGATGATCGCATCATAAAGATCAAAACAAACGATAATTTTTGGTCAATGGGTGATACTGGCCCTTGCGGTCCTTGTTCCGAAATTTTTTACGACCACGGTGAACAAATATATGGCGGACTTCCCGGTACTAAAGATGAAGACGGTGATAGATTTATCGAGATTTGGAATATGGTATTTATGCAATATGAACAAATCGATAAAGATACTAGCATAGAATTATCGCAAAAATCTATCGATACAGGTATGGGTCTTGAGCGTATGACGGCAGTATTACAGCATGTTAACAACAATTATAATATAGATTTATTTCAGGAAATAATTAATTTTACCGAAAATATAGTAAAAGTGAAAGTAGAGGGAGAAGCTAAATTTTCTTACCGAGTTATTGCCGACCACTTACGAGCAAGTAGCTTTTTAATAGCTGACGGCGTTATTCCTTCAAATGAGGGGCGTGGTTACGTACTTCGCCGCATTATGCGAAGATCCATGAGGCATGCTCATATGCTTGGGTCAAAAGAGCCGTTAATGTATAAATTACTGCCAAAACTTGTTGATTTAATGGGGAATGTTTATCCTGAACTTAAAAGAGCAGAAAGCTTTATAAGCAGTATCTTAGAACAAGAAGAAATTAGATTTAAAGCCACATTAGAACGTGGTCTCAAACTTCTTACCGAAGAAATAGAAACGCTAACAAAAGGTAATGAATTATCAGGAGAAGTAGCATTTAAACTATACGATACTTACGGATTTCCGCTTGATTTAACCGAAGATATTCTAAAAAACCGTGATATTTCCGTTAATCACAAAGGGTTTGAAGAGCAAATGCTTATGCAAAAAGAACGTGCTAGAAAATCTTGGCTTGGCTCCGGTGAATCAAAAACTGATCAGTTGTGGTTTGATATCAAAGAGCAACATGGTAGCACGGAGTTTTTAGGATATACACTTAATGAAGCAAAATGTAAAATAATTGCATTAATCAAAAATAATAATTTAGTTAATGATATAAAAGAGATAGATACACAATTCCTGCTAATCAGCAACCAAACTCCTTTCTACGGTGAATCAGGCGGTCAAATAGGTGACATCGGAACGATATTTACAACAGATTCTGAAGTAGAAGTAATAGATACTTTAAAATATTTAGGCTCTATTATAGTCCACAAATGTATTTTGAAAAAGGGGCAGATTAACGTAGGCGAGAACGCTAATTTTAGCATAGACATAAGATATAGGCAAAATTTAAGAATTCATCACTCGGCAACGCATATATTACATGCAGTACTGCATGAGGTACTTGGTAAACATGTTACTCAAAAAGGTTCGTTAGTCGCTCCGACTTATTTACGCTTTGATATTAGCCATTCTAAAGCTGTGACTAATGAAGAAATTACTTTAATCGAAGATAAGGTAAATGAGATTATTAGAGATAATCATGAAGTAAATACTACATTAATGGCAACTGAAGATGCAGTTAAACAAGGAGCTATGGCACTGTTTGGCGAGAAATACGACTCTGAAGTAAGAGTAGTTAAGATGGGTGAGACTTCTTTAGAATTATGCGGCGGTACGCATGTCAGACGTACTGGTGACATCGGTTGCTTTAAAATCACAAGCGAAAGTGCTATAGCAGCAGGTGTTCGTAGAATTGAAGCAGTTTCCGGTGAATTCGTAATTAAATTAATGAGAGAAAAGGATAGTTTACTTAAATCGATAGAAAGCAGTTTAAAAACTAATAAAAATGAACTTATTACTAAGGTTAATAATATCTTAGAGCGTAACAAGGAAGTTGAGAAAGAGTTAGAAAAAACTCATTTAGCTAGTTTAGATTTAAGTATAGAGCAAATTGAAAAGCAAGCTGCACAAATAACAGGAATAAAACTATTATACAAAAAAGTAGGAAATATAGACAATAAAATATTACGTCAAGCTGCCGAAAATTTAACAAAAAAAGTAGAAGATTTGATAATGGTATATATTGCCGAGGGAATTGGTAAATTATCTATTACGGTTGCGGTGAGTAAAGCTATAACAGACAAATACAACGCAGATATAATTGCAAAAAAACTTTCTTTATTCTTAGGTGGCAGCGGCGGAGGTGGACAAGCAAGCCTTGCTCAAGCCGGTGGAAATGATATAGGTAAGCTAACTAACATCCATGAAAAATTATACAGTTTATTGACAGTGTCGTAGTGTACTAATTTTTTAGGACGTCATTACGAGTGTGCTTTGTAGATGGATACCCGGTTGTCATTGTGAGCAGCCGTAGTACTTGCGTGGCAATCTCGTCAAATATCCTAAGATTGCTTCGTTAATTACTTCGTAATTTCCTCACAATGACAAGGTATTCACGTAACAATGCCTATGCAGGGAGGCATTGTAATGACAAAATTTATGGTTGTTAATACGCTGCTTTCACAAAATAAAGACCGGAGGCGGGAGCAGTAGGACCGGCGACTTTTCTATCTTTGGCTTCTAGAACATCTTTAATTTGTTCTGCCTGCCAAATATTTTTACCAACAAGTACTAAACTGCCGACAATATTACGTACCATATGATGCAAAAATGACGGGGCTGAAAGATATAATTTTATTTCTTCGTCTTCTTTAATAATATTAAGTTCAGTTAAAGTTTTAATCGGTGATTTTGATTGACATGAGCTAGCCCTAAATGAAGTAAAATCATGTTTGCCTAATAGATAAACGGTAGCTTGTTGCATAGCCGGAACATCTAAAGGTGAACTAATCCACCATGCTCTATTTAAATCAATTACCGATGGATAAGGTCTATTAATAATTCTATATATATAATAACGAGAGGTAGCTGAAAACCTAGCATGAAAATTATTGGGGGCTAATTCACAATTCCATACTCCTACGGCATACGGTCTTGCAAAATAGTTGATAGCCGTAATAATTTTGTGAGGTTCTAAATATTTTGAAAGATCAAAATGTGCTACTTGACCTATAGCATGAACACCGGCATCTGTCCTTCCTGACCCAAACAATATCACCTGTTCACCGGAAAACTTATAAATCGCTTCTTCTAATATCTGCTGTACCGACATTACTCCTGCTTGTCTTTGCCAACCTGCAAGATCTGTGCCTAAATATTCAATGGTAATTTTATATCGATACATAATAGCCCACTGTCATCCTGTGGCTTGACCACGGGATCTTGTATCACAGCCCGTGTCCTGAGATCCCGAATCACGGGATGACAGTATAAGTATTATCATGCTTCTAGTAAATCCGATGGATTACCTTCACCACGCTTTCCTCCGTTTCTAAAGCTATTAAGTTTTTTGGATCTAATAGGATGTTGTAACTTTCTTAAAGCCTTTGACTCGATTTGTCTTATACGTTCTCTAGTTACTTTAAATTGCTGCCCTACTTCTTCTAATGTATGGTCAGTATTCATACCTATACCGAAACGCATTCTAAGCACTCTTTCTTCACGAGGCGTAAGGGTTGCAAGTACTCTAGTGGTAACCTCTCGTAAATTTGACTGAATTGCCGCATCAATTGGTGCTACTGCATTCTTATCTTCGATAAAATCGCCTAATTGACCACCATCACTATCATCACCTACGGGATTCTCAAGACTTATAGGTTCTTTAGCTATTTTCATGACTTTACGCACTTTATCAAGCGGCATTGAAAGACGGTTAGCGATTTCCGTTGCTGTTGGTTCATATCCGAGTTCATTAAGCATTTGCCTTGAAGTACGTAGTATCTTATTAATTGTTTCAATCATATGCACAGGAATACGTATAGTCCTTGCTTGATCAGCAATAGCTCTTGTTATAGCTTGTCTAATCCACCATGTAGCATAGGTAGAGAATTTATAACCACGGCGATATTCAAATTTATCCACCGCTTTCATAAGTCCTATATTACCTTCTTGAATTAAATCTAAAAACTGCAACCCTCTATTAGCGTATTTTTTAGCGATAGATATAACTAAACGTAAATTTGCTTCTATCATATCTTTTTTTGCTTGTAGCGTTTGTCTCTCACTTTTTTGTATAGTATTCACTAGTTTTTTAAAATCATTAACTAAAAGACCGGTTTTAGATTCTATAACCGATAATTCAACAATCATTTGATCTATATAATCCGATTCTTTAGTCATTAACTCTTTCCAAGCGCCTTTTTTATTTTTCAGCATTTTTTCTTTCCATGCTGCATTGATAACCGATCCTATATATTCATCAAGGAAATTTTGGCGAGTTACTCCATATTTTTCAGCAAGTTTTAAAAAAGCTGTTTCTTTATTAATTAAATCACGATTTATTCCATACATCTTACCTAAAATTTCTTCCGTTCTTTTAGAATTAAAATGTATTTCCGAAACTTCATTTATTAATAATTCCAAATTATTATATTTTTTGCTATTTTGTAAAACCTTCGGCTTAAAAGATTTCTCATAACATTTTTTAGTTCCAATGAGTAGCTCTTCGCAGATAAACGAAATCTTTTTCATACGCTCTATAATATTAGGTAATATCTGCGTTTCTACTCTAGATATAGATAAGTGATTATCCTCATGCTCTTCTCCTTCGGTCTCACTACTATGTTCTTCATCATTTTCGGGTGTTTCGTCATGTAACATGTTAGCTTCTAAATCTATCAGATCACGTAGTAACATTTTTTCATTAACTAAATCTTCATACCATACTATAAAACAACGCATAGCAATAGGGCTTCTGCATAAGGAAGCAGTCATTGTTTTATGTCCTTCCTCAATTCTTTTTGCTATTTCTACTTCATTTTCACGAGTTAAAAGATCGACTCCCCCCATATCCTTAAGATATAATCTTACAGGATCATCGGTAGCACCTATATTTTCTTCTACCTCATCCTCAGGTTCATTATCAATATTGGTAGATAGCTTAAATTCTTCATCCATTCCGATATCAAGCTTAATTTCATCATCTTCATTAGATTCTAAAATATCTACTCCCGCATCGGAAAATTTTAATATAGCTTCCTCTAATTGTCTTATTGAAGGATTTTTATTAAGAGGAAGAGCGTTGTTTATATCATCATAAGTGACCGGTATCTTTTTAGATTTAGCTTTTTTAAGTAAACTATCTATTTTATCTAGATCATTGTCTATATTGCTATTGCTCATTAAATACCTATATGCTTTTTCTTTTAAAAGAAGTTTGAAATAATTAAGTTATCGTGTGATTAATAAAAGATTCGTTTAAAACTTGAAGTTCATTTGCAATCTTCAGAATTTCTTTTTTATATAGTAAAACTTTTTCAAAGTCGTGATTGTCAGTACTGTTTATGGTAATAGCGTATTCTTGTTGTAAATTTATTAGATAATATTTCTTATGTAGCCACTGCCATAATAAATCCAGTCTGATATTATTTTTACTAAATGAGATATCTAAAAACAAATTATCGGTTTTTGATAATAATAAAAAAATATCAAAAAAGCTAGTTTTTTCCACAATTGCAGTAATTTCACTTGCTTCTACGTTATTATCTATAATCTCGTTTAAATACCAATTACGGAATTCTTCAAGCGATTTATTATTAAAATTTAAATTTAAGATGAAATCTCTAATATCTTTCTCTTCAAGTATTATAGGAAATTTAACCAACAAAGCACAAAAAGCGTGTTCTAGCATTTCAAGCTCCGAATAGCCGTGACTTGAAATTATAGGAGCCAAATTTGAGTTTTTAGTTGTAGCTTTCTTCTGTGTTGTGACTAGATTTTGCCATATTTGATCTTTAAAAAACCTGTAATAACTTGCTTTTAAATCACTATCCGATATTTTGCTGCAATAATTTTTTAAATTTTTTTCTAAATTAGCTTTTTTTTCCGCAGTTTTAAAACTCTTGCCGCTATACTCAATATGCCAAATCATTTCTGATAAGCTTATTCTTTTATCTATAAGCTTTGCAAAAAAATCAGCACCGTTTTTATTTACTGCATTGTCGGGATCAAGTCCGCTTGGTAACCTAATAAAAGAAATTTTCTTTTCACTATTAATAAGCGGTAATGCTAAGTTAATAGTTCTTATGCTAGCTTTTATGCCTGCATTATCTCCGTCAAGACATAATATAATTTCATCGCCAGCACGCCATAATTTATGTAAGTGATTCTCGGTAACGCTAGTACCGAGACTCGCAACCGTTTCACTAAAACCTGCTTGATGTAGTGCTATAACATCAAAATAACCTTCTACTAAAATCGAATGATTTTTTTTATAGCTACTGCTTATCGCTTTATGCTCACCGTATAGAGTTTCACTTTTTTGAAATACTATAGTTTCAGGTGAATTCAAGTATTTAGGCAGCCCCTCCCCTAGTATTCTACCACCAAAGCCTACAATTTTATTGTAAACATTTCTAATTGGAATAGTAATACGGTTAGAAAATAAATTATATATTTCACCGTTTTCTCGCTTGCCGATTAGCCCTGCTTTACCAAGCTTTATAATATCTATATTTTTATCGTGAAAAAATTTTTTAAATTTATTATTCTTCGGGGCAAAACCTATTGAAAACTCTTTTACTGTTTCTTCGGTAACACCCCTTTCGTGTAGATAATGTAATATTTCAGGTGTTAATTGTGTCCTGAAAAACTTATTGGCGAGTTCTAAAATATTTAGAATTTCATCGGATTCTTCATAAAATTCTTTCTGTTTCGCAGTTAATTTCGGTATCTCTATACTGTAATCGGTTGCAAGCTTTATAGCAGACTCATTATAAGATAAACCACTAATATTAGAAGTAAATTTTATAACGTCACCGGCTGCTTTACAACCAAAACAATAGAAAAATCTCTTACTATCACTAACCGTAAAAGATGGGGTCTTTTCTTGATGGAAAGGACATAAACCTACATAGTTACCGGATTTTCTAGTTAAAGCTACTTTTTCCCGCACTACATCCGATATGTTAATACGGTTTCTTAAGAACTCATAAAATTCCGGTGCAACTCTCATTATATTACAATATGTAGGAAAGAATAGCTGTAGAAAGACAATAAGAAAGCGGTATAGACAAATTATCGTTAATTCTTAAATCTTTTGAATAAAATTCAGCTACTGTAGCCCCTATACAGCTTATAATAATAATAATAAAACTTGTATTATATCCTAAATAGAAATACACTAATATACTTATAAAAATTGCAGAAGCTAAAAAGGTAATAGAACCGGCTATAGATTTACCGTTACCTAAACCATTTCCTATTTTAACACCGACAAGAGCCGCTAAACAATCTGAAATAATTAAAATCAACCACGAACAAATCACTAAATTTTTAGGGAAAAGAAGAGCAGTTAAGAAAAAACCGAGCATCATAAAGCTAACGCCGCTTAAAGCAAAAGAACCGTTATTTTCTTCAAGCCTTATAACTTTTGAAAAAAATCTAGTTACAAATTCGCTAATTTTTGCATTATTATGACGTGATACATCTAAATATAATGTAATAGCCGTTATTATAAATAATAATAACGTAATAGCGGTTCTTGGAATAAATAAATAAAGCAGCGGAAATATTATAGCCGATAGGTGGAAAATTTTACGCTTTTTCTCAAAGTCAAAATCTTTAATTTCCATAAGATTACTAATTTGTTACTATTGTTATATGAGAAATAATGCCAACATCATTGCGAGCAGTATTCGATGTCATTCCTGCGAAAGCAGGAATCCAGTAATCTTTGAATTGTCATACCGCGACTTGATCGTTGTATCCAGTCTTTGTTAGTTTTTTCTGGATTCCTGCTTTCGCAGGAATGACATAACAGAATCCGCTTAGACAAGGACCGCTTGCAATGACGATATTTAGGCAATGCCAAATAAATGCCAAATAATTAAAAAGGCTTATTTGACAAATTTCACTATTACAAATATACTTGCTGAAATCTATATTATTGAAAATAGTATACTAAAATTACTAAATCTATACAATATAATTATGAATACAAAATTTCCTATCACCGCTAAAGGTTTTGAAAAATTAGAACACGAGCTTAAACATTTAAAACATGTAGAACGTAAAAAAATTAGTGAAGATATAGCCGAAGCACGAGAACACGGCGATTTATCCGAGAATGCGGAATATGAAGCGGCACGTGAGAAACAAGCATTTATAGAAGGGCGTATTAAAGAGCTTGAAGATATGACGGCAAGAGCCGAAATTATTGACATTGGTAAATTATCGGGAGATAACATAAAATTCGGGGCTACGGTTACTTTGATCGACGACGATACTGAAGAAGAAGTAACATATATTATTGTAGGAGAATATGAAGCCGATATAACTAGAAAAAGAGTTTCAATCGCTTCTCCTATAGCAAAAGCTTTGATTGGAAAATCGGTAGGTGATTTTGTAGAAGTTACAACACCGAAAGGATCTAAATCATACGAAGTAGTTACCGTTGAATATAAAGAACTAGAACTTATAATTTGATTTTTTTGTCACTGTAAACGTTAACCGTATAGCTTGTTATGTAATTCCCGCCTACGCGGGAACGACATCGAGTAGGTTTTTCGACCCATGCAACAACCACTGCTCCTCGCAATGACGATTTGTGGGTATCAACAACCAGGTATGACAATTATTAATTACTTCTTCTTAAACATCTCGAGCATTCTTTTTGTTACTATAAATCCGCCGAAGATATTTATAGAAGCAAGCAGCGTTGCAAAATACCCTAGTAGACCGGGAAAACCAAAAGCAGAGCTACTTGCAGCAATCATAGAACTAAGAACTATAATACCTGAAATAGCGTTAGTAATAGACATAAGCGGAGTATGGAGTGCAGGCGTTACTTTCCACACAACATAATAGCCCACAAAAGAAGCTAATACAAAAATAGTTATAGCAAATACTAGCGGATCTATAGTACTTGTGTTTGTTTGCCAACTAGTATCTATTACCAAATCTTTTAATTTATCTGACAATTCTTGGGTATTATGGGCAATTTCAGTAGCCTGTTTAGCCATAGTCGGTAATTGATTCATATATTTAATTTCTCACTCACAATTTTTCCGTCTTTAGTAATCAACATCTCACGTACTAACGCATCATCCATATTAAACTTACCGTCTTGCAATGCATAGGTTAGAAAATTATACAAATTCTTAGCATATAATTTTGAGCTGTCGGTAGCAATTTTAGTAGCAAGGTTTGATAAACCTATTATGGTAACTCCGTACTTAGTAACGATCTTATCCGGTTCTGAACCTTCCACGTTCCCGCCTGTACTAGTCGCTATATCAACAATCACTGAGCCGCGCTTCATAGATTCTAGCATTTTTTCTGTAACAAGCAGAGGTGCTTTTTTTCCCAGAATTTGTGCAGTAGTAATAACTATATCATATCCTTTAATAATTTTTGCTAAAAACTCTTCTTGTTTAGCTTTATAAGCTTCCGAACTCTCGTGAGCATAGCCTGATTTATCTTGTAAATCCTCCTGTAATTCCAGTGAAACAAACTTAGCTCCTAAGCTTTCTACCTGCTCTTTGGTAGCAGCTCTTACATCATATCCTGCAACAATGCTACCAAGCCTTTTTGCCGTTGCAATAGCTTGAAGACCGGCAACACCGATACCAAGCACTAAAGTTTTACACGGTGAAATCGTCCCTGCTGCCGTCATCATCATAGGAAAAGCCCTTGTGTAATGATAGCTTGCTTCAATTACCGCTCTATAGCCTACTAAGTTACTTTGAGAAGATAAAGCGTCCATATTTTGAGCTTTAGTAATTCTCGGCACAAACTCCATAGCAAAAGTCGTAAGGTTTCTTTTAGCTGCCGCTTTTATATATTCATGATTTAAATAAGGCGATAATAATCCTACAATAATTGCTCCTTTTTTTGCAAATTCAAGCTCACTATATTTATCCGTAACGGATGAAGGTTGCACCTTTAATATAATATCAGCATCAGAAATAATTTCGAGTGGTACCGAAGATATTTTAGCACCTAGAGCAACATATTCTTCAAACCGGCATGAAGCCCTATATCTTTTTCTACCGTAACCGCATAGCCTTTTTTGACTAGTAATCCTGCTACTTCAGGCGTTATAACGGCTCGTGTTTCATGCTTGGCTTTTTCTTTTAAAGCAACGATTTTCATAAATACTAATTATATTTTGCATTAACTGAATACATAAGGTATTTTAAACATAATTTAAAATATAAAACAACGAAAATGAAAAAAATATTTTTTCTAATCATTATTTATCTTTTTGTGAATTCAAGCTTAGCATTTGGGGCAGATGATAAAACAGCTATTTCGGAGCTAAAAATTTATCTACGTACGATAAAATCGGTTGCGATAGATTTTACTCAAGAAGATTCGTACGGTAAAATAGTTAAAGGAAAATTACTGATCCATAAACCTTATAATTTTAGATATAATTATTATCCTCCTTTCCCTTTAGTTATAATAGGTACTAAAAATTTCGTATCGATGTATGATTATGATATGGAGCAAGTAAGTCGTATTAATAGAAGCGAAAATACATTTAATTTTTTATTAGAAGATAATGAGCATTTTGACAAGGATTTTATTTTTGAATCGGTAATTAACGAAAGAAATATTTCTAAAATTACTATTTATCATACTCTAACGGAAAAACGTAGCGAAATTACTTTTAATAAAGCTACTCAACAAATTGAAGCATTAAAAATATTTGAAGATAATAATATAGTCACTATTACTTTTGATAAAATAGCTAAAGTACAAAAATTTTCCGATGATTTGTTTAAATTAAAAAATCCTGAAATATTCGGTCCTCCTGAAAGATTAACAAAATCGGAAATAGAAAAAAAATATATTGTTTCTTGAAAATAAACAGGTTATGTTAATTATGCTAGTAGTGGGCATTGTACCTGTTTAGTTGGTCAGGTCTGAAAGGAAGCAGCCAGAGTGGGATTCGATGGGTCATTACTAGCATTATTCTAATTTTGATGTCATTTCTACAGCAAGGCGGCTTGTTTTATGTCATTCCCGCTTTCGCGGGAATGACATAGAGAACCATGCAATAAAGCCAGTTTTTTGCTAAAATGACATAAAAAGTCTTATAACTATTGTGCTAGATATAAATTCATCAAATCAATATATTCCTTTTGCAAGGAAATATCGTCCTAGTAACTTTGCCGAGCTTCAGGGACAAGAGGTATTAGTCAAAGTTTTAAGCTATACTATTTTAAACGATAGGCTCGCCGGAGGCTATCTTTTAACAGGTATTAGAGGAGTCGGTAAAACTACTTCCGCCCGAATTATTGCTAAAGCCGTAAACTGTTCTGCTTTAATTACCGAAAATACGACTATTAAAACATGCGAGGAATGTACGAATTGCATCAGCTTTAATAATCATAATCACCCTGATATAATCGAAATTGATGCGGCAAGTAAAACTAGCGTAGATGACATACGTAGAATTATAGAATCAGCCGAGTATAAGCCCCTACAAGGTAAGCATAAAATCTTCATTATTGATGAGGTGCATATGCTCTCTAAAGGGGCATTTAATGCACTTCTTAAGACACTGGAAGAACCGCCACCTCATATAATATTTATCTTTGCAACGACGGAAGTACAAAAGATACCTGCAACTATTATCTCAAGATGTCAACGTTATGATTTAAGACGGTTGAGTTTTGAAGAGATTTTTAAGCTACTTGAATATATAACTAAGCAAGAAAATTTAAAAACCGATATAGAAGCACTAAGAATTATAGCTTACAAATCGGAAGGGTCGGCACGTGATGCAGTCTCTATTTTAGATCAAGCAGCTAGTATGTCGGCGAAATCTGACAACATAATTAGTCCTCAAGTAATTAATCAAATGCTTGGGCTTGTCGATAGTTCGGTTATAATAGAATTTGTCGAATGTATTATCCACAGAGAGACGGAAAAAGCTATAAATTTAATAAATAAACTTTACGGTTCTTCAGTTAATCTTGAGATTTTTATAGAATCGGCATCAGATTTTATTGCTTATCTTAATAAAGTAAAAATATTACCTAATTATAGTTTGCCTATATATGAATCATTTAATGATAGAACTAAAAGCATATTAGATAAAACCAGCTTGCCGCACTTATCAATCTTATGGCAAATATATAATAAGGGAGTAGGGGAAATAAAAATTTCCTATAACCAACTAACAGAAACGGAAATGTTAGTCATAAAATCTATATATTCGACGTCGCTACCCTTGCTTACAGATTTTGACGGTAATAATCAAAATTTAAATCAATCAATTAATCCGGAAATAAAAAAAAAATTTGAAATTGTAGATTTTCTTGAATATTTATATAAAAATAATGAGATAGATATATATTATTTCCTGCTCAATCATACGGAACTTAAAAATCTCAGTAATAATATATTAGAGTTCGTAAGTCTTGAAGTTACAAGCAAAATAAAAAAACAAATAGAAGATTTGTTAGCTGCTTTTACTAATGAAAAGTTTAAGATAGTAATAATAAAAGAGCAGAACAAGCAAACCTTAAAAAATCAGTTAATTGGTAAGATTGAAGCAAGTAACGATTTTGGTTTAATTAAAAAATATTTCCCAAATATAACAATTTCGGATATCTTACTTAAAAGCTAAAAATATATAGGATAGAATTATGGTAAATTTTAATCAGTTTTTAAAGCAAGCCCAATCAATGCAAAAGAAAATGCAAGAAGCTCAAGAGCAAATGGCAAATGCAAGATATACCGGTAAAGCTGGCGGCGGACTTGTTGAGGTTATTGCAACCGGTAAAGGCGAAGTTGAAAAGATTTCAATTGATGAATCTTTATTAAAAGCAGAAGAAAAAGAAATGCTTGAGGATTTAATTAAAGTTGCCTTTAATGATGCTAAACAAAAATGTGATGAAGATTCTCAAAATTCTTTATCAGGAGCTTTAAACGGTATGAGCTTACCACCAGGCTTTAAAATACCGTTTTAACACGGCTCTTATGTCATTCTCGCAAAGGTTGTGTTGAGTGGATACAAGTCGTCATTACACACGAACGTTAGTGAGCGTGGTAATCTCAGGAATTCTTCCCAAGATTGCTTCATCAATTTACTATTGTAAATTTCCTCGCAATGACGGAAAAACTGCTCCACGCAACAACGTCTTTAGTCGCTTAGCTCATGACGATTTGGTACCCATATTTATTCACAAAATATCATCACAATAAGATGTATCTATCCCCAACATCTCGTTAAGTTCTGTTTGTGCTACCTCACCTCAGGCAAAACTTTAAGTTTCTCTTTTAATATTTGATATTCTTCATTGTTGTCATCATTGTATATTTCTTTATATTTCAATAGCCGTTTTATCCCTAAGAGAAGGGATAATCATATTGTTTAGTTTATCTAATTTTTGCTCTAATGTTTCTTTTTGCTCTTCTGTTAGCTCTTTTTTACCGGTTTCTAAAAAACTTTTCAAATTACGAGCATCTTGTAGATATAAGTTTAACAACATCAAATATTATAATTAGTATCCAAAAGTTTTATTGATGCTTTCCAAGCTATAAATTCTATTAATTTTTCAAATGAAACTTTCTACTAAACTTTCCGTTTCTACATTCTTCTGCCAATTCATGAAAATCATCTTCACAATTTACGTCATCAGGATTATGCATTAAGTAGTATTTTAACTATATTTTCTTTACTTAGAATAGAAGCTATATGCAGAGGTGTATCATCGTGTTCATTTAGGGGTATTGCTGCAAACTCATTAGAAACAGCCATCTTATTATTGACAAGTTCTTTGATCTTCTTAATGTTTTCATTGTAAATAGCATTAAACAAATTGATTTTGAAATCGTTTCGTCATATTTAGATTTATACATAAAACCCCTTTTATTTAAAAAAGGCATGTTAGCACTTTTTGATATAAAGGTCGAGAAATAATTAATAATTTAACTATTTCTTAATAAAAAGGAAATTTGTAAAAAAATAGACATCTTTCCAAAGCAGTTTATAGAGAGGAATTTAAAGGATACATGGAAGCACTTGCCGCTGTAGCATATATAAACATACGTGAAGATTAGGGATTAGGATCGACGTAACAAATTGCCTTTAGAAGCAAGTTATGCAGGAAGTCTAATAATTCAAGATCAATAAATCCTTATCAATCCTGAAACCTTTGAAACGCTCAAGTAGTGACATACCAAGAAGCGAAATATTAAGGTCACCAAGACCTACATGTCCTTTGATGTTCTTAAATTCCGTACCGATTACTACACTATTTAAGGTTATAGGGGCGGCTTTATTTTCGCCGTTAGCTGTTAGATAAGTTCTAGTATATTTTAATTTAGTTAAGTCAAAGCCTAATTTTTGAGCATCTTCTTTAGTTAAAGCTATATCACTTGCCCCTGTATCTACCATAAATTTTATTTTAACGTTATTTACAAAAGCATTGATATAAAAATGCCCGTCTCTGCTACGGGCTATAATAATTTCTCCGACTTCAGTAGACCATTTATATGATGGAATTAAAGCAGACATTACTCTATGATAAGCGTAGTTCAGCTCAAACCTAAAAACATAACCGGTTATTATAACTAAGAAAATTGCTGCCCATATTGCTAATTGCAAACAAAATCTGCGTATTTCATTTTGGCTAATAGTACTGTAAATTATACTAAATAATATTAATAATGACGCACAAAAACTCCCTATATTTTGTGGTGCTTTAAAAAATTTTGGATAATGTTGATTGACATATTTGTATAATAAACCGGTTACAATTACGGTGCTGCAAATGATAAAAATAAGTTTTATGAGTTTTTTATTCATATAATATACTACAAGTAAATAAAAAATAGGTATACCAAGTTCTATCTGAGTATATAATTTTAATCTATATAATCAAACCAACCCAGCCCATTTTTAAGTGGAAAACTACCTTTTTGGTTCACTAGAATAACAATTCCAAGTTCTTCTGACGGTATAAAGCCAATAAAAGAATTAATACCGTTAATATAGCCTGAGTGAAAATTAAATCCTTGAGCATCCTTTTACTTTAAGAATACACCATCCAAGGGCATAATATGACTCCATCATTTTTTGATCAATAGGTCAAATCGGTTGCCATTTAAATCCAAAAACATCTTTGTTTGATTTTACTATTTTATACAGCGGTAATATTTGTATATCTTGCGTTTTAAGCGTTGTACGCAAATTATCTATTGCAGCATTTAAACTTGATTTTTTACAATTTAAAACTTCTTCAAGTAAACTAAAAACGATGTTACTATACTTATAGCATTGCCCGTGTTTACAACTAGCTTGTTGTTTTTTTAGCAACGTTAAAAGCTTTAAGCGATTCATTCCTTGTTCAATTTCAATATTTCCTGAGAATTGATAACCTGTTGTATGGCTAAAATATTATTAAGACTAATAGCATTTTTTAGGTATGGTAATTTGAATTTTTCGTCAAAATCTAAACTTTCTTGATCTACCATTAATGCAATTGCCGTTGCTGAAACAGCTTTTGAAACCGATGCTAAAGGAAATAAAGTTTTATCCGTAATAACTCCACTATTACCTTTCTGATTTCCAAACGTTGTTTTATAAATAACTTCACCTTTGTATAAAATTGCAATTGCTCCTCCTTGTAATTCGTCTTTTTGCAATTCAAGCTTTTTAGTTTTTGCGGTAATTCTACTCGTGTCTGTGCCAAAACTGTACTATGTGATAATAGTAACATTATACTAAAAAATAGTATAAGCTTTTTATTCACATGGCGATATTATTTATTGATTCTATGTCATTCCTACGAAAGCAGGAATCCAGCTTTCTAAACAAATTATATACTAAATTTTTATATGATTTTTTTATTTTTACCATTTTTTACTGGGTTCCCGTTTTCGCGGGAATGACAAAAGCTACTTTTAACCGCTATTGCCTTTTCTTTATCTTTTAATCTAATAGTAGCAAGCTCTAATAAATATTTGTCATCTAAAGCTTCAATAATTTGCTCATATAATTCAGCCGGAATTAGATAAGCAGTCGGTTTATTATGATTTAATAGGGCAACAGGCTCACTACTTGCCTTATCCAATAATGCAAGTAGGGCTTTTTTAAATTCTGATATACTAACTGCTAGGTTTGCATAAATATGTTCCATTATTGACTCCAAGTAAACGAAGAAAGTTATACCAAGATCAACTTGGAAAAGAGCAAGGAGTCTACCTAAATTAAATACTAATTATAGGCTATAATTTTATCTTTATCAAGAAAATCACATTAAATCGCCGATATTCTCTAAAAACAACCTAGCTCGATGCGATGCCGGTTTATTAAAAAAATCCTCGGCAGGCTGATTTGCTAAAATCTGTCCTTGATCCATAAAAATAACACGATCCGCTATTAATTTTGCAAACTTCAAATGGTGCGTGACCACTACCATGCTCATTTGATCTTTTAATAAATTTATATTCTCTATAACATCTTTAATATTTTGAGGATCGAGTGCCGAAGTCGGTTCGTCAAATAACAAAATTTCCGGCTTCATCATTAAAGCTCTTGCTATTGCGGCGCGTTGCTTTTGCCCTCCTGATAGGCTTGCCGGATATGAGTCAAATTTTTGCGTTAGCTTAAATTTTGCAAGCAATTCCTTTGCCATAGAAATTGCTTGTTCTTTTAGCAAATTTAAAACATTTACCGGCGTATAGATTAGGTTTTCTCCTACCGTTAAATGCGGGAATAGATTAAAATTTTGAAAAACCATACCAACTTTTAAACAAAGCTTTCTTCTATCTTTAAGCAGTAGCTTCTTCCCGTCTACCAAAAAAGTACCACTACTTGGTTCTTCTAAATTATTTAAAATTCTAAGCAGAGTAGTTTTACCGCTTCCCGAAGGACCGATTATTACAGTAGTTTCCTTGGTAGTAAAACTTAAATCAATATTCTTAATTGCGTAATTCTTGCCATAACGCTTACAAACTTTTTCTAAAATAATCATAAACTAGACTGTAAATTTATAACCGTCATAAAGCGGCTTAACGTTATTTGGAAGCATTTTCGTAATCTCATGATAATCTATCGTGTGTCTCATATTGGTTAATACTATCTGCTCAGGTTTATATTTTTCACGCCATTCTAGAACTTTATCAAGCCCTGCATGATTCGGATTTGATTTATAATCCATACAATCTAATATCCATATTTTTATATCTTTTAAAAATTTATCTGATTCAGGAGGAAAATCGATTACATCGGACGAATAAACGAAATCACCTATACGTAAGCCCAAGCTATCTATAGGACCGTGATGCTGTCTAAAAAATTGTATTTCTATAGTATTAATCTTAATTTTATCAAAAAAACTAACAGATTGAGTTGTGAACAGTCGCCCAAGCTTAAATAACTTATCGTTAAATAGATAATCAAATTTTGTATGGAGCTTTGCCGTACTATCGTGATCTGTATAGATTTCAAATGGCTTGCCTTGCATAAAAGTAAATACTCGTAAATCATCGATGCCGTTAACGTGATCGGAATGATAATGTGTTAATATAGCACAATCGAGCTTATTTATCTTTTCTCGTAATAGTTG
The DNA here is from genome assembly GCF_047973405.1 of Rickettsia aeschlimannii. Taxonomy (NCBI): domain Bacteria; kingdom Pseudomonadati; phylum Pseudomonadota; class Alphaproteobacteria; order Rickettsiales; family Rickettsiaceae; genus Rickettsia; species Rickettsia aeschlimannii. The sequence goes on from NZ_JBFQGO010000002.1 coordinate 48,857, forward strand.
ATTTCTAATATCAAAACCGAAATCAACTAATATTTGACTATTTTCATCGTTAATATATATTGCTGATCTAGTCCTTTTATTGTACTTTGAAAGAGATGTGCAAGTACTACAATCGCACCCGATCACCGGTACGCCTATAGATGCTCCACACCCAAGTATTGTTACTTGTAACATAAATATTTAAAATAATGTTTGAAGTTTTTTATAATTTTTGCGGCTTAAATCAAGAAATATTCTTATTTTTGAATAAAATTACTAATATCGGCTTTATACCTTATTTTTTTAAAATAATTTCGTTTTGTTTTAATATCGCTAATTTCGCCTTAATATATATTTTATACTGTATATATTTTTATATTCAATTAAAGAAAACCAAAAATGATAAGAAGCGGCAAAATAAATTCTGGCACGATTATAATAAGTTAGTTGAAATCGCTATAATATACGGGGTATTCGGTTTAATTTTTACCACTCTTAAATTTTCAGTTAATTTCCCTCGCCCTTATTGCAGTCTTCCTGTAGATAGTTTCATGACCATAATAAATACTGCAAACGAAAGATGCTTTTCAAGCTTTCCAAGCAGCCACGCAGCTCTTAGCTTGTTAGTAACGTATTTTGCTTGGAATTATATAAAATTACCATTAAAAATCTTAATGATTTGTGTTATTATGCTCGTGTCTTTATCTCGCATAAGCCTTGCTATGCATTACCCAAGTGATATAATCTACGGCATTATTATTGCATTTATAACAATACTGATAGGTAAGTTAATTTATCGCATCTTTGCAAATCATATAAATATAATAAGAAAGATCGGGGATTTTCTATTAATGAGGCAGTAATTAAGAAAAAACATATAAAAAACTTGTTTTTTAATCTTGGAAGTTTTTAATATGCGCGCTACAATGTAGCTACATTATTGAAAGAAGATTTTTATGTCTGCTGATTCTATTGTGCGAGCCCGTATTAATGAAGACGTGAAAGAAGAAGCAGCTTTTGGAATAAATTTGGATGATATTTTACTGAAAGCAGTTAGGTACTTGGTTGCTGATATAACATGACCTATACATATGAGAGACCATGCCCTTATAGGTAATTGGAAAGATTGTAGAGATTGTCATATTAAACCGGATTTAGTATTAATTTATAGAAAACCCGATGCTGACACATTGGAGTTAATACGATTAGGTTCACACAGTGCACTTGGTTTTTAATTATTTTGAAATGAACCGGGAACGAGTTCCTACAAAACCCATCTAACCATCCATAGTACTGGACAGTTTTTGAAAAGCGTTTGATGTCGCTCCTAGCTAAAAACGAGAATGACATCAAAAAACCAAACAAACATTATGCTACTATACCAAAAATACTTTATAAAAAATATCTTACCGCTGCTTATAGTCGTTACTTTTTCAGGGACTAGTATAGTATGGATAACGCAAATATTAAAACTTTTATATTTATTTGATAAAGGTATAAAAGTTATGGACTTCTTCAGTTTAATAGTTTTAGTACTTCCTACTTTATTATTTATTCTGTTACCGGTAATAACGGTTATTACCGTGATTTATATCTATAATAATTTAAAAGTCGAGCGACAATTAATTATACTACAAGCTTCAGGAGTTAATAATGTACAGCTAGCACTGCCTGCTTTATATGTCGCATTAATAGTTATGCTACTTGCTTATTATATATCTTCTACCATCCTGCCGTTATCTCATATAAACTTAAAATCACGTTTAAACTTTATAAAGAATAATTATATCTCAAGTATGATTGAAGAGAAAACTTTTAATAAAGTAACGAAAGATATCACTGTTTTTATAGATAAAAAATCAGCAGGAAATATTATGAACGGCGTAATAATATTTGATAATCGCAACGCTGATAACCCATCAGTAGTATTTGCGGGTTCAGGTATTCTTAATATATATGATAATAGCCCGATTTTTGAACTTAATAAAGGCATAAGACAAGAATATGACGTAAACGGTAATTTAACTCAGTTAACTTTCGATTCTTTAATGATAAAACTGCAAAATGATAATCTTTTAGTATCGCAAAGAACTAAACATAATAAAGAAGCAAATGAATATTATATAAGCGAATTACTTGTCCCTCCTCATGATTTAGCTATTACTAAAAAAATTAAATTAATTGCTGAAGCACATCAAAGAATAATTTGGCCTTTATACAATTTTGTATTACCTTTTGTAACACTTGCAGTTTTTTTGAGATATCCTTATAGCAAAAAAATAACTTTTATGCCGGTATTATTTTCTGCCTTAACAGTATTGCTAGTTACTTCAATTCATTTTATATTACAAAATCTTGCTTCAAAAAATCTAGATTTTATTTTTGCTTGTTATTTCAATTTGGTTATTGCTTTAACGATCGGATTATATTTATTTGTACGTAAAAGAATATAAATTTATTAGACTACTTTATTCCAAGCTCCACGAGGATTTTGAGTAAAACAATCTATTTTGTTTTCCTGTCCGGTAAATTTATTTATTTTAACTGTTAATTCTTTTAAATCTTCCGGTAAATCGGTTATTATAATTATCCTTTTGAAAACTCTTATATACTCTTTTACTTGTAAAATTTTTCCTATATCTGTAGGCGAAATAATAACAAGCACACTAGCATTATTAGGATTTTGTAACTCATCAGTAATATAAATAGGCTGTTTTTCAGGCTGCGGATCAAGTTTACTACCGTGAGGTATAAATTGCTTACGTGAATAAGTCCAAAGATTTTTATTGAGCATTTCTTGTTGATCTGCATCTGCAGTTAATATCACGCTTTTAAGATCAGAGTTATAACATTTTTCTATCAGAAGCAATATCGATTTTAGAAGCAATTCATCGCTTGTTTGATAAATACTAAATTGCTGCATAAAAATTTTATGTTATTTTTTATGAGAAAATTTAAGTGGTACGGATGAAGGGACTTGAACCCCCACGCCTCGCGGCACAAGAACCTAAATCTTGCATGTCTACCAGTTCCATCACATCCGCGTATGGTAATGCCATTCCTATAAAAGGGTGGCCTTGTTGCATGGATTCTATGTCATTCCTGCCTCTGCGGGAATGACATTAAAGTATTTCCATCAAAAAGTTATAATACACATCATATAATTTTTGTAAATCGCTAATTTTTGTGTATTCGTTTATTTTATGTGCCATTTCAGATAATAAACCAAACTCTACTAACGGACAATAATTTTTGACGAATCTTGCATCTGACGTACCACCGCTTGTAGAGAATTCAGGCTTTATTTTAAGCGTATGCTCTACTACTTTAGCAAATTCTTTTATTTTATCGCTAGGGTTCTGAATAAAACCTTCAGCAGAACTACTATATTCTAACTTATAATCTACTTTATATTCTTTACAATGCTGTTTAATAATTTCTTCTACCTGTTTTGCTAAAGTTTCTGCACTATGTAAATTATTAAAACGTATATTGAAAGATGCTTCCGTACTTGCCGGAATTACGTTTGAAGTATTATTACTGACCTCGATATTCGTTACTTCAAGATTTGAACGTTGAAAAAATTCAGTACCTTCATCAAGTTTTATATTTGTTAACTCATTCAATATTATTATTAAGCAAGGCAATGGGTTATTTGCTTTATGAGGATAAGCTACATGCCCGCTTAAGCCTTTTATATTTAATTTAAAGTTAACACTTCCTCTTCTGCCAATCTTAATTGCATCGCCTATTTCTTTTTCACAAGTAGGTTCACCGACAATAGCAAAATTTATCTTATATCCTTGATCATAAATATATTGCAGCATTTCTTTAGTACCATGCTTTGCTTTTCCCTCTTCATCACTAGTAAGTAAGAAACTAATGGAACCTTTAAAATCGGTATTATTTTTTATAAAATCTAAACTGGCAGCTAGAAAGCAGGCTATAGCCCCTTTCATATCCACCGCACCTCTGCCATATATCTTACCGTCTTGCTGACTAGCTTTAAATGGACTCGCATTATACCAAAGTTCATGATTGCCTGCCAGCACTACATCTACATGACCAACAAAGCAAATATTAGGCTCATTGCTACCGAAAACAGCATAAAGATTAGTGACTTGCTCGCTTTTAGAATCACCGAATATTTTTATTTCGGTCTTAAAGCCGTGCTGTTTAAGCAAATCATCAATATACTCAATAGCCCCATCGCTCTTAGGAGTTACAGACTTAAAACCAATCAAATCTTTTAAGTAGTTAATGTACATCAATTATTGCCAAAGAGAATTTAATGTGGTTTTTAGTTTGTTTTCAAATTGTTTTATATAGTTTTTAAGGTTGTCAATCTCACTTTGATTATTATCAAGCTCTGTTACTATTTCTTGCTGTTCTTCAAGAGGCGGGATAGGAATTTGTAAATCCTCTAAATCTTTCAAATAAACGTGAGGTTGGTTGACCTGATCCAGCTTGCTTTTGGTATATTATATTTTGCTGAGATTTTAAAATATAATATAGATATTTAGTTAACAATAGTTTTTCATTAATTGAATAGATTACGTTACAATCTAAAGCCCACATTGGCGAATTTATGATACCAAATATATCCAGCATATGCTCCCCCGATGAAGAAATATGTTAATCATTTTACCTTTTTTACCTACTATTAACGTTGTACACTCCTTATGCTCAAGAGAAAATATTACTTTTTAATTTATTGATAACGATATCGCCAAATTTAACAATTTCCCATTGTTTATTTATTTCCAAATAAGGATGCCAATTATCTATTATCTGTTTTGCCCCCTCTATTATCTTTTGATAGCTATTCAATTCTTCAATAATTTCCTGTTGTTTTTCTAGAGACAGAAGAGGAATATAAATTGAGTTTATATGTTCTCTATTTAAACCAGGCTGAGCACTTTTATTATAAGCTAAGTTCTTAATTTGATTTTGAATTATATCGCTATTTAAACAATAAAATAAATAAGATTGATGTATAATATTCGGTTTCCCTCTAAAAATATAAACATGTTCATTAACCATTACTTCTATTTGTGGTAAAATTTTATCATATACAAAACACACTTTACCCGTTAATGCTCCGTCTTTACACATTAAAATATCATTGTTTTTTACTAATCCTTTTTTAGCTATTTGATAAAAATCGAGATCTATAAAAAGAATTTTAGATAAATTTCATCCTCGCCTGTTTAAATCATTTATACCGACAATTTTTCTTTTTTTATTGTCTAGAGTAACACCGATATTCTTAACCTCATAAAACCAATATTCTTTTTGATTATTCGGTTTACGTGCATCGATAAAATAAAGTATTGACGTTTTTACTCCTGTATAAGGTAAAAAAGTACCTTGCGGTAAAGAGATAACGAGTTGCAGCTTTGCTTTTGATAGTAAAAATTGACGAACAGCAGCGGTGTCTTTTCTCAATAAGAACCCTTCAGATACTACCAATGCCATTCTACCACCCTCTTTTAAATTTTGCAGGCAATGCAAAACACAAGCAGCATCACCGTTATTTTTTGCAATGCCGTTATAATAAAGAGGAGTTATATGATTTTTTGTTATAGTTTTGCTGTTTTTGCTAGTTTTTTTAGTGATAGTTTGAGAAAATGGCAATATGTAACCGATAATATCATCGTTTGATTGTGCTTTGATATTATTCCACCAAGATTTTTCATTGTTTTCGCTTAATAATTTTAAGAATAATATATTTTTATATTTTTTCTGCTCGGAGCCCTTCACTTCTTAAAAGATTATTCAAGTTTTTAAATATCGATATTAATTCTTCACGTGATACTTTAATTTCTTTCGGTATTAGCCAAGCTTCATTACTGCTTGCTTCTAAAAAAGCTAATAATTCTTTTTCATGTAGTAATTCCCTTACTTCATCACCGTTTAATAAGCTCTTTATTATTAGCAACAAAACCAGCTTCGTAGTAAGGCTCCATTCATTGCGAACACTATTTAGGTACATCAAGCAATTTTGCATATTCCGTTGCTTGATCTAAAGCTTGCCTTAAATCCACTCCTGTTTTTTTGCTTCTATTATTGCAATAGGTTTATTATGTTTATTATTATTACTTTCATATAAGATATAATCCGGTCTTTTTCCGTTTAATCTTGTCTGTTCTGTTTTTGATTTTGGTTTTTGGAAATAAACATTCTTTTTAGTATCATTATCTATATGCCATCCCTTATTTACAAGGTTATTGCTGATAATCCATTCGGTTTGCTTGTTCTGCTAACATAAGAATTGCTTAGATATTTTTTTTGTAATTAATAATTATATTTTCTTACACTTATTATACAAACTTATAAAAGTACAAAAAATAACTTTTTATCTCACTAAAAAATAAATTATTGCTATGGATTTATATAGATTTTTGACTTTCTTAATGAAATTAAATAACTTATTATTATGAGCTTGTTATAACTAATATTAAAATCATGAGTATAAATAACCAGTTAAGAGAATTAATTAAATCAGGTACTTTTGCCGGTATATCATTAATTATTGCTTTTACCTTAGCAATAATTGTCAGCAATAACATTTTCCTAACGAAATATTATTCTTCTTTTATTTACAGTAAATTTTCTTTAACAATAGGAAATGTAAGTTTACAAACAACTTTTATAGAGTTAGTTAATGATGGTCTCATGACTTTCTTCTTTTTATTAATAGGTTTAGAGATGAAATTTCACCTAGTAGAAGGTGAACATAAAAATAAAAAAAACTAATATTACCTGCTGCAGCAGCCCTTGGAGGTGTGGTAGTTCCTGTCTTAATATACATGTTTTTTAATTACGATAAACCGCGATTAATAAAAGGATGGGCTATTCCTATCGCAACTAATACTGCTTTTGTCATTAGTATGGTGGAGTCAGGTACTCACGGTACTTTATGCGGAGCTATTATAGCACTTTTTATACCTGTTAATATAAAAGGAGAATTTAACACTTCTTTTAAAAAACTTGAAGACTTAACTCGTCCTTTTGTAAATTATTTTATTTTACCGCTTTTTGTATTTATGAATTCCAGTATCCTTCTAGAATATTTTGCATTTAAAGGCACTTGTTCCAACTCAATACTTGCTTTAATTTATGGGATAATATTTGGTTTATTTGTAGGTAAGCAATTAGGTATTATGCTATTTTCATATCCATTTATAAAATTTAAACTCTGTAATTTACCAAGTGATACTTCATGGTTAAAATTTTATTCTATTGCCCTTCAAACTCTATGAGAGCTGCAGTAATAATAGGCTCTTTAATTTCTGCATTATTTGGCGTAGCCGTTCTAAAATATTGTACTGGAAAAGAGTAATGGAGCAAATTAAACTAGTATACTCATTAAATAACGATGATAGGACTTTAATAACACATCATATTTTTGTTTGGAAAAAACAGGATATGGTACTATATAGATATTATTAGAAGAATGAATCGCTTTTTCAAGCTTATTTAGCATAAAAGGCATATTATAATTATGCTCTACTAAAATTATTGAAGTAAGATTGTAAGTTACAATAAAATCAACTGCTTTCTTAATATTATCTTCTTCAGACATTATATTATTCGGAGCAAGTATTACCTGCTGTTCTATAACATTACGTTCCTTTAACAAATTTTTTAATTGCTCTGTAGATTCTATACCAGTAATAAATAATATAGGTGCATAGCCTGCCTTAAGCAAGGCACTACCGGTTTCAATTTTATGTCCTCCTCCTGCAAATACTATTATTGCATTAGTGGTATTACTATTAAGCTTATAAGAATTTATTAAATATAAATAATAACCAAAACCACCGACCCAAAGAGCAAAAATTGTGAGTAAAAATTTTCTGATCATTTAAATATTTTATTAAATTCAGTTTGAATAATTTTATCAAATTCAGACATTTCAACATGAATCCCTAACTGATTTAAAGATGTTACTAAAGAATTTTCAAGTCCACAAGGAATAATACCACTAAACTTACTTAAATCTGTTGAAATATTTATAGCTACACCGTGATATGTAACCCATTTTCTTACTCTAACACCTATTGCAGCAATTTTAGCAAATTCATCTTTCCTTACTTTTACCCAAATTCCTACTTTATCTTTAATAATATACGCTTTAATTCCAAAATAATTTAAGCTATTTATAATCCATTCTTCAAGCATTCTTATATATAGTTTTAAATCTTTGTGTCGATTTGGTGAAGCTAAATTAAGAATTGGATAAATAACACGCTGACCCGGTCCATGAAAAGTAAATTTACCGCCACGTCCTGTGTAAATGACCGGAATGTCACCGTAATTTAATAATTCTTCTTGCTTATAATTAGTACCGGCTGTATATACTTCCGAATGTTCAACTAAATAAATAATTTCCGGCTCATGATCACTAATTACTTTATTAACGTAATCTTCCATTAATTTCAAAGTAATTTGATAATCCGCAAAATCCGGTATAGTTATAAATCTTATCATATTAATTCAGATTTATATTTCAATATTAATGCATCTAAAATTGCTATGGTTTCAGCATCCAAATCGCCGGAAAAATTACTAGGACGAAAATGCATTTGAAACGAAATTATAATATCTTTCATTTTAGAGTCTAAAATTCCGGTAACTTCAAGTTTATAACCGTATGTAATAAATTTTTGCTGAATTGCTGGAATATCGGTTATGTCGACTTGCAGCAATAGATCGTTAAACACCTGTTCATCATACCAAGCTCCAATATCGTTATCATATAATAGTTTCCAAGGAAATAGTGGGCCAGGGTCCTGTTTTCTACCTGGAGCAATATCAGAATGCCCAACCACTCTAGTAGGTTTAATATCATATCTAGCAATAATCTGTTTACACAAACTTATAACACTATTAATTTGCCTTTCTGAATAGGGTAGCCAAACTATATCATTGTTTTTTGCATTTACTTCAAAAGCAGGATTTACGATTTCAATACCGATTGATGTATCATTAATACGCTCATGACCTTGCCAGTAACTTACTCCAGCATGCCATGCTCTATCATGCTCTTCTACTAATTGAAATATATGTTCAGGGTTTTCATTGTTTATTAAATAATGGCTACTTAACTTTTCACTGGTTAGAAAACCTAAAGACTGCTTAAAATCATACTGTGTATAATGTAGCACTAGGAATTTAATACGTTTATCAAATCCCACAGCTCTATAAGATGTTTTATCGATTACTATCATAATAATTCTTGTGAAAGTTTGCTTGCATGGATCGGTAAATCGTCATTGCGAGAAGAATTACGCAGTAATTCGACGAAGCAATCTCAGGAGTTTGTTATTATTTCATGAGATTGTCACGCACCCTACTGCTGCTCACAATGACGATTTGGTATCTATATAAAGATAGCCCCAGTATGACAAGAAAAATTTTGATGGTGCCGGATATCGGATTTGAACTGATGACCTACCGCTTACAAGGCGGTTGCTCTACCACTGAGCTAATCCGGCATATTAATATGATTATAGAGAAGAGATATGCGTGGCTTGACTATACGATATCTGGAAAAATAACTTGTAGTAGTCAAATTTACTAAATCCCGCAATCAAATAGCGGGATGACAGTAGCTGAATTGATCCACACAGTCAATGCCTGTTCGCAATGACGAAAAATATACTATAAACTAAGCTTCTTTAGCTTCCTTTTTACTTGGTCTAGCTTTGCGGTTTTTTGCTTTCACTTCCATTTCCTTTTTAACTTTCTCAGGAAGAGTAACACCCGCTTGCTCAATAAATTTTGCGACTCGCTCAGTTGGTTTAGCACCGGTGCTAAGCCAATATTGTATACGATCTTTTTTTAAAACAACACGCTCACTATTATCTGAAGCAAGCATTGGATCATAAGTTCCGACTTTTTCTAAAAAGTCACCGTCACGAGGTGCTGTTGCGTTAGCTACTACTACACGGTAAAAAGGACGCTTTTTAGCACCACCTCTAGCTAAACGAATTTTTACTGCCATATATTACTTACAATTATTTTATTTTTTCTTCTTTAAAAAGAACATGTTTTCTAACTACTTTATCATACTTACGAAAAGAAAGCTTCTCGGTTTGGGTCTTCGGATTACGTTTCTTTACCCAAAAAACACCTGTGCCGGCAGTACTTACTAGCCTTACCAAAACATTTTTATTTTTCTTTGCCATTAGCTGACACCTTAAATCAAGATATTATTTTATTATTCTAAGAAAAGCAGAATAAAACGAAATTGAAAAATAGTCAAGTAAAAACTAGGCATTGCAAACGACTGCAAGGAGCGTGGCAATGACGTATCTCTCTTTATTTTGCAATGCCTAGTTTTTACTTGACTATTTTTCAATTTAAACGAGTTACCGTCCAAATAAGCGTTCGATATCCTTAAGCTTCAACTCAATATAAGTAGGTCTGCCGTGATTACATTGACCTGAAAGCGGCATATTTTCCATTTGACGTAGTAAGGCATTCATTTCATCTACCGATAATTTTCGTCCTGCTCTAATAGAGTAATGACAGGCATAAGTTTCCGTTACATGCTCGATTAGCTCTGTCAAAGCTATATTCTTGCCAAAATCCGATAAATGATCGGCGAGGTCTTGAATTAACTTTTGCACGTTTACATCTCCAAGGATATTTGGAATTTCAGTTACTATAATAGATTTTTCGCCAAATTTTTCTAGAGTTAAACCGAGTTTATATAGTTTTTCTCTATGGTCATATAAACAATCTGCTTTTTTTTCATTTGGCAGTTCTACTATCTCAGGAATAAGCAAACGCTGTTTGATTAACTCTTCCGTTTTAAGGTAATCTTTTATTTTTTCATACCCTAAACGTTCGTGTGCTGCATGCTGGTCGGTAATCACTATACTATCTTCGGTTTGTGAAATAATATAAGTCGTATGAAGTTGTGCTTTAGCTGCCCCAAGTTTATATTGTTTACAGGTTTGCTGTTCATGTTCTATACGGTTTTCTACTTCTTGTTCTATTTTAGCATGTGATAATGTATCGATTAATTTTTGACAAACATGATTTTGAGGAACTGTATTAAGTGTAGAATGAGTAGCAGGTTTATAATCTGCCGATTTACTATTAACATTTATAACTTTACCTACTGGCGATTGTTTGTTAACTAAAGGATTTTTAAATAACTCAAGAGCATCATCAGAGGCAATAGTAGTAGAAGTAACATGGCTTTTATTTGTTAAAGCATTTTTAATTGCTTCTATTAATAAGTTTCGCACATAATTCGGGTCATGAAACCTAACCTCTGCTTTTGCCGGATGTACATTAACGTCAACAAGTTGCGGATCGATTTGTAAGAATATAGCACATAGTGGATAACGATCACGAGCTAAATAATCTTGATATGCTACCCTTAAAGCTACCTGTAATAATTTATCTTTTACCGGTCTATTATTAATAAATAAAAACTGATCTTCACTTGAAGCTCTATTATATGTCGGGCTACTAGTATAGCCGCAAATAGAGAAATCAGGTGTTTTGAAGTCTATATAAGAGGCGTTTTTTATAAAATCATCACCTATTACATCAATTATACGCTGTTTTAGGTTAGTTTCAGCATCTTTATTTTGTCCCTTTAGTTTTAATAAATTCTTGCCGTCATGTGTTAAACTAAAAGAAATTTTAGGATGTGCTAGAGCGATTTTCTTAACCACATCTACAGTTGCTGCAAGCTCTGTTTTATCGGCTCTAAGAAATTTTAAACGTGCAGGTGTTGCAAAAAATAAATCACGTATCTCTATTTTAGTACCTTCATTATGAACAGAAATAGTAACTTGTTTTTCATTGCCGCCAATTAACTTAATCTGAAATGCTTTGTCGGCATCTCGTTTTTTAGAAGTAATTAGCATTTTGCTAATAGCAGCAATAGACGACAGTGCTTCACCCCTAAAACCGAAAGTATGAATATTTAGAAAATCGCTTTCATCAAACTTAGAAGTTGTATGACGTTCAACGGCAATTTCTAATTCCTTATCAGTCATACCGATACCATCATCGGAAATAATGATTAGATTTTTACCGGCACGTTCTAAAATAATATCTATTTTAGTACTACTTGCATCAACAGCATTTTCAACTAATTCCTTTACTACCGATGCGGGCCTTTCTATAACCTCACCAGCAGCAATTCGGTTGATAGTACTTTCTGACAAAAACTTTATAGTCATTTTGTTACTAATTTAAATTTCTTACTACAATATGGGCAGATAACTTCCTTTTTTTCTTTATCTATCTCTAAATAAACTTTCGGATGGTCATATAGAGGTTCTTTGCCATGGCAAGATACAGATGCATCAACGCTATTAACAATTTCCATAGATTTATACATTATTTCTTTAAGTGAAATCTAATATAAGTTACTTTTAAATAAAAGACAAATATTACTTGGATTAACTATGTCATCCCATGACTTGATCAGCTTTGTTGCATGGTTCTAATTTTTTCATCATTGCGAGGAAATTACGTAAGTAATTGACGAAGCAATCTAATGCCAAAGTTCTGTGAGACTGCCACGCAGCCTATGGCTGCTCGCAATGACGATTTAGCTGGCTGGTACAAGCCACGGTATGAGATAGTACATATTTTTTATAAGGAGATAAAAATGAAAGACAAAGTAGTAGTTATTACCGATTCTACTAACGGTATTGGGCTTGAGATAGCAAAACATTTTGCAAAACTTAAGTCTAAAATAGTTATTAACGGTTTTGCAAAAGAAGATGAAGTAGCCAAAATTTCAGCAGAATTGAAAGAACTTGGGGCAAGTGCTGTATTTTATCAAGGAATAAATTTGGAAAAACCTGATGAAATTCATTCTATATTTGAAAGTATAATAAAAGAATTCGGTAAAATAGACATATTAGTAAATAATGCAGGTATTCAGCATGTTGCTCCTATCGATGAATTTCCTGAAGATAAATGGGAGCAAATTTTACGTATAGATTTAATAGCATCTTTCTATACTACAAAATACGCAATACAGATATTATGAAAAAAAGCGGCTTTGAGCGAATTGTTAATATCGCTTCCGCTCATGCATATGTCGCATCACCTTTCAAGTCGGCATATGTAGCAGCAAAGCACGGTATCCTTGGACTTACCAAAACCGTTGCTTTAGAAGTGGCTGAGAATAATATTACAGTTAATGCTATCTGTCCCGGTTACGTCAACACACCATTAGTAAGGAATCAAATAGCAGATACTGCTAAAGCTAGACATATCAGTGAAGAATCAGCGTTAAGGGATGTAATCCTTAAATCTCAAGCTACGAAAAAATTTATAGAAGCTGATGAAATAGCAAACTTAGTAATATTCTTATGTGACGAAAAAGCTTCATCAATAACAGGTAGTGGACTCTTGATAGATGGCGGCTGGACGGCACAGTAGTTTTTAATTCTAGTTATTGAGAAATAACTAACAATAAAAACTTCTTATTTACTCCTTTACACTTGAAATAAACCACAATTTATTCAAGGAGGAATTTATGCCAGAAAAAAAACATCTACATTTTCAAACTGAAGAAACTGAATTAAATAGGGAAAAATGACAAATTAATTCATTTTAAAGATGAACTGGGCAGCCCCATAGATGGGCAATTAGTTATAGGAAAAGTTGAAGAAGTAAAAGAAAAAGAATTTTCTAGATCCATAGAAGTTGAGGTAAAGCGTAATTTGGGTACGTTTAAAAAAGCTCTAACCTATCTTGGAATTATTAAAAATACGAAAAAAGTAGTAAGCAAAGAAGAGAAAATTATAGGCACCTATGAATTAGGCAATTTTACTAATGATAAGAATTCCATAGAGAACTTTTTAAACAACTTAGATTTCGATGAAGAAAAACTTTACGCATATGATCTTAGTGGTACAAAAGTTGGAGAAGTAGGTGATTTTGGAAAAGTAGTATTAGATGAGAATATTAAGCTTGATGAAACTATTCTTCAAAAAAAATGGTAAATTCTTAGATTTAGGAGGTAAAGCTTTACAAAATCAGTTTATACAAAAAGGTAGCGGAGTTTACCATATTAAGTACTGCTACAGACGTAAAATATTTTGATAAAGATTGAAAGTATTAAGACTTCAAAAGGGTGTTACGAATCTTAACACAAAGCCCGTAAAAAGTGCTTTTAAAGGTAGCAGAGAAGCTACAAAAATATGAGAAAAACTACGAAAACAACAAAAAGAACAGAAATTTGCAGGAATTAAAAAGCCAAAAGGAGCTAAACTTATAAAAGTAGGAATTCCGGTAGTTCCTACTAGAGGATAACTAGGTTATAAGTACTTGACCATTATAACGTGTATATTATAATAGTTATGATCAATTAATATGTACGTTATAATAGTCATAATAAATTATGTCTAATATAGCGTGTATTTAAGCTTGTGTCTCAAAGTCATTTGGCTCTAATTCTAATGCTTTGTTGTATGATTCAAGAGATAAATCGTATTTGCCTAATTTTTCCAAAGTAAGACCTTTATTAAGATGTGCTTTATAATCATTGATATTTAATTTAAGTGCTGCATCAAAAGCTTTTAATGCTAAATTATATTTTTTAAGAATTCCTAAAACTATTCCTTTATTCACGTAAGCTCTAAAATCATCACAGGATTAAGCTGTATTGTTTTATTATACATTTTAATAGCTAAATCATATTCTTCTATATTAAAATATATATTTCCTTTATTAAAGTATATTACAGGCTCATTCGGTTCTAGCTCTAATGCTGTATCATACGATCTAATAGCTTCTTCATATTCCTATAACGCATCTAAAGCTAAACCCTTATAGAAATATGCTTTAGCGTCATTAGGATTAAACTCAATTCCTTTATTATACGCTCCAAGTGCAAGTTCATTTTTTCCAAGTTCATATAATGCAACTCCTTTACTAAAGTAGGTGTATGAGTTATTTGGTTTTAATTTAAGTACTAAATCATATTTTTGAAGCCTACTCAAAATTGTTCCTAACTGAATTAATACCGCTCCTTTATTAAGATAAGCCTGAAAATGATTATGGTTTAGTATAATTGCTTTTTTATAAGCTTCAAGGGCCAACTTATATTTTTCAGGAAACCTAAGTCCCAGTATTCTTAGTCTAAATCCATATCCAATATATGCATCTGCATCATTCGGATTTTGTTTTATAGCTTTATCACATTCTGCTAATTCTTTTTCAAAATCATTTGCAACTGATTCAGGTTGTTTATTAAACAAGAACTTATAACCACAAAAACATATTACTATCACCACAAGAATTAAAATGCCGACAATTAAATATTTATACTGCATTGTAATTAATAATATGTAAAAAAATTAATATTATAAAGTGTAATTTATAATATTATAAATTACACTTTATAAATGATGTAACTTGTCTATAATAACTAATTAGTAATTAAGTTATTTAAAGCTCGATGAATAGGTCTAAGTTCATTTTTTTATCTGCTATTTCAGGTAATGTACTTGAATATTATGATTTTACGGTATATTCAGTTTTTTCGCTGATTATTGGACAAGTTTTTTTTCCAGGCGAATCAGAATTCATTAGAATTCTTCTAAGCCTTGGAGTATTTGCGGTTGGCTTTCTGACAAGACCGATAGGAGGCATATTATTCGGTTATATCGGTGATAGATACGGTAGACGTATCGCTTTAATAATCTCGATGCTAGGTATGACTATTCCGACCTTTATTATGGGTCTCATACCCTCATATGCAAGTATTGGGATTTATGCCCCTATAACTCTAGTTATAATGCGGCTTATTCAAGGTTTATGTATTAGTGGTGAAGGAACGGGAGCGGCCATTTTTATCCTTGAACATCGTCAAAATTTAAGACCGGGTTTTACGGCAGGTTTAGTACATGGTTCAAATATCGCCGGTACCTTAATTGCAACATTTATCGGTATTATAATAGAACGTTATTTCTCTCATATAGATTTTGCTTGGCGTTTTGCTTTTCTGCTTGGCGGATTTATGGGTCTTGCAGGATTTTACTTGCGATTGCGTGTATCGGAAACACCGATTTTTAAAATGCTTGAGAAAAAGAAACAAGTTCTTAAAGCACCTTTTTCCAATGTAATTAGAACTGCTTGGAGATCGATGTTTTTAACTATGTGTATAGGTGCTATCGCTAGCAGCGTTATGTATTTAGTAAAAACATATATAAATGTTTTCTATTATAATGTAATGCATCTTAGTAATACTATTGCTTTATCATATTTAGCGTATAGTTCGTTTATTGCGATGATAGCGATGTCGCTTGCCGGCGGTACTGCCGATATTATCGGAAAATTTAAAATGGCAATGCTTGTTGGTGTTGCTATCTTGATATTGATTTTACCGACCATGTTACTTATGTCGACAGAAGAGATGTGGCAACAAATTATAGCTCTTACAATGCTTGGTATGCTCGCAGGAAGCATAGCAGGTGCAGCTTATATATTCGTTATATCCTTGTTTACGGCAGAACAAAGATTTACCGGTGTTGCTTTCAGCTACAATTTTGCAATAGCGATATTCGGCGGAACTTCACCTATTATTTCTCGTTGGCTTGTAGAGCGCACAGGCTTATTCTATGCTCCGGCTTTTTATATTATGATCATTGCTGCCGTATTTTTAGTGATTATGTATATGATGAGGAAAATAATTAAATCGTTGCTTAATAATTATGAACATAGAAAATAAAGAAATAACAAGTAGTTGGTTTACTAATTTACGTGATTTATTGTGCAAAGAATTTGAAAAAATCGAAGAAGAATATGCACAAACCAAAGGTTTAAAACCGGCTAAGTTTGTACGCTCAAGCTGGCAACGTAACGGCGGCGGTGGCGGTGTCATGTCTCTCATGAAAGGAGAGGTATTTGAAAAAGTCGGGGTTAATATATCTACCGTATTCGGTGAATTTTCTCCCGAATTCCGCAGCGAAATTCCAGGAGCAGAGCTAGACGGGAAATTCTTTGCAACAGGCATTTCATTAGTCGCACATCTTAAATCACCGCTAATTCCCGCTATGCATTTTAATACTCGTTATATAGAAACTTCTAAAAGTTGGTTTGGCGGCGGTGGCGATTTAACACCTTTTTATCCGGAAGAAAACGAAACTGTAAAGTTTCATGCAGCTTTTAAAGAAGCGTGCGATAAGTATGATTCTAGCTATTATCCTAAATTCAAAAAGCAATGTGATGAATATTTTTATCTAAAGCATCGAAAAGAGCCGAGAGGAGTAGGCGGAATATTCTATGATTACTTAAATAACGATAATTTTGAACAGGATTTTGCCTTTACACAGGACGTAGGTAAGGCTTTGTTGTCGGTATATCCTGAAATCGTTAGAAGTAAGTTATTTTTACCTTGGACAGCTGAGCAGAAAGAATACCAGCTTATAAGGCGAGGTAGATATGTAGAATTTAATTTGCTATATGACCGCGGTACTAAATTCGGCTTAATGACCAATGGAAATGTCGAAGCAATATTAATGTCATTGCCACCTGAAGTAAAGTTTAATTGACTTTTTTAAAATCATAACCGGAATGGTAAAATGTTATTTCAGTGTGTTGAAACTTCTACCAAAAGTTAGAAAATCTCTCACATAACTTATGTATCCTCGACCTTATGGTCGGGGAGATAATAGGTATGTCTAGAACTTAAAGCAATCCTTTAAGCAAACCTATTATAGCTGACTTTTGGCAGTTTTGCTAACTCCCGACCACCAAGGGTTTATTTCTCTTCGGTAGTTGAAACTTAAGCAATTTAAGTTTAATTAATCGGGAGTAACTACATGCCCAACCAAACTAAATAGATGAACAGACATTGCTTTATTTATGTCATTCCTGCTTTCCTTTCACAGAAAAACATTGCCCGCATGGATCGGTTTTAACGTCATTGTGAGGAAATTACGTAAGTAATTGACGAAGCAATCTTAGGAGTTTGTTATTACCTCATGAGATTGCCACACAGCTTACCGCTGCTTGTAATGACGATATATCTTTAACAATCCCTTTTCAAATAAAAAGAGTATACTAGTCAAATGGTTTCACTATAACCATAATCACTGCAACAATCATACAAATAGCCGGAATCTCATTAACTATGCGATAAAATTTTTCTGAATGGACATTCTTACCATTTGCAAAATCTTTTCGCCATCTTGCAAGTAAACCATGAAATGTCACTAAAATTAATACTGTAAACATTTTAACGTGAAACCAAGTATCAAGAGCAACAAACCCGTAAATATGAGCATTTATTAAACCAAAAATAAATGTGCTAATCATTGCCGGATTCATAATGAATCTGAGTAATTTTAGCTCCATTACTTGTAAAGTACTATCTAGCTCACTACCTATTTTAGCTTTGGTATGATAAACATATATTCTAGGTAAATAAAGAAGTCCTGCCATCCAACATATAGCAGATATCAGATGGACTGACTTAAACCATAGGTAGTAACTTGCCATTCTTTTCCTTATTAATTTGTTAATTTACACAAACATTTAGTAAATTCGTTTGGACATATTCTTGTACTAGAGCTATTCATAACTAAATTAGTATCAACCTTATTAATAAATCGTAGCAATATATTTGTCAAACTATTAATAAAAATTTTATTTGTTCCAAGTGTCGGAATTCGGGTATATTGAATTTCATATTTATCTGCGATTAATTTATATTCAATATCAAGCTCTACTAGTGTTTCAACATGCTCGGACACAAAGGATATAGGTACGATAATTATGTCTTTTTTTAACTTTCCTGCTAGCTCTATTTCGTCTTCCGTATTCGGTTTTAACCACTCTATAGGTCCTACTCTACTTTGATAAGTTATCTTATAATCTAGATCTTTTATATTTAATTCTTTAACTATTGCTTGTACTGTTTCTTTTATCTGAAAACTATAAGGATCGCCTGCTTTTATTATTTTTTCGGGTAACCCGTGAGCAGAAAATAATATACGAAAATTTTTATCGTATAGTTTTTCTTTAATTAGTGAAACATGGGCTTTTATAAAATCTTTTTCTAGAGGATAACAGCAAATTGTTTTAATTGGAATATCAATATCAAGGTTTTGTAAAAAATTTTTAACCGATGATCCTGTCGTAGTACTTGAAAATTGAGAATATAGAGGCAATAATATTATTTCGCTTGGATTATATTTTTTTATTTGACCTATTACTTCTTTAGCAAAAGGTGCTGAATATCTCATATTTATAAAAATAGCGAAATCTTCTTTTATAAGTTGCTTTAGCTTTTCGGTTAGTGCTAATTTCTGCTCCTCTGTTTCCTGAAGTAAAGAAGATTTACCACCGATTAAAGAATAAGTTTTTTGAGATTTTTTCTCTCTAGTAATAGAAATTATTTTAGCGATAATATAACGCAAAGGATTTGGTAGATTAATTATAGCTTTGTCATAGAATAGATTAAATAGAAAAGGCTTCACTGATTTAAGGTCTTTTGGACCACCCAAATTAAAAAGTACTATTGCTATTCTTTTCTTCATATAACCTAACATATTCTGTCAAAAATTCTACATTTTCCGTAGGTGTTTCAGGCAAAATACCATGTCCTAAATTAAAGATAAAATTCTTTCCTTTCATTGCCTGAAGAATTTTATAAGTTTTTTCTTTAATAATTTCTTTATTAGTTAATAATACAACCGGATCTAAATTACCTTGTACTATTACTTTATCACTCCACTCTTTCATTTTTTCAAGAGGAACCATTTGATCTACGGCCAAAATATCTATCGGTACTTCTTTTATAAATTTTTCGTACAATAATCCCGCTCCTTTAGGAAAAGCAATTATAGGAGTTTTTGGAAAAACTTCTTTTACTTTTAGTACAATCTTTTTTGTCGGCTCTATTACAAATTCAGTAAATTTCTCTTCTGCAAGTACTCCTGACCATGAATCAAAAAGCTTTAAAACATCTGCTCCAGATTTTGCTTGGTTTATAAGATGATCAGCTGTTTTTTCCGTAATAAAATTTAATAATTCTTCAGCAAGCATTCTATTTTCATATATGAATTTTTTGCTCGTTTTAAAATCCTGTTTTCCTTTTCCTTCTAGCATGTAACTCATCACTGTCCAAGGACTACCTGCAAATCCTATTAAAGAAGTGGGTGATGGTAATTCTTTTTTTACTTTTTTTATTATTTCATAAACCTTTTCTAATTTATCATTCGGATTGATTTGCAGATATTTAAAATCTTCTTGTGATTTGAATTGCTTTAATTTAGGGCCTATATTTTCTTTAAAATCCACTTCCCATCCAAGAGCATGAAGTAAAACTAATATATCGGAAAAAATAATAGCTGCATCAAATCCATAACGTTTTATCGGTTGTAAGGTTACTTCCGTTGCTTTGTTAACATCGTAACAAAAATCCAGAAAATTTTTTGTTGTTTCTCTTACTTTTTTATATTCCGGCAAATATCTACCTGCTTGACGCATAAACCAAATAGGTATTTTGTTACTATTTCCTTTTAATGGATTTATAATTTGCTTCATGATATTAATAAAAATATTAGAATAATAAATAATTTATTATTTGTTGTTTATGTAAATAGAATTATGTAGATTAAATGTTTTAAACAGAGTTATCAACAAAATTTTCATTAAAATTTTCTTAAAAATATCGGTATTTTTAATTATTATTCACATAAGTTTGTAATGAATTTATACAAGTGGATAATTAAGTGTAAAATTCATTTATAGCTTAGAAAAGACTATTTTTTCAAAGAAAAATGATATTTATTCACAATTTTATCCACAAACTATTTGTTTAAAAGAAAATACACTAGATTTACTTGATTTAATAAGGATTTGAGGAAATTTTTAATGGATTTTAATAGGAAAAATAATAAGTTATTAAAAAAATTATCCACAATTACATGTGTAAAGTATGACAAAGCTAGTTATTCACTTAGTTTCAGATTCTTCCGTACAAACTGCAAAATATGCAGCAAATTCTGCCATTGCACAATTTACTTCCGTAAAACCAAAATTATATCATTGGCCAATGATTAGAAATTTGGAATTGCTAAATGAAGTATTAAGTAAAATAGAATATAAACATGGGATAATATTATACACGATTGCCGATAAAGAACTCCGAAAAGCTTTAACGAAATTTTGCTATGAATTAAAAATTCCATGTATTTCTGTAATAGGTAAAATTATTAAAGAAATGTCTGTTTTTTCAGGTATTGAAATAGAAAAAGAACAGAATTACAATTATAAATTTGATAAAACTTATTTTGATACACTTAATGCCATAGATTATGCTATAAGACATGATGATGGACAAATGCTTCATGAGTTATCAGAGGCTGATATAATATTAATAGGTCCTTCTAGAACTTCTAAAACACCGACTTCCGTATTTCTAGCGTATAACGGTTTAAAAGCTGCCAATATTCCTTATGTTTATAATTGCCCCTTTCCTGATTTTATAGAAAAAGATATAGATCAATTGGTAGTAGGACTCGTTATTAATCCAAATAGGTTAATTGAGATAAGAGAAGTTAGATTAAATCTATTACAAATTAGCGAAAATAAAAGTTATACGGATTTTAATATAGTACAAAAAGAGTGCCTAGAAGTCAGAAAAATTTGTGATCAAAGAAATTGGCCGGTAATTGACGTGTCGACTAGATCAATAGAGGAAACAGCAGCTTTAATAATGCGAATATATTATAATAGAAAAAATAAATATAATAAATAAAAAGATTTTCATTATTTACAAGTATAAGCCTGTACTTTATAATTTTATTTATAAATATAGATGTTGTCCATATGAATCCGAAAACAACACTATGTCATTCCCGCGTAGGCGCGTGGATCCAGAAAAATAACTTCAAATATAGAAGTTACACATTTAATAAAATAAACCTAAAAAACAAGTTTTTATAGGTTTTACTGGATCCACGCCTACGCGGGAATGACATAAAAGCCATATGGACAATTCTACAAAACATAGAGGAATTTATGGCAAATAACGTAACGGATAGCTCTTTTAAAAAGGAAGTATTAGAATCGGATTTACCTGTACTGGTTGATTTTTGGGCAGAATGGTGCGGACCGTGTAAAATGTTAACACCGATAATAGATGAAATCAGTAAAGAATTACAAGGCAAAGTAAAAGTACTTAAAATGAATATTGATGAAAATCCTAACACTCCTTCAGAATACGGTATTCGTAGTATTCCAACGATAATGTTATTTAAAAACGGTGAACAAAAAGATACTAAAATAGGTTTGCAACAAAAAAATTCTCTTTTAGATTGGATTAATAAATCTATTTAATATTTATTTTATGTCACTTAGCCATCCAAAAGTATTTATAGAGATAACTAATGGTTATGTTGAAGGTATTGATACTCATAAAAGAGCTCAAGGTTTAAAGCATTTCTTCTTGAAAAAAGGAGTCTCTCTTTCTCCAAATATATCTATATTAAACAATATTAATTTTTCTTGTTATGAGGGAGAAAAAATAGCTTTTATAGGGAGCAACGGTTCAGGAAAAAGTTCGCTTCTAAAGCTAATCGCCGGAATATATCCGTTAAAATCCGGTATAGTCAAAGTTCGTGGAGATATTGCGGCAATTATAGATATGGGAGTTGGTTTTGAGCCTGAGCAAACTGGTCGTGAAAATATAAAAATGTTAATGCTATATAATAATATGCTAGATAAATATAGCAAGAAAATTGAAAAAGAAATTATAGATTTTTCAGAACTTGGTAGTAAAATTGATTTACCGATAAAAATTTATAGCTCCGGTATGTTATCACGCCTTGCTTTTTCTGTATCGATATTTCAAAATCCGCAGATTCTATTACTTGATGAAGTTTTTGCGGCAGGCGATAGCTATTTTATAGAAAAATCTCTTAGTTTAATGAAGAATAAATTTAAAAATACTCCTATTTCAATAATAGTAAGCCATCAAGAAGAAATTATAAAAGATAATTGCAATAGATGTATTTTATTAAAAGACGGCAATATTATAGGTGATGGTACACCATCGGAAATGTTTAAAATCTATAGCCAACAACAAGGAAATTCATAAATGATAAAGTATTTTTTTTCTAAAAAATATTGGCGGGCAATAGCATTACTAGTTAAAACTTCTATAATTAGGCAAAATAAAGATTCTTTTTTAGGTTCTTTATGGAGTTTAATTCAGCCTTTTATTCACATAATGGTAATTTCATATTTTTTCGGTTTTTTATTAAGACAGCCGAGAGAATTTATGGTAATGAACTTAGTCGGTGGTATTCCTTTGTGGAGTTTTATAGTAAGCAGCTTAACGATTTGTTCAAGTTCTTTAGTTACACGTGATCAAATAATAAAAAAAGTTAGAATTTCTAAGACTTT
The DNA here is from genome assembly GCF_047973405.1 of Rickettsia aeschlimannii. Classification (NCBI taxonomy): domain Bacteria; kingdom Pseudomonadati; phylum Pseudomonadota; class Alphaproteobacteria; order Rickettsiales; family Rickettsiaceae; genus Rickettsia; species Rickettsia aeschlimannii. The sequence goes on from NZ_JBFQGO010000002.1 coordinate 72,248, forward strand.
TTTTCCTGTTGCGGATAGTTTAGGGCAATTATATACTTTAATTTGCTCATTTTCGGCAATGTATTTTGCTTTTATTTTATTATTTCCAGAAAAATTTTCTTGGCAAATAATATTTATGCCGATATTAATTTTGCCCTTAATAATATGTGTGATTAGCGGTTCTATCGCAGTAGCATTTTTAACGCCGTATATTCGAGATATTCCGCAAATGTTGAGTGTTATTCTTGGAGTTATTTATTGGAGTATACCGATAGTTTATCCATATTCGCTAATTCCGGAGTCTAAAAAGATATATTTTGAATTTAATCCGTTCTTTTTAGTTATAAGACCCGTACAAGCGTTGGTGATTGACGGAACATTACCGGATATGATGCTGATAGTTAAGTCTATTATAGTTGCATTTATTACTGTTTGTATCAGTTATTTAATTTATAGACAATTTTCTAAAAGAGTTATTTATTATTTATGAAGCTTGGTTTTAATCTAGATTTTAATGAATTAGATTTGACCGGACTTAAAAAATTAGATCAAATATTTTTAGATTATCTCTTTAAAGCCGATAGATCTTTGCATGAAGATTTAATGTTATTTAGATCGACTCCTCTCTCCATTATTCCAAAAGATTATTCCGAATTTTTGCTAAAAATTTCCCCTCATTTAGACGATTTTTTAGCAGAGTTATTTTGTATTTCAAAAGAAATAACGATATCAAGGTTAAAACATAAAGATTTTGATATTATTTATGAATGTAAAAGAAAATTTGTTCAACGTGTTGCCGTAAAGAAATATCCACCAGAAAAAATAAAAGATATTGATTTTGAAGATGTGTATTTAAAGCTAACTGATTTAATAGGTGCGAATTTTACTTCTAGAGAATTTGCCAAACAAATAATTATATGGCAACAGGCAGAAGAAAATTTTGCAGAAGAATTAGACATAGCAGCTAGGTATGCTGCGTATAGGGTTTATTCGTGTGAGGGTATCAAGCCACAGGATGATACCCTATTCAACCTCCCACAAAAACTAGATAAAGAAAATCTAATAGACGATAAAAAAATATTAAAATATCAAAAAAATGAGAGAGTAGATTTTGACTATACAGATTCTTTTTTAAATCTAGATGAAGCTTTAAACCATTCTCATTATTGTATTTATTGCCATAAGCAGGATAAGGATAGCTGTTCTAAGGGATTACTGCAACCTCAGAATCGTAATTGTGAGGAAGAGCGAAGCGACGTGGCAATCTCAGGAGATTTGATGAGATTGCCGCGCTCCTTGCAGTCGCTCGCAATGACGGATTTAAAACAAGGCTGCCCGTTAAAACAAAAAATTTCTGAAATGAACTATGTTAAGGCACAAGGTTTTAACCTAGGTGCTCTTGCTATTATAGTTATTGATAATCCAATGGTTGCAGCAACAGGTCATAGGATTTGTAATGATTGCTCAAAAGCTTGTATTTACCAAAAGCAAGACCCAGTAAATATCCCATTAATAGAATCAAATATTTTAGAAGAAACGCTTAAATTACCTTACGGCTTAGAGATATATTTACTGCTTACTCGTTGGAATCCGCTTAATATTTATGCACCGCTTCCGAAAGAACCTACTAATTATAATATTTTAGTTACCGGTCTTGGTCCTGCAGGTTTTAGTCTTAGCTATTATTTATTACGGTCAGGTCATAATGTTGTGGCTATTGACGGTTTAAAAATTACTCTACTGCCTTTTGACGTTCATAAGCCTATAAAATTTTGGCATGAATATAAAAATTTGTTATCGGAAAGAATGCCAAGAGGATTTGGAGGAGTAGCGGAATATGGGATTACCATTCGGTGGGATAAAAACAATCTCGATATATTGCGGCTAATATTAGAGAGAAATAATAATTTCAAATATTATGACGGAGTAGCTTTAGATTTTAATATAACGAAAGAACAAGCTTTCGATTTGGGTTTTGACTATATAGCTTTTTGCATTGGAGCAGGTCAGCCGAAAGTTTTAGATATAGAAAATTTTAAAGCTAAGGGCGTAAAAACGGCTTCTGATTTCTTAATGACTTTGCAAAGCGGAGGGGCATTTTTGAAAAATTCTAATACTAGTATGGTAATTAGGATGCCGATTGCGGTAATAGGCGGCGGTCTTACTTCCTTAGACGTAGCAACGGAAAGTTTATATTACTATAAAAAACAAGTAGAGGAATTTGCCGAAGATTATATAGAAAAAGATTTAACAGAGGAAGATAAAGAAATAGCTAAAGAATTTATTGCTCATGCAAAATTGTTTAAAGAAGCTAAGAATAATGAAGAATTAAGAAAGGTTTTTAATAAGCTTGGGGGTGCTACTATCTACTATCGTGGAAGATTGCAAGATTCGCCGGCATATAAGTTAAATCACGAGGAGCTAATATATGCATTAGCACTCGGTGTTGATTTTAAGGAAAATATGCAACCTTTAAGGGTTAATGTTGATAAATACGGTCATGTGGAATCTGTGGAGTTTGAGAATCGAAACCGTCATTGCGAGCAGTCAAAGACTGCGTGGCAATCTCAGGAGTTTAGATTAACAAGATTGCCGCGTCAATGCTACGCATTTCCTCGCAATGACATCAAAACCAAAACCGTGATTATGGCAATCGGCATAGAAAATAACACTCAATTCGATGAGGATAAATATAGTTATTTCGGTGATTGTAATCCTAAATATTCGAGTAGTGTAGTGAAGGCTCTTGCTAGTACCAAAGAAGGGTACGACGCTATTAACAAAAGGCTTATAAATAATAATCCTAGCTTTAAAGGTAGTTATAAAGATTTTTGTACGCAGCTTGATTATTTGCTGACTTCTAGGGTTAATAAAATAAATATTTTAGATGATAAAACTTTTGAGTTGATAATTCATTCGCCGCTTGCTGCTAAAAATTTTAAGTTCGGACAGTTTTTTCGCTTACAAAATTATTCTGAAGATGCTGCTAAGTTAATAGAGCCTGTAGCCTTAAGCCCTATCGATATTGATGTAGAAAAAGGCTTAATTAGCTTTATAGTTTTTGAAGTCGGTAAATCTACTAGCTTATGTAAAACATTATCCGAAAATGAGAAAGTAGTTTTAATGGGACCGACAGGTTCGCCGCTAGAAATACCTCAAAATAAAAAAATAGTTATTGTTGATTTCAAAGCCGGTAATATAGGCTTATTAAAAGTTCTAAAAGAAAACAATAATGAAGTTATATTTGTTACCTATCCTGATATAAAAATCCGTAAATTAGTTTCAGTGGATATAGTAATAATTAATGCTTCTCCTGAAATAATAGAGGAATTGCAAAGTCTAAAAAATGAAATATTCAGTGAAAATACAAAAATAATAGTTAGTGTTAATTCATCGATGCAATGTATGATGAAAGGAATTTGCGGACAATGTATTCAAAAAGTTAAAGGAGAGCAGAAATATATTTTTGCATGTAGCCAGCAAAATCAAAATGCAGAAATAGTTGATTTTAAGAGCTTGAAAACTTGTTTACGCCAAAACTCTTTGCAAGAAAAAATGAGAAATTAGTGGCTAGTTCATCCATAATTTAATAGCTTCAATTAACTCTTCTAGTTGTTCAGGTGACAATATTTTTTTGAATTTTATCAACCATAATATGAGTCTAATAAATCCGTTGTTAGAGGGCAAACTGTTTTATACTGGGATGATTTTTATATAAATTAGATTGAACAACAACAGTGGGGCGAGGTTTACCATAATCTCCAGATATTACAACCAAACAACAATATATCTTTTTTTAATATTATTTCCATTCATCTAACCAACTTTCTTCATTGTGTTTTAACCATAAGTCGGTATCAGGATTTCGTAATACTTTCTTATAATATTTAATTGTAACACATAAGTGTTACAATATCGTTAGTTAAATAAATTTACTTCTCAAAACGACAAAATGCTCTACTGCTATCTTGATTAAGAAAATCGATAATTTGTATTACTATAGAATTATTGTTATATTTCTCGGCAACTTGTTTTATACGCTCAGCAAAATTACCTTCACCTGAGAAGATTTCTTCGATAGCTTTTAAAGCACTTAAAGACTTTACTTTGTCAAACCCTTTTCTATTCATACCGATTAGATTTAAGCCCTCAAGCACCGCACGTTTGCTACTTACAAGCCCAAACGGTATTACATCTGCTCCGACCGGCGATAGCCCGCCGATCATCGAATATTCACCGATTCTAGCATATTGATGTACGGCAGACAGCCCGCCGATTATTGCATAATCACCTACCCCAATATGACCTGCTAGGCTTACATAATTAGCAAATACTACATTATTGCCGATTTTACAATCATGACCTATATGGACGCCGACCATAAATAAATTATTATTTCCTACTCTTGTCACCATTCCGCCGCCTTGGCTTCCTGCTTGTACCGTAACATATTCTCTAATAGTATTATTAGAGCCGATTATCGTGCTTGATCGCTCATTAACATATTTTAAGATTTGTGGAGGTTGACCTATTGATGCAAAAGGATAGATTACGGTATTTTCGCCGATTTCGGTAATCCCTTCAATTACTACATGGGATTTTAGCTCGACATTGTCATGAAGCACAACTTCAGGACCTATAATAGAATACGGTCCAATTTTTACCTTTTTACCGAGCTTTGCACCTTCTGCAATTACAGCTGTAGTATGGATATTAGAATTTGACACTATGTTCCTATGCTTTATCTTTAATCATTGCGGTAAACTTACTTTCTGCAGCTATTTCACCTTCGACCGTAACTGTACTTGAAAATTTCCATACGTTAGCTCTTTGCTGATCAATAATAGCGTGGATATGCATAGTATCCCCCGGCTGAACAATTCTACGAAATTTTGTATTTTCGATAACCATTAAAAACACTTCTTTATTATTAGTAGAATCTAAAGATTTAGCAACTAATATAGCAGCTAATTGTGCCATAGCCTCAACCATTAGAACACCGGGCATAACAGGTCTTGCCGGAAAATGTCCTGTAAATTGTGGTTCGTTAACAGTAACGTTTTTAATACCTGTTATTGATTTGTTAGGATCAATTTTAAGTACTCTATCTACTAATAAAAATGGATAGCGATGAGGTATCCAATCCATGATTTCGGTAATATCTATGATCATTTATTTAGGTCTCTTCTTTAATGTAAATTTTCCATCATTGCGAGGAATTTATGAAATAATTGACGAAGCAATCTAGTAAAAAGTACTAAAATCAGCACTTTTTGCTAATTTTTTTGGATTGCCACGTAGCCTATGGTTGCTCACAATGACGATTCAGGTATTCATGCAACAACAAAGCTCTTTTCAATAGTAAGCTACTTTTTTAATTTGCTATTAGAGGTCTTTAGTAATTGTTTCATAATAATAGATTGTCTATGCCAATCCATGATAGGAACTGCAGGGCTGCCGCCGACAATTTTACCTGCTTCTATATTTTGTGCTACACCGCCTTGTGCCGCTACCTGTGTCCCGTCGCCTATATTTAGATGTCCGGCGATTCCTACTTGTCCTCCAAGAGCACAATATTTACCGATCGTGCTACTTCCTGCTATACCTGTCTGTGCTACGATAATAGAGCCTTTACCTATTTTGACGCCATGCCCTATTTGTACTAAATTATCTATGCGGCATAAATCTTTTATAATTGTATCTTGAAGTGATCCTCTATCAATAGTAGTGTTTGCACCGATTTCAACATTATTGCCGATTTTAACTATTCCTATATGAAATATTTTGTGATGTACGCCTTTTTCGGTAGAAAATCCAAACCCGTCCTGTCCAATTTTTGCACCTGCAAGTATTACGACGTCGTCGCCTATAATTGCATAATTTATTGAAACATGTTGTTCTATTCTAGCGTTTCTACCGATATTTACGCCTCTACCTATAAAACTTCCGGCTTCTATAATACTATTATCACCTATAATAACATCATCTTCAATAACTACATTGTGACCTATATAACAATTTTTTCCGATAGTCGCTGAATCTGCAACAATAGCGGATTTCATTATTTTAGCAGGGTATGATTTAATAGGAGCATAAAAAAAATCTATTAATTTGCCGTAAGCAAAATATGAGTTCTGGGCGTGTAATAAAACAGTATTTGGATTTGCTTCTCCCGTAAAATTTTTTGGCACTATACAAGCAGCAGCTTTGGTAGTTTTTAAAAATTCAGAGTATTTAGGATTGCTTAAAAAGCTAATATCATTTGGTGATGCTTCCTGCAGAATTTTAATATCATGAATAGCTATATCTTCATGAATCTTAGGAGGTTCTATAATATCGTGTAAAAAATCTATAATTGCCGCCAGTTTTCGTGGCCCTAGATTTTTATAAAAATTACTACTTACCATATAACTTTAAGCAAATTAATCATTAGCGACAGTATATAAGTGATAGTTTTATTATGCAACAAAATTTACAGGTGACATAAAAGGTATTGCTAAGTAAAGAATGATATCGTCATTGCAAACGACTGTAAGCTTTGTTGCATGGCTCAAAAAACCCGTTCGATGTCATTCCCGCTTTCGCGGAAATGACATAAAACGAGTCATGCGACCAATACCAATTTTTGAAATCAATAATCATATTGACTTGTTTAAAGTTTTGCTTAGAATTATCTTGGAACAGCTAAGGTTGTCCTGGAGTATAGAAACCTCCATCAACAGGTGGTAAAATCACCGTTAAATTGGTTTATTCCTCAATATTTTACGATCGGGGAGATAGTAGTCATATTCAGGGCTTAGAGTATTAACTTTAAGCCTAAAAACTACTCAGCTGTTCTTGTTGCTCCCTGATCACCAATCGGCCTTTACTTAGCTTCTTGGTGATCAAACTTGAATCATTTAAGTTTAACTAAGAAGAACTAGGCCGTTATGAACACTAAAACAGTAGAAGAAAGAATAGCCATTATTGAGCCATATCTAGATTTTTTTATTAAAGACAAAGACTTATTACGTGAAATTTATCCAAATGGTATAAATAGGGAATTAAGAATAGAATTTATTTTAGCTAATTGTTGTTTAAAAGTTGACCACGTATATTCTCGATTGTATTAATAGCCCCTTGTCAGACATCTTGGGAATAAGTTTTAAACAAGCTTCTTATAAACCTGCATCAGCAGCTAAAATTAAGGCTGTATTACCATTTCTAGTAAAGATATTAGTTGATTATATAATATTTCATCTGATTCTTCAGGTGTTGATTCTTTTATGTATCCCAAAAATTTTTTTATACGTATAAACATAATTTATCCTTATTAACCTAAAGTTAATTAAAATTACAAAAATAAGTTTACAGATGCAATAGAAATTATAAAACAACGGGATTTAAAGTAAGGAATGGTGGTGGTGGCCACGGTTGGAATTGAACCAACGACACAAGGATTTTCAGTCCTTTGCTCTACCGACTGAGCTACGTGGCCGTATATACTCGATGAACTTGAAAAATTGGCTTCGTCGTCTTTGTAAGTCTTCAGATGTTCACTTATTTAGTATACGCTCCGCTCCTCGGCTTACAGACTCCTTGCTCTTTTCCAAGTTGATCTTCGTCTATGCTATTTTTTCATTTATTAGGGTGTAAGAAAAAGAAATATAACTTAAGCTTATAATATATTAATCGGCTTTTGTCTATTCTTAATTAGTAATATTAGACAAAAATACTTAATTATGATATTATGAGTGTTTATTTCTTAATTTTGGCTGTCCGGTGAAAATAAGTAGTAGGCGGTTATTCAGGCTCGGCTCTAATGAGGGATGAGCAGCTATAAAATTTTTGAAGCTACCGTTGAAGCGGTTAAGCTGTCAGTAACCGTTAAAATGTATATGGGTTGGGATGATAATACGAAAAATGCTCCGACTTTAACCAAAATTGCTGAAAGCTCAGGTGTTCAGATGGTTACCGTTCACGGTAGAACTAGATGCCAGTTTTATTCCGGTAATGCCGATTGGGATTTTATACGATCAGTTAAAGAATCGGTAAAGATTCCGGTTATTGCTAACGATGATATTACTAATTTTGCTAAGGCAAAAAGAAGTCCTACAAACAAAAATCTGGTGGTGCAGACGGTATTATGGTCGGTAGAGGAGCATATGGCAAACCTTGGCTTATTTCACAAATTGATCATTATCTTAAAACAGGTGAAGAAAAATCTGCTCCCTCTATAGCAGAGCAGCTAGAACCGAGCATTATGAGGCAATACTTGATTATTATGGTGAATCTGTGGGCGCGTACCTATTGCACGTAAGCATATTGGCTGGTATAGTAGTGGTTTACCGAATTCAGCAGAGTTTAGAGGTGCTGTTAATTTAATGAATGATCCTCTAGCTGTAAAAGAGAAAATTGCGGAATTTTATACGAGCGTTATGGAGACGAATAAATTAAAAGAATTTTAAGTTTTATTTTTGTAATATTGTTTTTTAGTTTAAGCTATGCAAGTGAAAAAGCAGTAATTATAACTGATTATAAACCGGTATTTTTGTCTGTAATTGCTGAAAATAAAAAAATAAGAATTGCTATTCGTTCTTATTTAAATAATGAAAAATCATATTTCGTTTTAGTAGATCCGAATTCTTTTAAAACTGAAATAACCCTATAAGAGCTGGTAATTTTACCTACGAATAAAATAGAAAAGAAAATCTTCTAAAAAAATTAAGTAAAACTCCGTATATTAAAGTTTTAAATAAATATAGCTCTGCACCTTATGTACAACAAAATTATGGTGTTACGAGTAGCATATATAAAGTAAAAGGACAGTTCTTGACAATTGACATGTGTCCTTCTTCCAAAAGCTTTGAAGAAGATTTTTTTAAAAAGCTCGTAGAATAAACTAAATAAACCTATTCCGATTGTTATATGTGTTTCAGGATTATGGATTAATGAGCATACAGAAGAATTCTTATGGTTATTAAAACAACAAGAAAACGGTTATTTACAAATAACATGGGTTAATCATTCATTTAGTCATCCTTATTTTAAAGATAAGCCTCTTGAAGATAATTTCCTTCTTTCCAATAAAGATGATTTTGAAAATGAAGTATTAGAAGCAGGAAAGATATTAGTAAGTTATAATATTGCTTCGTCACCTTTCTTTCGTTTTCCTGGATTAGTTTCCGATCAAACATTAATAGAAAAACTAAAAGATTTGGGATTTATTCCGCTTGGGAGTAATGCATGGCTTGCTAAAGGCGAAAAAGTTCAAAATGGTTCTTTTATATATTGGTACACGGTAATATTAACGAAAAAGCCGGAATAGATTTAATTATGCCGATGTTACCGGAATTAAAATTACTTCCTATTGAAAAGGCGTTTTTATTACATGACAATTGATTAGTTAGATATTAATAATTAGTAGTTATCATATTGATAATAACTTATCATAGCTAATATAATAATTATACAAACTAAATAAAGTAACAATATGAAAAGTATTAGTAGTAAAGAAGCTCAAAATCATTTTGGGGAGTTGATGAATCAAGCAGTAAAATCACCGGTAATTATAAATACGGTAAGCCCATAGTTGTTCTTATATCACATGAAGAATATGAGAAATTTAATCAGCTTGAAGATATGTATTGGGCAATGCAAGCAAAAAATGCGAGTAAAAGCGGTTTTTTATCAGAGGAAGAGAGTAAGGATTTTTTAAATAAGATATTAAATATCTTTCTTATAGGAAAAAGAAATGATGGAGAAGTTTATAAATTATTTAAAAGAAAAATTAAATAGTTCATAATTATAACTTAACTTTTCTAGTAGGGCTTTTATCTCTTTGAATATCAAGTTTTGTATCGAATAGCGGAGAATCTTGTAAAAAATCAATAAGGGAAGATTCTTGTGAATTTTCTTTATGATTTGTTATTATACTACATAAACGTTTATTATTATCTAATACTTCTAGATTTACTTCGATTAAAGGCGGAGTAAGTAAATGCTTAATAATTTCAGACCATTCTATTAAAATTAAATTGCCGTTTAATGCCTCTTCAAATCCAAGTTCATAAATTTCTTCAGGTGATTTAAGACGATACAGGTCATAGTGATATATAGTGAAGTTAGATGCTTTATACGTTTGCAGTAAGTTAAAAGTCGGGCTTATAATGCTTGTATTTTCACCGCAAAAATATTTAATAATTTCACGACAAAAAAATGTTTTACCTGCTCCAAGGTCACCGTTAAGTAAAACTATATCATTTGGTTTTAAGCTTTGTGCTAAAAGCTTTGCAAGCTTCTTTGTCTCTTCTTCGCTATTTAGTGTATGCATTTTTTAACTTGATAAATCATTTGTAAATATTGATTCTGAAAAGTGTTGGAACCTATATTCTGCACATTCCAGTTTTCGCTATTTAATATTATTATTTTAGCGTTTAATTTGTCGTATAATCGTGAATTTTGTTCATTACTTAAAACAAGACATTTGTTATTAGACTCTTTAATTAAATCTTCTAGCTTGCTTATATATCGGAGGCTTTTTTGACTTTCGCTATATAATTTTGCAGTTTTAATATTAGTATTAAGAAAAAAATACTCGCTACTGTCACTTAATAAAGTTACGTCTTTTATCGTTGCAAGCTCATTATTTTTAATCTCTTGTAGCTTATTTAATTCTTTAAGTGCTGTTGAAAGGTTATTATTAATATCTTCTTGTACCTCAGGAAAATTTTCACTAAATATTCGTGCAAATTCCTGTAGTAAAATCACAGCATTATTAAGATCAAGCCAAATATGCCAATTATCTTTTATAGTGGTTAAAGATTTAATATCACTGATTCTTATAATGTTTTTGCTATGATTATCAATTAATTTCTCGGCAAAACCGTCAAATTGTTCATTAATATAAATTGCTATATCGGAATTTTTGACTTTTACTAAATCACTAGGTTTTAAATTATAATGATGTGGACAGTCACTACTAATAGCTAAGCTCTCGATATCCGCTTTATCCTTAACAAGCATCGAAACAATACTACCGATTGGCGTAATACTTACAACTATCTTAGGCTTAGCATAGCTAGTAAGGCTGAGGAATGTAAGGAATAGTAATGCTAGGTATGTCATCCCTGCGAAGGCTTGCTTACGTTGATACCAAATCGTCATTGCTAGCGACTGGAAGGAGCGTGGCAATCTCAGGATTTTGGCACGAGATTGCTTCGTCAAAATTTTCAATTTTTCCTCGCAATGACGGTTTGACGTACTAGCTCTCATAATTTCTCCAACAACTCTAATTTACTAGGTTTAAAATCCTGCTCTATCCAAAAATTTTTTAGATATTCTAGTTTTGCTCCTATCTCTTTTTTTTCTATATTCATATTTAACAAATCATTACCGTTTACTTGGAATTTAGGACGTAATAACGCATCATATTTAAGGATAAATTCTTTTACTTGTGAATGATTTAATTTACCGATTATGCTAGCTGCTAATAAATATTCCTTATAATTCTTTTTTTCAAACCAAATTTTTTTCATGTTAAATTTAGCGTCATTCAGAAAGTTCGTTATTGATAATATTTGCATTGTTTCATGTTTTGAGAATTTCCAATTTAGAAAGACCTTTAAATTAAAATCTTTTTGACAATATAATAAGAGTGCATATCGAGTAACTAATTCTAATTTAAAATTATTTGCCTGCTCAAAAAATTTTATTTCATAATTTTGGATAGAGAATATTAGTTCTAATATTCCTATTTCAAACATAGCTTTTAAAATTTGTGCTGCTCTTTTTGAAACAATAATTTTATCCATTTCGCTTTTAATTCGCTCTCGTGATAAAGTTTTTAAGCCGTCTTTTAAAGCTTTACATGCTTTAAAGTTGCCATCATCAAGCTGATTCGCATAATAGCTAGAAAAACGAAAAAAGCGTAGAATTCGCAAATAATCTTCTTTAATTCTATCTAGAGCTTCCCCTATAAATACAACCTTTTCCTGCTGCAAATCCTTAAACCCTTCAAAATAATCATATATCTTGTTCTTAAAGGGACAATAGCTTAAAGCATTAATAGTAAAATCTCGTCTTGCGGCATCTTCGGCAAAATCGTTAGTGAATATTACTTTGGCATGTCTGCCGTTACATTCAATATCTTTCCTAAGAGTCGTGATCTCAAATTTTTCATTATTTAAAGTAGCAGTAATCGTGCCGAATTTTAAACCGGTCGGAATAGTTTTTATTTTAGCTTCAGATAAAATATTTGTTACTTCACTAGGTGTCAAATTAGTAGCTATATCTATATCGTAGCTACCTTTCTCAAGTCGATCTCTTGGATAACTTGCTTCTAAAGGTAATTTGTACGTCGATCCGGTACTCGAATCGTCACGTACGTTTATATACACTGCGATTCTGCGTTCCGTGTCTCCTTCAAATCCCTCTTTATTAGCTTTGTTATGCAAGAGATCTAGTAACGCATCACGTACGCAGCCGCCTATAAGTCTTGCTTGTCCTTTTTCATTTAAGAGACTCAAGATTTTTTTATATCCTTTTGAGGGGATTTTTAGTATTTTGTGTGTAACTTGCATTATTCGATTTTACCTAAAGTATCGGATAGTTTTTAAAAAGATTTTGATGTCATCCTAGCTAAAAGCTGGACCTTGTTATATGGCTTGTTTATGTCATTTCCACTTGGCATTGTTGTGTGGATACTGAGTCGTCATTGCAAGCGACTGTAAGGAGCGTGGCAATCCAGAAAAATAATAAAAAAATGTTAAAAACTAGCATTTTTACTGGATTGTTTCGTCAAAACTTACAGTTTTTCCTCGCAATGACTGATAGCCTATCCACGCAACAATGCCAAGTGGAAATGACATAGAACAAAAACAGTCCGGTACTACTAAGTTTACCGTACATTCCTTTTTATTGCAAAAGATAAGTATAACAGGGCTTTTTTTAAAAAAATCTTTATTAATCTTTATTAAGCTCCTGCGGCATTTAGATTTATAATTGAGATTAATATGAATTTCGGCTTTCTCACAATGATTATCTTTATTAATGACAATTTTTTGTCCGTAGTTGGTTAAAAAATATTATTCTCTAAAAGTAACACCATACTATCTTTTTGTCCAAACCAATTAGCCCAGTAAGTTCTATTGAAAACAGGTATTTTATCAGCATGTATTACTAGTTTATTTTCTCTATCTTTAACGCCTACCGCCATATGATTTGCATCAAATATTAATTCCGGCTTTGGGGAGTAGAACATAAATATAAAAGATATTGCCATGATTGCAAGACCAAGCAAACGCTAAGCAGTTTTCTATATACAAATCCAAAAAAAGCCGAATAAAAGGAGTAATATGCTGAAATTGGTAATATAACCGAAATACAATACAGCAGCCGGTAAACTATTAAAATAGGTGGCTGATTTTATTATTATATCAATAAAGAATCCCATAAGCTTTAGGATATAGTTATCAAACCCGATCATGGTAAAAGGCAGAGATAACAAAGCAAGCGGCATAAGAAAAAATGACGTTATCGGAACGACAATGAGGTTAGCTGGTACTGAGTAAGTAGCAAATATAAAGAATTGATTAATTACTACAGGTGCCGTTATAATGCTTGCTAAGAAGCTTGAATAAATATTTGAGGCTGTATGAAATTTTACTGCTCCAAAAATGCCTTTCTTTTCTCCAAGTAACCGTGAATTCTTTAAGTAAAATTCATATAACCGGCAACAAGCGATAATACGGCGATAAAAGATAATTGGAAACTCGGATGAAAAATATATTCGGGCTTGTAGTAAGGAAAATAATCATCACGACTAAAGATAGATGCAATCCTGAAACACAAAGCACGTGTGATATACCGCTTTGCCTCATATCCTGCATTATTTGTCTGTTTAAACCTTTCGTCTCGCCAAGTAATATTGCAGCTGCAAAATTCCCTTTATCTTTTCCTAGCTTTTCTATTAAATTATTATAAATATAGGAACGCACTCTATAAATAAAACTATCAAAATTTGTTTCATTACGTTCTATAATTTGCGGCTCAGACATCGCATAGCCGTTTGCTTCAATATCTGATAGATAAGCGTAAAAACCAAAATCATAATCCCCTGGTAGTATACTATTTTGCGGCTTATAGAGCTTAGCAAGCAAAGTAATTCAGTTATTTACCCTAATTTCTTGTATATATTTTTTCGGTATACTAATTTTAACTTTTTGTAAGTTACGATTAATTTTTTCTATCTTTATGCGACTTAATACTACTTATCCTCCTATAATAGTCGGTTTTATAGATTCTATTTTACCGCTAATTTTAGTGATGATAGCTTTATAAAGCATTTCGCTATGTAAATTTGTCACACAATATTTAGAGATGAATATGCCAAAAATAAAAGCAATAATCATTCAGTAAATAAACTGTAAAAATATATTAGAATTTCTAGTAAAGGTTAATATTAAAAAACACAAAAAATGAAAAAATTGTTGTAAATAAAAGCTCAAAATCAAGCGAAAATAAACAATAATACCGTAAATAAAACTAACAAAATACCAAATATTTAAATTATTATACTCCGTTTCCAAAGTTATTTTAAAATATTGTAGTATTTTCTATCAAAAGTTATAAATACATTATACGTCATATCTGTTATATTTTCAATAATTAGAACAAAATTCTCTTGTAATTATAAGTTAAGATAAATTAACTTATATATTGCTTTTTATTAACTTATTTGTTAAAATATCCAAGGTTTATGTATAAAATTTTAATTTAAATTGAGATATTTGTAATGAATAAGTTAACAGAACAACATTTACTAAAAAAGTCAAGATTTTTAAAATATTCTCTGCTTACCTCTATTTCAGTAGGAGCAATAATTGCAATACCTTTTGAGGGTATGGCGATGAGTAAAGAAGCATTTCGTACCGATCTCAGTAATAAATTGTTGAATAACTTGTCACAATTAAATGGAAGCAAAGATACGACAAGTACCTCGCAGCAGATAGGAACAGTAATTGTACCGGAACCGGAAATAAACACATATACTCCATCTGAAATAAGAGAAATGAAAATATCTAACAAACCTAAGGCATCTAATCCATTAAAAGATGTTCCTGTAGAGGATCATTATAAAGTGGTAGCATATAGTAAGTCTGATGTCGGAAAAGCAAGAAAAGTACGACCAATTACTAGACGCAAAACATTTGTAGGCACTGAAAAAACAGAACAAAGTCAAAATACTTATACTCCTGAACTGACAGAACAAATGCCTCAAAAACCAGAGATTATAATAACAGCGTCTTCGTCTACTGTTAGCCCAGCTTCAAATAGTTTTGTCACTGCACCTAATACATCAAATACTATCCTGACATCACCTGAACATTATACTACGGCACCTGGTACTCCATCATCAACACCGGCGACTCCGTATCAGCCTACTCCAGATTCTAAACCAAATGATAGTTTAGGAGCTAATATACCACCAAACATAAACACAAACTCAAAGGCAGCACGAAGATTATCGTTTAGCAGTAGCGACCCGCAACAACAGACAGTGCAATCTAGCTCACAAGTTAAACCAGAAGTTCATCTGAAGTCGACATTTCCGTTGCCTATGAAAAAAAGCAGTACTGAAATTGCAGCAGGAATGGTAAGTAATATATCACGAGTTAATGCGATGATAGGAATCAAGTTAGCTGAAGTAACACAGGCTATTAAAGATACCACAGGTAAAAAAAATAAAAAACCATTGCAGAAGTTGTATACGCAGCTAACTTCAGCACAAAAAACAATAGAAGCACTCAAGTCAAGAGCTGAAGAGATAGAAACAAAAATCAAAATAGGTGAAAATAAAAATAAAATAAAGAAACTTGAAAAAGAGTTAACAAGTAAAAACAATGAAGCAAATAGATTATTTCAGAAAATAGAAAAAATAGATATTCCAGCAAATAAAGTTTCGATAAAATCGCAGGAAACAGTTCCGGTTACAACGGCGTCAACCAAAGTTAGTGCGTTTCAAGTACAGCAAGCAAGAATTAATGAGGCTCAGCAAGGTGTATTAGTACAAAATCAACAACATATTGCTGCAGAAAAAACAAAAAAGCAGCGACAAGCAAAGGATAAGCAAAGAACAGAAAGAGAAAAGAAAAAACAAGAAGAACAAAAGCAGTTATCAGAAATAAAGAAACAAGAAAAAGCTATAAAAACGGCAGCAGATAAAGCTAAAGAAGTAGCTGCTAGTGCGAAAAAAGAAACAAGTAGAACGGCATTACGAGCCATGCAAGATAAAATGAATGGTTATTCTGAACAAACTCCTGCTGTTTATAATAGTTCTACCGGTTCTACTTATAAGCAGCCGCCAAAAGCAAAGCCAACCATACCATTAAGTCATGGGGTTCAGAGAATTTTAGGTGAACAACCAGAGGATGAAGAGGGGTACTTAGTGCCAATAAAAGTTCAGCAGCAACCTTATACAGTAATATTGCCGAGTCAAGAAATAGAGGACCCTAAAAGTATGGATTCAGGCTTGGGGAACTTATCAAGCGGCACTTTAGGTAAAGAAATAGATGAAGATGTCGGATTTTATTCAGGTTGGGGAAATATGCCGTATACGCAAGCTGCTAATGTGAATGGTTCATTTGCAGAGCATGAAGAGAAGTCAAGAAAAAGCGGTACTCCAGTATTATCACGCTCGTCTTCAGCTAAAAGTGACTCATCGAGGAAAAATAATGTAAGTGGAAGTATTCCGGAGATACAACAACTGCAATCAGAAAAAATGCGTACCGAAACTTTAGGTGTGCAGAATGATCTAGGGCTAGATTTACATTCACAAGAAGAACGTTTTGATTCAGCCTTTAGGAGTTTGGAAAGTCAAAATTTGTCGTCAGCCTATGATTTCGATCAACTATCAGCGAGTTGGGATGCAGCGTATAACCAAAGAATGAATACAAATGCACCTCAAGAAACTTTAACTGAAGAAAGTACCTATTTAGTTTCTAGTAAGAAAAAACAAGGTAATATAATAAAGAGAGCTGTATCAAAGGTAGGGTCAATTTTGCAAACAAATGATGCAGAGAACAGAAAAAGTAAAAGAGATGGAGAAACCTCAAAGCAAAGAACAGTAGATCAAGAGGGAGGATTTGGCCATGCTTGGGGAAATGAGAATCATAAGGAGTCTAGTTTAAGTGTAGTTAGTGGATTCACAAAAAAGGCAACTCAGCTTGTAAGCCTTTTAGATGCAAAGAGAACCGCAATACTGCAAACCACCAGTCCTTCACAAAAAAAATCACTTGATTTAGCTTTACAGGAAATAGAAAATGGTTACCAAGAAACAATTAAAATCTCTCAAGAATTACAGCAGGTATTAATACGCAAACCGGAAGATATAAAAGCATATAATGCAAAAGCAGAAAAAAAGTTGGATGCTATTAAAAGCAGAGCAAATAAACACTTATATAATACTGCTCCCCCTGAGGTACTAAAAGAAGCTGAAGCTTTACTTGATAGATCACAAGGTAGACTAAATTTGGTTGATAGTACTATTAAAAAAGGTACACAGTCATTATCTAATTTATCTACTATATATGAGTCGGTTAGTTATGAGAATTTAGCATCAGAAACAATAGAGCAACCCAAGCCATCTATAAGTTACAAGAATACTAGTAAACGAAAATTACCTATACCATTATTCAGAAGTGCCCAGCTTGACAAGAAATTAGATTATTTGGATTTAGAAGATAAACTATTAAAAGTAGAGGAAGCTAGAATAGTTAAGGAAAAGCAAGCTATTGCCAAATTGAATCAATATCAAGATCCAGAAAACCTAGAATTTAAGCGGTTAGCTATAGAAGCACGAGACTTATCTTCAAAAGAATCACAATTAAAAGAAAAAAGGAAAACCAGAGAAGCAACATTTTCTTTAAATAAAGAGTATTCAAGCACAGATGTATCAATATCACGTTCCTATTCAATTGGTGACATAAGCAGTTTACTTAGTGATGCAGAATCAAATCTATACTGTTCACCTTCGGTTAGTGGCTTAGAGGATTTAAACAATTCTAATGTTATGAAATTAGGGGAATTAAAATCTAAACATGAAAAAATAGCCAATGATTATAAAGCTAAGGAATTGGAGTTAGATACTTTAAATCACGATGATCCAGAATTTAAGAAGTTAAGGCTCGAAGTATTTGAGATATCAAAAGAAAAGATTTGGTTAGAAGGGGAGATAAAGCATCTAGATACTGAATCTAAACCTAAGGTAAATGAGAGTAAGCCAGTATTTTCATGTTCATCTTCAGTTGGTGGCATAAACAGCTTATCTAATGGTGATGATTTGAGTAGTCGTGATGTTGTAACTCCGGTAGATACTCTAACTATAGAAATTGATAAAGATTATGTAGATACCTATATAAGAGTATTAAGCAGTAAAATACAAAAAATAGAAGAATTGCCTGGCTCAAGTTCTGTAAGTGAGGAACTTAATCATATTAAAGAAGCAATGGCTTATATAAGTAATCGTATACAGGATGTAGAGGAATTAGATGAAAAAATGCTTTTGGCAATAAATGCACGATTACAAGAACATGATGAAAAAATTTATTCGTTACTTCTAGAGAAGTATACAGGCGAAGAAGCTGCAGATATTCTTGCTCAATCATTGTTACAAGAAATGTTAGTGTCGGATGGTAAATCAGAATCTACCTTACCTGCAGGAGATGAAGAACAAGAAGACACAGAAGTAAGTAGACAATTATCTTCATTACCTGCACTTGCATCAAGTAATGAGTGTGCATTAGCATTAAGTGACGATAGAGAAAAGGAATGTTTAGCATTAGGCGATGGTAGTGAAGATGAAGAAAGTTATGATTCAGGGTTTGAAGAGGAAGAAGAAACAATAGGGCAATTATCCGATTCCGATGGGGGTAATCTTAAAATAATGGAAGTTGATACGGCTATTCCTCTTGAACAGGAAGCAAAAAAAGAAATGCAAACGCAAATTTCAGAAAGTGCTCCTACTTTAAATCAAGCGAAAGTTGTTAATACTATTGTAAATAATATGATTCGTAACAGATTAGATACATCTATGAATATGTCTAATAATATGGTAGCAGTAGGAGCCGGTGATGAAGAAGAGTCTCATATAAAAAGAGGTTTGTGGATGCGTGGTATGTACGGCACTAATAATCATGGACGCGTTGACAATATGACCGGTTATAGAGGTACTAACAAAGGTGCTACTATCGGGTTCGATGCTGAAATCGACAATAATATCGTAGGTATAGCTTATAGTAATGTTCATTCAGTATTTAAATTTAAAAATAGTAAAAATAATGATAAAGAACTTATTAATAGTCATGTGGTTTCTATTTACGGACAAAAAGAATTACCGAAGAATTTTGCACTACAAGCTTTAGTATCTGCTTCTAAAAACTTTATTAAAGATAAAACAACTTATTCATATGGTAATACTAAAATTAGAAGTAATGTAAAACATCGTAATCATAGTTATAATGCGGAAGCATTACTGAATTATAATTATCTTTTGCAGAGCAAGCTCGTTATTACCCCGAATATAGGCTTAAGATACGGGAAGTCACGAGACGGGGTATATCATGAAACCGGTATTAATGTACAAGAAATAGCTCTTACAATGAAAGAGAATAATATATTGTCCGGAATTGTCGGTACTAAAGTCACAGTACCTTTAAAAGATGCTTTAAAATTTAATAATTTAGGTCTAACATTCCAAGGAGCGGTAGAACATAATTTTAAAGAGAAAACCCAAAGAATAAATAGAGTTGTTAAAATATTTGATGATACATTCAAACATGATTATCTAATACCGAAGCAACCGAAAACATCCTATAATTTAGGAACGGGTATTATAGGCAGTATCAAAAATACTACTATTTTGTTGGATTATAATTATTATCTAAATAAACATTATAGAAGTCATCAAGGTAGTGTTAAGCTTAAGGTAAACCTATAATTTTTATACTTGCAATATTTGCAAAGGTGTTGTATAAAACTTCTAACTTACTGTCATGCCGTGGTCATAGCCATGGTATGACTAATATATCTATATTGTCTACTTTAAAATTAAGGCCCCTTCGTCTAGCGGTTAGGACACCACTCTTTCACGGTGGGAACACGGGTTCGAGTCCCGTAGGGGTCACCATTCTATATTTTCCTATAATATAAGATCTTAAATAATCTAATTTTAAATTTAGAATAAAAATAATGGTTGAAAACGCAAAGTTCAGTTCAATTAGTATTATACAATACAACTAATAAATTTTATGAAAGCAGAGGAAAATGATATTGTAGAGTTTGCTGTAGAAAAAGAAAATAATGAAAAGGTCAAAACCCGAAATGAACAATTAAAAGACTGGAAAATATTTAACAAGCCTGAAATAGGTAGATATGAAGCTACAAAGGAGATTACCAAGTATGCTGAAGAGAATAATTATAATTTATCTTTCACAGGTCATTCTTTAGGTGTATGGCTCGCAGAGCTTAGTTTATATTTTGCTCATAGAGATTTTCATTATCCAAAAGCAAAGGCAATCACATTCGATAGTCCGGGTTTAGCTACAGAAAATCTTCAGCCGCAGATGTTATAGCCATGAAACTACCTTTGACGTAAAAAATTTAAATATAACAACTTGATTTATCAGCTCCGAATTTTGTAAATGTCTGTAATCCGCATATTAATAAAGCATATAGATTATTTCCTAAGCGGTAATATTGCAACCGGACAATTTTTAGAAGTAAATTTATCTGTAGATATAGCAAATACAAATAAATAAGGGCAGTAGCGATTGGTATCTAGCACAGTTGAGCAAAGATAGAAATACCAAATTTAATAAAACAACAGTTAAAAGTAATAAAAGAACTATATGAAATAAAACCTCAATATGGCAAATATTATATATTTACAAACTTACCTAAAGTTAAAGTAGATGACTTAAGAGAGCAAATTTTAAGGTTAATTGAAGTAAGTAGGGAAGCAAAGAAAGTATTAGAAGACTGCAATGCTTATACTCCTAATAAATCAATTAAAGTTACAGAAAATATAATTAGCAATTTACCCAATTTATCAACTTATAATTTGATTGTCTGTAATGAAATATTACAAAAAATAGAAGAAACTTTAAACGAAAAACGATTTGTAACAGTTAGTGCTTTCGCTGGAGCCGGTAAAACCACTCTAGCTATAAAATATGGAGATAGACAAACACAAGCGAAAAAGAAAATAGTACATTTTATTAACCTAGATTCTGCAGACAAAGTCCTTTTGAAGCATGTAGACAACTTTAAAGAATTTACTATTTACGTAATAGAGAAAAGGAAGAAAACATAATAAGATTAGTCCATGAGAGGATTGCTAATTTAAATTCAGCTATATTATTTATTTTTGATAATGTTGAAGATCATAAAGATATAGAGCCTTATCTTAACAGTATAATTAATATACTTAAAAAAATAGATTAAACAAGAAAGATATTGATAAATTAGTAGAAGACTTTGGTAGTAACGATGCTGCATCACCTTATAGGCTATCTAAAGCAGTAGCATATTTAAAAGCAAATAAATTACTTAAAGTAAATGATTACATTAATTACTTTAAAAATAGCAAAGATGATCATATAGAAACCGTTTTATTACTACAATTATTAGAAAAATCACCTTTAGCTTGGCAGATATTACAATATTCTGCAGATGTAGACCCTGATTTTATCAGTATAGAGATTTTTAAAGAATTATTTTTAATAGATAAAGAAAAGCTACAAGAACCTATAAAAAGGTTAGAAACATTATCGATAATGAATCTAACATACCAAAATGGACAAGCCGGCTTACAATTACATAGATTAATGCAATTTATAACAAAGCAATATATAAATAAATATAAAGAACATGCGATAGATGAAAAAGAGATTTATACAAGACTAGCAGAAATCTTAGATAATTTATTTCCAATATTAACAGATGTTTCAAGTGAAGACTGGGAAAATTCTAAAATGTTTTATCCCCATGTAGTAAAAATATTAAATGATGATATTGAAATTGATAAATTGAGTTATTATAATGAATATATATTATGTAAATTTGAAGAATCGTTAAAGTATTATAAGAAAGCTTTAAAAATTGATCAAGAATTAGTTCATCCTTCTTTTATTGCTAGCTCTCTTAATAATATCGGAGTGATTTATGAAAATTAGATAATACATACGAAGCTATAGAGTTCTATAAACAATCTTATTTAATGTACGTACAAACTTTAGGTTTAGGTCACTACAAGGCTAAAAACTTATCTCAAAAAAATTGCACCAGAATTTATAAAAAATAATGAAACTAGGGAGTTTATATTACAAAGAGGCGATTTTGAGGAAGTTACATTAGAAATTAAATAAAAATACAAAAGAATATTTTAAATAAAATATATATTAATGCTGCTAAAGATAAGTGGAATAGTAAGTTCTCAATCTTAGGAAATTGGGGGGTGAAAGGCTATTTAGGCGATAGATATTTAAAACAACTAGGAGTTTTATCTGACCTTAAAAATATAGAAATAGCTAAAATGTTATGTTTTGAAGCGATTTGCTTAGGAGCGATTAACAGCTCTAGTAAAAACTTCACTTGTGTAAAAGAATTTGTTAGAGCCTATCCTGAATTAACAAATAAGATAACAAACGAACATCCTGAATATTTTATTGATGGCTCGATATTACGGGGTATGTGTTAATAATGATGAAGCAATTTAAATAAATTGCTAACTAGTGGTTAGTGTGGCTATGTAGCTTTACCCTCATCCTGAGGAAAATCAGATTTATCCATTAAATTTTTAGCAATGTTACTTTCTGAAAGCTTAACTGATTGAAAATATTCGGATACAAGCTTTATCACTTCATCACAAAATTCATCTTGTAGCTCTTTACTTGCGGTTGATTTTTGGTTTTGCATTAACTGTATAGCATCAGATTTTTTATGCTCTAAAAATTCTTCAATTTCTTTAGTTTTTTCTTGAATGATTTTCTTGGTAACTTCATTACTTTCTTCTATCATTTGAGAGCGTAAAGTTTCTAATTTCTTTATTTGTGCGTTGGTGTGTTTAAAGAGCAAAGCAGCATCTTCTTTTAATTTTTCAGCTTTTAGAACTTTTTCTTGGACTTCTAAAATCTTAGCATCTAAAGAATTTAAAATGGCTTTTTTTGCCGGTCTATAAACTAAATATACAAAAATTACAAAACTAACGGCAAGCCAGAAGCTCTCATCTAGGAAATTCATTATTTTACTTTTATATTTTGTAGTAAATTCATATCTGCTTTAGTGCCGGTTATTTTTTCAATAATATTAACGGCAAGCTTTATGATTGCTGCGCTTTTATTAGTTCTAAATTGCTTAGCAGCTAAATTTATATCTTCAATGTTTTGATTTATAGAGTTTTTTAAATCTTGCTCTAGATTCTTTTTTTTAATTAAAAATTCTGATTCTAAAGAGTCTATTTTTTCTTTTTTTAGCCTATCTATTTCAGTATTTGTTTTGTCTATTTCCTCGTTATAATATTTATTTAGCTTTTCTACTTCTATGGTCAATGTATTGGCTTGCGTGATATTATCTTGAATATTTGTCTGTCTATTATTAAAAATTTCTTCAGCTTTTGGAGTTATAAATTTATAAACAAAGATATACAATAAGCTGAAAGTCACGATAAGCCAAAAAATTTGTGAATAATAGGTAGCAATATCAAATTGAGGCATCTTATTTAAAAATGAATTTTAAGAAAAAATAAGTAACATAGCAATTACAAAGGAAAAAAGTCCCATTGCTTCAGCAAGACCTGCACCGATCAGAGCCATTCTTTGTAAGTTTTCTGTAGCCGAAGGGTTTCGTGCTATTGAACTAAGTAGAGAGCTAAATATATTACTAACGCCTAAAGCTGCACCGTACATGCCGATAGCCATAAATCCTGTACCAATAAATTTTAAAGAAACCATATCCATAAAAAACCTTACTTTTAATTAATCAAAAAAGTTTATCTAATTATCTGTATAATAGGTTTTTTGCACAACGAAGCTAATAAAGAGGAATTTACAGGAAACACAAAGCACAGAACCACAGCGTACAAAAAAGTACGTGAGGATTCAAGCATCGGATTGACATACAAATTATCTTTAGAAGCAAGTTGTGCAAAAAGCCTAGTGTAAATTAATAGCATCATTAAGATACATACAAGATAAAATAGTAAAAATATAAGCTTGAAGTATTGCAACAAAAATTTCAAACCCAATTAGTATCATCATAAGAGGGATTGGCAGAAATTTCAAGTAAATCATTAATGAAACGGTAAAACCGGCTATTACTTTTAATAAAACATGTCCCGCCATCATATTAGCGGCAAGTCGCAATGATAAACTAACCGGTTTTGCTAAATATGTAAATAGTTCAATTACTATCATCAACGGTGCTAACCATAAAGGAGTACCATGCGGTAAAAAAAGGGTTAAAAAACGTAAGCCGTGTTTTACAAAACCGACTATAGTTACCGTTAAAAATACTAGAATTGCCAAGGTAAAAGTAACGATAATATGACTAGTAGCAGTAAAGCTATAAGGTGTCATACCAAGTAAATTACAGAATAAAATGAAAATAAATAAACTAAAAACTAACGGAATAAATTTACGTCCTTTTACTCCTATAGTCTGATTTAACATATCAGCTACAAGATTATAAACTATTTCAGCACTCACTTGTAATCTAGAAGGTACTAATTTCCGGTTATAAAAAGCTAAGTAAAAATAAGTTAGAGCTAAGATGCTAGCAAGTAACATATGGATACTCGAATTAGTAAAGCTGACGTCAAAACCGAACATTTTGATGTCTATTAATTTTTTGATATCAAATTGTGCTAAAGGGCTATGAGTCATTTCCTTACTTTTTATTATTTACTTTTTGGCTTATAATGTTAAAGCCGGCAATCATTCCTATTATTGTAAATATAATAAGAAATAAAGGTTTAGAGTTAAAAAATTTATCCGTAAATATTCCAATTACGACACCTACCATTGTACCTGAAACTAAATCTACAGCGATAGTGAACGGGCTAATTTCTTGCCGAATTTTAGGATTAAAAAACTTAGGAGTTTTTAAGTCTTTAATTCTTGCTTTGATATCTTTTAGTTTTTCCGTATTCATTAGTTTATCTCTGTCATTGCGAGAAGACGCCATAGGCATCGACGAAGCAATCTCAGGATATTTAATGAGATTGCCGCACAGTCTACAACTGCTCGCAATGTAAATTACAAGCTCATTTCATTTTTTGCTTTTTCTTTCTGCTCCTCTAAAGCTTTATCAACTGCTGTGGAAATAGTATCTATGCTATAACTTCCTGTTTGTACTCCGTTAACGAAGAAAGAAGGAGTACCTATAAATTGGGGTGCTTTTGCTACAAAATTGGTATTAGCAATTAGTATTTCAGTAATTTTATCATTATTTAAACATTGTTTATATTCTTCGGGGGAAATACCGCCAAGTTGTCCCATATCAGTTAATAATTCTCTGTATTTATTGCTATATGCCCACTTATCTTGTTGTGTTAATATAATATTATGAAGTTGTGTAAAACTATTTGTATCCCCCTTGCAGCGGGCTAAAATTGCAGCATCTAAATCTTGTTTAGTAGCAATAAATTCACGAATCACATATGCAATTTTGTTAGTATCAATATATTTTTTCTTAAGTTCCGGAAAAATTGTTTGATGATAATAAGCACAATGCGGACAGGTAGGAGAAAAATACTCGACTACTATAACATTTGATTTTTTGTTACCGAGAACCATATCATTATCATCAACTTTAAAAGTGACTTTAACAGGTTTTATTGCAGGATTTTTTTGTTCTTGTGAAGCCGGCGTTGATACTTCATCAGTCTGATTATTATCATTAGCAGGAACTATTGATTCAGCCGTATTTTCAGAATTTACGGCTTCCTGATTCGTTTCTTTAGAGGTTTCATTATTTTGTAGAGTTTCGTGCTCTATTATTTGTTTTTCCTCATGGTTCTTATCTTGTGCTTTTTCTTCTGAACAGCTACTCAAAAATAATAAAAATATTAGTACAATAAAAATACTTCGCATATTTATTCCTTTAACTTATTAATATTATCTACAATAAGATCGTATCAATTTTATTTCAATAAAAATCTCTACTTTATAATAAAAGCAAAATGTGCTATACTAAATAATAGTCTAACATTAAGTTCTTAGGCACTAAAACCACTACGGAGGAATTAATAATGGCAAATACAACACAATCCGAACATAAAACCGAAAAATCCGAGTTTAAAATAGGGCAGAGAATTGTTTATCCTGCACATGGAGTTGGTGAAATAACAAATATAGAATATCATACTATTGCAGGTACTGAAATTAAAGTATATGTAATTTCCTTTTCGCAGGATAAAATGACATTAAAAGTGCCTGTTAGTAGAGCTGCGGTTGTTGGTCTTAGAGCGGTTGCAAGCAGAAAAGATTTAGATGTCATATATTCAACTCTTCAAGGTAAACCAAAACAAGGAAATAGAATGTGGAGTAGAAGAGCCCAAGAATATGAAGGCAAAATTAACTCAGGTAATATTGTAGCCATAGCCGAAGTATTACGGGACTTACATAAAAATGTTGATAATGATCGTTCTTACAGTGAAAGAACACTCTATGAATCAGCTTTAAATAGACTTGCAGGCGAGCTTGCTATCCTTGAAAACATCCACCCAACCGAAGCAATTAATAAGTTAGTTGAAGTATTGCGTGAAAAATTAGTAGCATAGTTATACTCGTTCAACTTGAAAAATTGGCTGTGTTTTCTTTGCAAGTCCTCGGATGCTCGCGTATTAAGTAT
This sequence comes from Rickettsia aeschlimannii, assembly GCF_047973405.1. Classification (NCBI taxonomy): domain Bacteria; kingdom Pseudomonadati; phylum Pseudomonadota; class Alphaproteobacteria; order Rickettsiales; family Rickettsiaceae; genus Rickettsia; species Rickettsia aeschlimannii. Next base: position 99,113 of record NZ_JBFQGO010000002.1, read on the forward strand.
ATGCTCCGCTCCTCGGCTTACAGGCTCCTTGCTCTTTTCCAAGTTGAGCTTCGTATAGCTACTCTTCATTTACTCGGATTATATTTTTATGGATTAGCTGTAGTCTACGACTACTCGCAATAACCGAAAAGCTGATTCATGCAACAAAGCAGACTTGACCACGAACATTTTAATTACTCTACTAACAGATAATTTATCCGGAATTTCTCAAGGGATGTATTAACTACATAGTCAACAAATTCTTTTAATAATTTTGGATCTGTTACTTCCTGTCCTTTATCGTCACGAGCAGTTAAAAGTTTTGAATTAATTTTTTCAAGAACGCCTTTCTTAATATCATCAATATTATGCGTACCGTCTAACATTTCTAAAATATATTTTTCATGTATCGGTATACCTACCATATCATTAAGTCTATTAGTGACGTTAAACACGCTAGTTACATTATTAAAATGTGCTTGTTTTGCTTGGTATCTTGCAAATTCGCTAATTTTAGGTTTTTCGGTGATAGTTGCTATAGCATGAGGTTTGGTCTCAAATATTTTGAGATAACCTTGAAAAATGAATATGATAAAATGCTGTTCTAATGCTGCTAAGAAATCTTGTAATTGATATTTACCAAGCTTTTTAAAAGCTTCTTTTGCTACTTGTTCTAAGCTTATCGGATTGCTAATATTTTCAGCATATACATATAAAATAGCTTTCATGATCGGCGAAGTGGTTGAAATAAAAGGCTCAGGTAAATTTTCGTAATAGAAGCTAACATTTTCCTGTTCGTTAGTTAAATCAACAGCTTTTTCTAGAATTACCGGTCTAATATTAAGGCTAGTAAAAAACTCTTTTAAATTATTAAATTCAATTTTTCTGTTTATAGGTATGTTTTGATGACATAATAATGTCGAGCGGAACTTTCTATTAGTGATAAAATCCATATATTGCTCAGTACGAACAATATCATTAACGGCTTGTAGCTTTTCTGCTGCCTGAGTAGGTAAATTACCGATAAACATTGCAGTAAGCGACGTATCACCTAAGTAATTTAGATGATTTTTTTGAGCTTTTTCTATGAATTGGTGAAAATATGTACCTGTATTAATTTCGCCTAAATATTCATGTAATACATATGAGTCCGTATATGCAGATAATAATTTTGTTTCATCTCGTAAGAAATTAGAATAAGGCGTTGTGGAGCTTTCTAATGAGTCATTGATGAACTTTAAAAGTAATCTAGCTTGCTGTAATTTATCGTGGCTAGTATTAAATAGCTCTGAATGGAACATCATCATTTCACGTATTGTTCGCTGCATATTCCAGCCCGGGAGGGTATTATAGCTTACAAAAGCTATGCCGTTCGGATTTAGCAGTTTATTACAGACTTCGAGTATTTTATTTTGTACTTCTTCAGGTACCCATGAATATACGCCGTGACAAACTATGTAATCAAACTTACCGTATGACTCATCAAGGTCCAATATAGATAATGTCTTTAGTTGGGCATTTTTTATTTTCAAATCACTGATAATTTTTTTACCTAATTCTATTTGTGTTTTGGATAAGTCAACACCTAGAGATTGTGATTTAGGATATGTTTCAGCAAAGTTAAGCAGATTAACACCGATTCCACAACCGAGTTCAAGTATTTTAGCAGTTTCAAGAGGTGGAGGGTTTAGCCCGAATAGCTTGCCGATAGTTCTTAAATAAGATGGGGAGGTATAACTGAAAGTAAATGGAGAATAAGGTACTTCATCATAGGATATTTTATTAGCTTGTTTTGTCATAGTATTTACATAAATTAAAAATTAATTTTAAGCAGTTTCAAAAGATTAAGCAATATATTTATATACAAAAAACTTTAAATTTAACTAATGCTCATATAATATGTAAGTGAAGTGTTATTTTATGAAAAATAATAATAGTTATTTTAGTTTTTTAAGAGGTGCGATAAAAATCAAGAAGGATGTTGTAAATTTTTCTTGTGAATCTGATTGGGATAGTGCTTTATTGTATGGATCGGAAAATACTCTTGATGTCATTCCCGCTTTTAGTGGGCGTTGTTACATGGTGCGAGAAAAGTGTTCAATGTCATTCCTGCGAAAGCAGGAATCCAGAAAAAAAGTATTAAATACAGCAAATTTTTGAAATTAAAAGCTCGATTTATCTAAACTATAACTTAATCAATTGTGCTTTAGTTGCAAAATTTTCTATTCCCTCTAGATTGGTAGTGGTAACCCATAGCTGCATGTTTAAACCAGTAAAAAATTCGATTAAATATTGACGTCTTTTGTCGTCTAAATGCACAAAGACCTCATCTAAAAGTAAAATCGGTGCTATTTTAGTTAGCTTTATAGCATAATTCATTTCAGCAAGGATTATTGCAATTAATATAGCTTTTTGTTCACCGGTAGAACAGAATTTGGCTAAGATATTTTTCTTTTGATGCTTTACTAAAAAGTCACTTTTATGAACTCCAAAACTAGTGCGACCAAGTAGTTTATCTTTGTTTCTTGTTTGATAAAGTTCTGCAGTAATAAAACTAATAATATTTTCTTCGCCGTTTAATATTTTTTGTTCAACAATGCCGTCAATCGATAAATCGGCTTTTGGAAATTCATTTTCAAGGTCATCTATTGTTTGCTGCATAAATTCTAAGGTTTTTAAGCGATTATTAGCAATATGGTTAGAAATATCAGCCATCTTTTCTTCAATAATTTTAAGCCAATTATCATCTCTTATATCTTCTACTAGAATTTTATTTCTCTCATGCATGTAATATTCGTATTTACTAACTAGCTCTGTATGCTTTGGATCAAAATTATAAACTATTCTATCAAGAAATTTTCTTCTATCACTGCTACCGCTTGTAAAGATTCCTTCCATGTGCGGAGTCAGCCATACCATGCTAGTGAATTTACTTAACTCATTATTGGCTATTTTACTTTCGTTATACTCAGTTATCCTTCTATTAGAACTACGTTTAAATTGGGTGGTAAATTCTGCAAGTCCTAGCTTACTTTGCAATAGAGCTTTAACTAGACAATGATCTTCTGAAGTTTTGCATATATCGGCAAGTTTTGCTGATCTCAGCCCTTTTCCTGGATAAAATAGCGATATAGCTTCTAAAATATTAGTTTTACCGCTACCGTTTTCACCTATTAAAATTATTGGTGTATTATCTGTTTTTAGTTCAAGATTTTTAAAATTACGATAATTCTCAAGACTTAAGGAATGTAGGAAGATATTTTTCATTTTATGAAAGAATAATAGTTAAATTATTGATACGTTGCATTTATACCGTCTAGAAATTGCCATAGTAGTTTTGCTCCTTGATATGCTAATTTTTGTTCTTTTGAGCTTAAATTATTAATCAAATTTGCACATTCTTGTGATACATACCATTGATCAACTTTACTATGAACAATGAAAAATTGTAAAGTTCTGTAATCTGAAATTCCATAAAATTTTTGTAATCCTTGAATTTTAGAGTCAGATACTTTAGGAGTCTGACGCTCATAAGCATAAAGTGCTCCAAGACCTATAGAAAAAGATTTCTCTGTTAATTTAAAATAACCTTGAACAAGTTTTTGAGTTGAGTCTAGGTTCTGAAGTGAGTTGGTTTCTTAAACATCCAAGTCCTTCAGCAAAACGTTTCCATGGTTCCGGGTGATTTTCTTCACCTTGTTCTTCTTCTATAAGATTACCAAGTAATATTTGTCTAGCTTGTATATCAACTACATTTGGAATGTATTGCACTTATATAACGTGGGAAAGCTGTAACGTGATGATAATATTCTTTTGCGTAAATTTGTAAAGTAGAATGAGTAAGTTTTCCCATATTCTATAATTGATAAAATAGATGATTTAAAAGGTTACATTGCTCAAGATTTATATTAAGCTGTTCTAAAAATTTCATCTTACCTCCTTTTAGAGGTTATCAGTAAATTTATAAATCTGATGATTGTTTGTTTTATCTATTATTACAGAATGCTATTCTGCTAAAAGATTAAGAGGCAAAAATTTATTTTTGTAAGTAAAAATTCATCAATAAGATTTTGCTCTAGGGGAAGAGTCGCTATTTCTGCCCCTCCAACCATAAAAATTTTCTTATCAGTAAAAGGTTTTATTACCTAAAGTCATCTAAAGATTAAATAAAAAATATATTATTATAAGATTGTAATGGTGTATTTCTTGAAAAAACAATACAAATACAATTTTTTAAAATCTTTGCAGGTATAGAGTCAAAGGTTTTTCGTCCCATGACTATAATATTATTTTTTACTGTCTGATAAAAATATTCAAACTCCTTAATATAAGATCAAGGCATCTGACCTTTATTACCTATCACCTCTTATAAATCTCACCTAATTCAATGCATTTAACTATACATATTTAATCATATGGTCTGCTACAAAAAATCTTTGATGCTCTATAACATTATGCACTCGTAAATAATCAACTACGTTTTCCATTAAATATTTTGATATTGCTATTGTTTCTAAGTCTCTTTCCGATGCTTTGGAATTATAAAAAGCAGAAATATAAGATTTTCGTGAGTGTCCTACCAATATCTCACATCCTAGATTTTTAAATTCTTTAATATGTTGTAATATATATATATAAATTTTGATAAACGGATTTTCCAAAACCAATTCCAGGATCAAGAATGATATTTTTTCTATCAAGTCCACATTTTTCTAATTTTGTTATTTCTTGCTCTGTCCATATATTTAAGCTAGCAAGCGGAGATTTATCGAAATCAAGACATTTTTGTTTTTGCGGTGGAACGGTTAATGAATGCATAGTAATAATTTTACAATTATAATCGGCAATTAATCGTAATGTGTAATCATCTAGATTATTTTTAACCAAGTTGATACAGGAAATAGGGTATTTTTTTAAAACACGTTTAATTACTTCAGGAGTAAAACTAATCAATACTGACTATAACTTCCTTAAGCTCTTCAAGAACATTATCAAGCCTTGCATATTCTTCATCTTCATTAATAATTAAAGCAGAAGGACGTGTTGATTGTGATCCAAGCTCAATTATTGTAGCCCCTTCATTTATCAAGCGTACAAAATTTCTAACGGCATCTTCTTTATGAGAACTCAATCCTCCATTAGAAAAAGAATCAGGAGTAATGTTTAAAATACCGACAAATTGAGGATTTAAAACAAGAGAGCGTATAACTCCTTGATTTTCAATTAAATGTGCTATTTCTGCAAAGGTTTTATTGTTGTAAAAATTATTGATCGGACATGAATAACGACATTCCAAGCTTAAACCTGCAATTAGATGAATAAGAAACGGTCTGTTTAATAATTCAGGATGCGGTATCTTTAAATCAGGTAAATCTATATGGCAATTATTCCAAAGTAGGATATCTAAGTCAATAACTCTTGGAGACCATTTATCATAAGAGCTTGCTCGACCTAGTTGTTTTCAATCTTTTTAAGCTCAATTAGAAGTTTACTAGGCACTAAAGTATTTTTGCCCTGCACCATCATCCCAAGCTTTATCTGCATTGGGTGGTAGAATAGCTTGTGTTTCGAAAATAATAGCTTGCTTAAGCAATATAAAATCACAACTTTTTAGTAAATTTAGAGCTTTTTTAATATTTAAAAGTCTATTACCTAAATTACTGACTATAGAAATATAAATCATAGTGTCTCCTTTCCTGAATAAGAAACTCCGCCATGCACTCCTGAAACCGGTGATTTTAATTTAGTAACGGTTACGTTTAGAAAAATCTTTTCTAATTTTAGATTCGATAAAATTTTGATAAATAATATCATATATTTGTACGACTAAATACTCGATAAGATTAAAGTGATTTTCTTGAGAAAGTTTTTGTACTAACTAACTGTTTACAGGTTGAGCGTAGTGTTTTCCTTGAGTACTGCAGCCAAGATGTACCAAAGTTATTAGTTCTGAAATGTTAAGTTTACATGAATAATTTAAGTTGAAAGCTTGATACCTATCCATAATATTAATGTTAGTTTAGTATAAGCTCTTTATAAAAAGATACAACAGTTAAATTGATATACCGCCACTTTTTTTAAAGCCGGCATGAGCTTTTTCAAGTTTTTTAATAAGTCTAGGTGAATATGATTTAATGTCTTTTTCCTTGCCGCCTTCATATTTTTTAGCGAGTTTCATGCCCCCTCTGATCATATTGTAGGCGAAGTTCATTAGCTTCGTTTCGCCTGCTATTCTTTTTGGGTTCATAAACATATAAATTTGGTAAACGGCAAAGCTTTTTAATAAACGTTTTAAGTCTATTCTAGCTTGTTTGGTTAAACCTTGTAATTTGTCTTTTGGTTTTACAAGGTTTTTATTAGCATCTCTAACTATTTTAGAATGCTGATGCATTAAATAATTACTGACTTCGGCAACATTCTTGTTAATGAGCTTCTCATCCATTTTAAGCATTTTAAGCTTTAAGTTTTTAGTTTTACCTAAATACTTACGGATTAATAAGATAATCTGACTTTGCAGTTGAGTTAAATCCATAGTTTGTTCATTTAAGATAGCAAGCATTCGTTCCATCTCATACTCAAATTCTTCATTTTGGCTTAATTCTTCAAAAATTTCCTCTACCTCTTTACTTTCAAGTACAAGATTGTCACTAATACCCATTAATGCATCTTTTATTTGATCAGCAATTTTTTTGGTATCTTCCGAAAATTGATTATTTGTCATAATCTGATTCATCGTTAAATATAGCTATTTTTATACTAGCACCACATTTCTACTTGTCTATAAAAATTGTATTAAGAGATATTAAATTTTTCTCATTGAGGATACTCTGAGGAATTATAACACAAACAAGCACCTAACATATTGCTAGAATCTTCATCATTATTATCATAATATGGTTTAAATGAAGAAGTAAGGTTTACATCATCAAACTTAAGTAAAGGTTCTTTAAAGTATGAATCATGTGACCAGCTTGTCGTAATATTCGTATAATCAGTTTCTAGTTTTTCTTCTTTAAATGTTTCTGCTAAATTTTTATATTTTTCAGTTTTTTGTATAAATTTAAGTTGACTACACGGTGAAGAAATTATTGATGTTAACTCTTTAGACAAATCATATAATATTCCATAAGGTTTAGCTCTTCCTTGTTCTTCTATATTCTATATCTATTAATTGTTTCAATTTGTTTGTTTTAGGCAAAACATCTTCAAAACTTAAATTATTTTCTATATTTTGTTCCCATTTTTTTTTCTATATATGTTTTAAGCTCAATATTGGCTTTGACAAGGGAAGAGTTAGAGTTTTTGGTTTCAATATTTTTTATTGCTAATATAAATTTAGTAGGAGTCGTACTTAGAATTTTTTGTAGGAAAAATTTGTCAATAGTAGATTCAGAGGATGAATTAGCAGCATCCAAATAAGAACTGTTATATGTTAAATATTTTTCGTTTTTTATATAAAAACTATCTGAAATATTTGAACTTGCTGTTAGACTTTTTTTTTGAGAAGTCCCAATCTCCATACTCATTACTTTTTAATATTAATTCACCGTCTTTAAGAAAATTAGCTATGAGATTTAAATCTTCTTTCTCTTGCCCTAATATAATTATAGCTTTATTACTCCTATCAATAATAGATTCATATTTCTCACTATCTTTATTAATTAAGTCGATAAAATTTTTATCCTTTAACATATCGGATATAAAATTTTCCATTTCCGCTTCCTTTATTTCTTCTTTTTTCAACATCATTATATCCCTCATATTTTCTGCTTTATTGTGTTCAATATTATTTGTTATTTCAAACGAATTTTAATTTAGGAGTGTTTATATCGGTTGAGTTGCTTTGAAATAAATGGTCTTCAGAAATAGTACTATCTACTATTTCCGTATGTTCGTGTTTTTTAAATTTATCACTTAAACGTTTTACATAAGCGGTATAATTGTACATAATTAATCCGTTTCTTAGTTGTTTTTTTATTTAATAATCTTAACTTTAAGATTTAAAAAATTTCAATTTAGTTAATAAGTTAATTAATTTTAACTAAAAATATCACAATTCAGATAATACGATATTTAATATACTGAAAGATGATTTTTATTGCATATATGATAAGAATAAGTTTTATTATAAATAAGTATTAATAATTACTTAGGTTATGAGAAATAATAAAAACCAAATGTATATTATAAAAATTTTTATAGCCCTAGCTATGATTACGAGCATAATATTTTTATTGTATTCTTCATTAACTCCGTCTAAGCTTAAGATTGGTGCGAAAACTAGTAATATGGACGATTCACCTAAAATTAAGTTTACTCTTATAGATCAAGAAGGAAATTTGATAGTACCCATTTGCAAGGTCATTTAAGTTTGATTTATTTTGGTACTACCTATTCCTTATATGACAATCAAGTACTAAAAAGAGTAGAAGATATTATTAAGATTTTGAAGAAAGAGAATATTTTAGTACAAGTAGTTTTTATTACTCTAGATTCTGAGCATGATACAAGTGAGGTATTATAAAAAAATATTTAGAAAAAATAGATGATAATTTTATAGGTTTAACGGGGAGAGTCCAAGATATTGAACAATTAGCAGATCAATTTAAGGTCTTCTTCTATACATCCAAAATATTTGATGTAAAAACAAACAAATATGAATTACAACATTCTAATTTTGTGTATTTAATTAGCAGTCAGGGAAAATTTTTAAAGCATTATTGCTTAGGCTTACCGAAAAATGGTTAACAGATAATCTCTAAGCATTTCCTATTTGTGATGAGAAATGTATTTCATCAATACCTAAGTGTTTTAATGCATTATGCCATTTACTTTCAGGATTATCGGCAAAAATAAATTCTTTATTACAATCCATAACCAGCCATAGATTTTTCTCTAATTCTTCTTCAAGCTGCCCTGGTTTCCATGCTGTATAACCGACAATGAATAAGCTATTTTTAGGTCCTTTACCGAAAGCTATATCTTCTGAAATTTCTAAATTAGAGCTTACTGCTAAATCATTATGGAAATCCAATAACAAATTTTTATTATAATCGCTAGAATGAAGAAAAAACCCTTTTTCATGTTCTACGGGTCCGCCAAGATATATAGGAACCATAACCGGGGTTGTTATTTCGTCATTTTTTATTTTAAAAAACGATTTTAAATCTATATGATTTACTAAGCGGTTAAATATTAATCCTATTGCTCCTTCTTCCGTGTGTGATAACATATAAATTAAGGATTTATGGTAAATGCCTTTTGTAATTACATGCGGTGTAGCAACTAGTGTTTTACCAGATAAGTTATGAAAAATTTTATCGCCCATAAATAAAACTTTTTTAATTATATAATATATAAGATTTAAATCCAATTATTCAATAGAAGTTAACAATAATGATCACATTTTTTGATATTACTATTTTTGCTATTATTACTCTTTTCTCATTTTTCGGCTTATATCAAGGCATAATCGGGTTTGCAACTAGAATACTCGGTTTTATTACTTCTATAATGTTAGGATATTTTTTATATCCGTATATTTCTGACCTAATCGGGAAATATATGGATAATGAGGTTATAAGAATAATTATTGTCGGTGTTATATCTTATGTTATTGCTTTAATTTTATGTGTTTTTATAGTTTATAAATTTCTTGCTATAATTTCATTTATGAGAAACGGTTTTATTGACAGATTCTTAGGGCTATTAGCAGGATTTGCCGTAGGTACTACTATCTCGTTAGTACTATTTTTTATAACAATGATCTTTACTTCTGAAAACTATTTTAAAAGTAAATCTTTAAAAGATTTTGTAGTAAGTAGCAAACAGACCAAATATGGAGGAGTACTGAAAGTTTCTGTTACCACTGATTATTTAGATGAATTAAGTAAAAATATTATAGTTATAATTCCAAACGAGACTTTAAAATCTATTGAAATATTTGAAAATAAAGACCTAAATAATTTCAAAAACTCTCTTAAGAAATCGAATGATTGTAACGATAATGAGGATGTATTTTCTCGAGAATTACAAGATGAGCTTTCTAATATAGATGATGAATAGGATGTTATTTTGACGTCATTGCGAGGAAATTACGACATTGTTGTGCGGATCGAAAAACGCACTCGGTGTCATCCTGTGGTCAAGCCACCGGATGACAACAGAAAACTGATCCACGCGGGCAATGCCTGCTAGCAATGACGATTACCTATCAGACAAACATCATAACCTCTACCTTTCATTAAACCAGCCTATTCCCCTTAAATTTCATAAATCACACCATCGTAAATAATTAGTAAATTATTATAGTAAATTTATTAATTAATTATTCTACGTCGTAAATAAATAGTGTATAATGACCGATAAGTTAAGTGGTAAAATCATTAAAAGCAATAATTTATAGGGGAATTTATGACTAATAAGAAAAAACTTTTTTAATAAACTTTTACTAACAACCAGTAGTATCGGCCTACTTGCAAGCATAGGAGGCTTTGTGGCGGATATTATTCCGGCGGGAAATCCATCTTCTAATATAAGTACGATGAATGATTGAAGATATAATCACAACCATTATCTTCCGCAAGATAATGACAATATTATTATCGTAGAAAATAACCATAGGGTTAATTTTGCCCAAAAGATTAATATTAATGATATTAATCTTTATGTTTTTAATGGGGTATTATTGAAGGCAATCCAACTACAAGAGTTAGTATTAACAATATAACTAACGTTGACAATCCGCAAACTCAAAGGGTAGTTCAAAATGCTTTAGGAGCACCTCTTGCATATGAAGCAAAAGCAAAGCTAAAGCTTACAAGCGGTAATGGAACAGGTTCTGAGCTAACCATTACCGGTAATGATATTAGTGCCGTTGAATCTATTGAGCTTGTATTTAAAGAAAAAGTTGATATGAAACATCGTAAAGGCGGTGTAATAGATACAGGGAATTTAGAGTTTATAAGTTTTGGGAAGGTAAGGGTTAATAAAGATTTTACTGGTCATATTACTACTACTAAAACTATGAGAGGAGAGGTAACTTTCGTAAAGGCTCCTGATATTTATGAAAACGTAATAGTAGCAAGAGAAACAGTAGATACGTTAGGGCAGAGACAAGCACGACTACAGCAAGATATGATAGCAGTTCCAATGAGGGTTCAGCAACAAGTAGACAGAGAAAACTTAAGGTTAAGGCAAGCACAGAATGCACTAGCACGGATACAAGCCGAGAATCCGCAACAATTAGCAGATGCACAGCAACGATTAAATGCTGCACGTGCAGGAGCCGTATAGGGGGAACAAATCGAGCACAGCAAGCTTTATTTGATATTCGTAATGCTCCGTTTGTAGCACAGCTGGACTTAACAAATGCACAAAGAGAAGTACCGGCACAAATTGCAATACTGCAGCGAGATGGACAAGCTAGACAAAGAGAGATACAATAACCAATTGATAATATAGCTCTAGAATTGGTTCAAGCCAGACAAGATCAAGTTGATGCAGAGACACAAGCTAACCTAGCAGGTTTAGTAGTACCGGCGATGCACAAGCACAGCAACAAGCACAAGCTCAGCGTTAACGAAAGAGCAGTGGTTGAAGAAAATAATAGAAGAATAGAAGCGCAAAGACTGCAAGCGGAGTCAGCAACGTCAAGCTAACGAAATAAGAATAGCAGAGGAATGTGTTAAAAAGCTTGAGTCGCAAAAATTAGCTGAGGCAATCAATAATACTATCGTTGTCCATACGGAAAATACTTTTGTAGCGGAAGCACAAAAAGAAGTGATTAGAGAAAAATCTGCACTTGTTATGCAAAATCCTGAAAAACACTCTGTAGAGCTTGCTAAGGAATTAGTAAATAATAAAGCTGAGCTTAAAGAAGTAGTTAATGATGATACTGTTGTAGTGAGTAAAACAAAACAAGAACAATCCTTATTATTCGTAGCAAACTTAGCTCAAGTTGCACCTGATAATGCAAAAAAAAGTAGTAGAGCATTTAACCGAGCAAGGGACAAGATCGGTTAGTGTAGCAAATGTTACAGCTGAAGCAGTAACTACTAATATTAATAATCACTTATCAGGTGGTATTATGATAGCTGTTGCAGCAGGTGATGAAGCAAACCCTTAGCTATAAAGGCACGGTATCTGGCGGCACGATCGGCGGTGAGCTTTACATCGGGGAAAATAGTTTTGTCGGTATTGCATACCGTATGAACTCTGACTTTAAGTTTAAAGGTTCAAGCACTGGTGATAAATTATCGGCAGAAAGCGATATTATTTCTCTATACGGTCAACAACAATTTAGTAATGGCCTTATATTACAAGAAATATTTTCAGCAAGTAACAGTAAAATCAACAAAAAGGACTTAAGTCCGGTCGGACTTAATAGCTATAAAACGGCTAGCGGTAAATATACAAGCAAAGCTTATGGTTTTGAGGGTAGTAATGTCGGTTATTAATTCTCTGCCATGGACGGTATAAATTTAATGCCTAATATCGGTATTAGATAAATACATATAAAGATAATGCTTACACCGAAACCGGTACAGGTGTGAATAATATGTATGTCGCTGGTAAGTCCGGTAACTTAACTACAGGGATTGCAGGCATAAAATTAACCGCTCCTAAGAGATTATCAAACGATACTCAAATAGTACCGGGACTACATGCTTCCGTAGAAAATAGTTTTAAGCAATAAGCAACCTAAGGTGAAAGCTAGATTTATTTGGGCAGATAATTACTTTGAGAACGCTACAAGTAGCAGTACACCGAAAGTCGGATATAATGTAGGTGCAAGTTTACTTACTGCTCATAAGAATATTGAGCTACTTGCAACGTATAACTGTAATTTACACAGCAAATATACTAGTCACCAAGGTTCATTAAAGTTAAAGATATTGTTCTAAAAATATCATTCCTGTGTGGGATACCAAATCGTCATTTTGCGAGCAGCCGTAGGCTGCGTGGGAATCTCATGAAATAATAACAAACTCCTGAGATTGCTTTGTCAAGTTACTTTGTAATTTTCCTCGCAATGACGAAAAAACAATATCCACGCAGCAATGCCTCATCGCCTTGTGAATTCCTTGCTCTTTTTGAAGTTAATCTTCGTCTACCATTCTTCATTTCACATCATTATACTCATAATTCCCTAACCGGTTTTAGTACTAACTTTTTGTTACTAAAGATATTGATTTTAGAAAAGAAATTACTTTTTGGCTTTTTAAAATCACGTTGATAATTTTCACCGGTGACAGCATTATAGCTAGTAATTAAAGAAGGTATAACCTCGTTATAATATATTTTATAAAGGTCATGCATAGTTTCTTTGGTAGTTAAATATCCCCATTTTACCACTTGTTGCGGTACTCTTGCTAAGGCTTCAATGCAGGCTATCGCTTCTTCAATTTCAGGGTTTTTATTTTTATACACGTCAGCTGCCGGTGATAAATTAGCTTGCATATCTTTAAACATAGCATTAATCATTAATGCCATATATTCATCGGTTTTAAATTTTCTTACAAATATTAGATTATTCCTACTGCTATAATTTAAAAGCCGAAATTTATATATAAAAATCATGAATTTTATAGCATAAACTTTTAAGCCGCTAACTTTATTTGCATTATAAAATTTAAGTTTCGTTTCATAATCTAATTGCTTTTTCATACCTGCTTTAAGGAGCTTACTCAGCAAATTATGACAATGTATTATGTCATTTTTTCTAGCAATTCGTACTTTATCGGTAGCTTTAGTACCGGAAAAATTAGCCGAATGGCGAGTTATTTGCCTGCCTTTATCATCTCTTTTTATATCGGCAAAATGCCCAAGCTCTTGGGCTGCGATAATCTGAAGTCTTGCTGCCGCAGCAAAGCCGTTGCCGTAAGTCGGATGATCTTTATTGTTTTCAGCAAAAGGATTACCGCCGCATGAAACAAAAATAGCTACGTCCTTGCCGTTAGTGCTTTGCATACCGCTATTACCGCCTACTCGTTGCCAGCTAACCATATCCATCATATCGCCGATATTGTGTGAGTAGGTAAGAAATACTTCCGTCTTATTAAGAAGAAGCCACCTTATTACGATCGGATGAGCCGACTGAACAAAAATACGTGCTAGCATTTCGGTTACTTCTTTCTTAACTGGCTGTAGCTTTTGTATTTGCTTTTTTAAATTATCGAAAATTGATTTTATTTTTTGATCTGAAGCGGAATTTCTGTATAAATTTTGAAAAAGCTTCGTAGTTTCAGGAATTAAATGCGGGCTTGTTAGTTCTTCTTGACTAACCATTAAGCTTATATTAAGAGCAGGTTCGGTAAACCTTGCAAAATTGCAGCAATCATCGGTATCTATCCGTAATTTACCGGACTTAATTAATTGCATAGCCAAATGCTCATATTCTATTTCCATGTCCTGCTTATAAATAGCAGGAACACGGTCAAGAATGTGATATATGCTAGTCATTTTAAAAATTTAGTGGTTATTTTCTACATTACCTGTTGGTAGTACATCATCATTTTCGTCTATATTTAAAGGTATGAGCTCTAAGTTAAATACAAGCTCAGGCTCATTAGGTACGTGCTTCGGTTTAGGTTCTTCTTCAAATATGAGGTTTACAACAACATCTACCTTGGGGAATACTGTATCAAAGCAATCTTTAAAAAATTTACCTGACGATTTTACTTTATTGCATCTAATGCTTTTTGTCTACCATCTTCTCATTTCTTTGGTATTATTAGTATCATAACGAAAAAATTTATTTTGCATTGGCAATTTAGTCGTAAAGAAATTATTGAAATCTGTCTCATTATTTTTTTTGATTTCTACACTCCTTAAATTAGCAAAAAGTAAAGCTAATCTCTGTAGATCTTGTCCTACAGGTACGGTACAAAATTTAGTAAGTACATCTACTAGCTTTTTTCTTCCTTAGAGTTAAACATATTATCACCGGCCTCATGCAGAACTGCTATTAGAGCAGTGGCAATAGAATTTAAAAAACCGGACGCTGCTATGTCGCCAAGATAACAAACCCATTTTATAAGAGAAGAGGCACTCACACGTTCCAAATACCCTGCATCATGCTACTAGGCCGCTACTTACAGCACTAGCAGCAATACATACATTGTGTAAAGCCATACTAAAACATTTATAATATTCTTCTAATTTAGAGTTAATGATTTTCAATTCTTTAATTTGGTTGTTTATATCTGCAGTATACACAACATTGCAGATTGTAACATTTTTTTATGTCTGCAATTGCTTGCGCATGTCGAGCTATATCGTGGTCATGTTTAGCTATTATGCTTATTAATGCATTTAATGTTTGACTCGCTTCTATTATATCATGCGAATCTTTATTATTAAACGAAGTTAATTGACTACTATCTCTCGATAACATCGGTGAATTAGTAGTTTTATTAAGTTCTGGAGTTATTTGACTGAGAATTTCCTGAAATTCTTTTTCATTCTCTGGATAAGATATATATTTGTTAAGTACAGTATCAGCTTCGCTTAATTTGTCTGCTTTATAAAAAGCTTTTCCTAATAAAAAATCAGTATCTTTAGGTTTAGATGTATATAGAGCTGCTTGTCGTAATGAAGCTACTGCCTTAAGGTAAAGGTCTGTTTGTTCAACATTATTATAATACTCTCCCCAACACAAGTAAGTGATGCCTTCATAATAATAGATATGTAGAAAACCTTTATATTGTTTAATTAAGGTAAATATATTAAGTGCTTCTTTATATTCATTTTTACTTAAAAGTTCTCTTCCTTTAGAGATTAATTGGTTTACGATCTCTTTCATATTCTAATCTATTATTAGTTAATTGTTTAAATCATATTATGGTCGCCGTTTAGAAATAGTCTTACCTGTTATAAACCGGCATTTTCATCAACTAAAAATGCCACGGCTCTAGCTATTTATTCCGGCTGTCCTAGTCTTTTTTTTGTGGGATACTATTAACGATTTTAACAAGCACGTCTTCGGGTACTGTTCCTACCATTTCGGTTGCAATATACCCTGGAGCTATACAGTTAACGGTGGTATTTTTAGGAGCAGTTTCACGAGCAATGGCCTTAGTAAAGCCGATAATTCCGGCTTTAGCAGCGTCGTAATTGCTGAAAAAATTAGCAACTACCGTAAGACCCTTATTTTTTAATTCTAAAGCGGTAGCTTTACCTATTCCTCTAGTACCGCCTGTTACAATTGCAAGTTCTGACATTATTTCTCCATACCTATATTTTGACTTTTATTAAATTTAACCGGTGTGGTTATACTTGGTTTAAGCTGTGACACCGATTTAGTTAACGGTTTAACAACTTTCCTATCACTGCGTATTGAGATAGATTCTCTAGGGTGATTTTTTCATATTCTGCATCTATCTTTTTATCCATCTTTTTTTTGTCTTCAATTTTATTAGTTTTAGCAGTTAATGCCATTATAGCAGCAAGTGTTTCTTTTCTACTTTTTGGAATGACTCTTTTATTTTCTTTTTTAGTGCCGCAACAACCTATTGTTGCACCGCCTGCATAAATACTACCTGATTGCTGAGCAATATGACAGTTTTTAAGTAATTGTTTATCGATGTCTTTTATACCGGTATATTTTTTTGATACTGCTTGAGATATTTTATTGTGTTCATTAAGCCCTTCTCTATCTTTACCGCTAGCACACATTGTTAATATTTCTTCCTGAGGTAAATTTATTAAACTAGTGGTTTTAGTTTCTTGTTTATTTTGTCTTATTTGCGCTGTTAAATTACTTAAGACATCTGATATATTTAGATTAATATTTTCTTTATCAAAAGATATAAAAGGAAGTTTTGTCTTGAAGGATACTCTAAAAGGAATATCTGCTTGCTCAATATTTTTCTTTTTTAATATTTCTTTTTCCTGATCCGTTAAATTTGCATTGTTAATTATTTCTGCTGCATTTCCTTTAGGTTTATTTATCCTAAAAAAACGTTCAAATTTGCTTCTAGGTTTAATATGTGCTTTTAATTCATCAATTCCTTTTTCAGTCGGTAAATTTTCTGCTATTTTGTTTAAAGTATCACTCACTCCTGCAAAGTTATTTGTTACTCCTATCCTATAAGCCTAAATAAATTAAAAGGAGTATTAGTATTTTACCCACCGACATTTTCCATAGATTTTTTTGTCTGATCAACAATTGTGGGATCATTGCCAGCTCCTATAGGACCTGAGTTTAATGTATTAGTATGAAGAGTAACGCCGTCTTCAAGCCATTCTTGGGCTTGGCGTGCATTTAAGTCGGTAATTTTTTGTCTAGAATCTATATCATTTGAAATCAAGGCTAATGTACCTGCATGTTTATATGTAAGAAATGTTTCAAAATTTTTACCGTCTTTATTGGTTATTGCCCCAATTTTCTCAAAGGCGTTTTTCATGCCAACAATTTGTCGTAACTGGGTTGGGATAACATGCCTACCGTTTTAAATTGTATCAGTATACTGATCAACTTATCATTGATGACTTTTGACAAAGTTACTATCATCATTGAAATTTTGAAAATCTTTAGCAACATTTAATTTTTTATGAGTATTTTTAATACCACTTTTCCCTAGCAATTCAAACAACACTTTCAATTTCAGCTTGCATATTTTTGAGATATTTTCTTGTGATTTTTCCATATTCAAAGCATTAAAACTATTAATAAATTTTACTGCTTCTTTATTTAATTTCAGCACAAGCTCAGGTTTATTTTCGCCCTTTGCTATGTCTATCGCTCCTCTGATAGCATTTAAATATTACATTTCAAAAGCTTTAGTGCCTAAAACAATTTTTTCATTGGGATTGTTACGACCGTTACGTATTAATATTGGAGTTTCACCGTTTTTCCCTTCAATTTTAGCTCTATTTGTTTCTAAAGGAACGCCTACTCCGGGTGTGGTTAAAAATTCTTTTGTATGATTTAATAAAAACTCCTTATCGTTGTTATCAAATTGTTTTTTTAATGATGAAAGCATTATAAAATTCTATATGTAGTTGTACATCTCTTGTTATTTTAATTAAAAATTATTATATAAAAATAGTCTAGTTAAAAATATTTAACTTTATTAATTAAAATATGTTATTTATATGAATATTGATAAATTTACTGCACATGCTAAATCAGTGATAGCTAGTAGCCAATCACTTGCTGCTAAAAATGATCATCAGCAAATATTACCTTTGCATTTATTATCTAGCCTTTTAAGTGAAGAAACAGGTATAATTCAAACCCTTATTAATAATACCGGCGGTAATATAAACTTACTAAAAGATCAAGTTCAGCTAGAACTAAATAAAATCCCAAAAATTCAGGTTGAGGGAGGGGGACAAGTTTATTCTTCTGCTGAAGCTCTTAAAGTTCTAGAAAAAGCTAGTAGTATTGCTAAAGACAGTGGGGATAGCTTTGTAACCATAGAGCGTATATTTGAAGCATTAACTTATGATAATACTATAGCCGGTAAAATTTTAACGAATAATGTAATTAATAATAAAAAAATAGCAGCAGCTATTTTACAGCTTCGTAAAGGCAAAAAAGCAGATACCGAATCGGCAGAAAATAGTTACGATGCTCTAAAGAAATACGGCAGAGACGTAATAGAGCTTGCCGAAAGCGGTAAGCTTGACCCGATAATCGGGCGTGATGAAGAAATAAGAAGAACGGTGCAGGTACTATCACGACGTATGAAAAATAATCCTGTATTGATCGGCGAACCTGGAGTTGGTAAAACTGCTATAATAGAGGGGCTTGCACAACGAATATTTACTAAGGATGTACCTGAATCGCTTATTAATTGCCGTATTATTGAGTTGGATATAGGAGCTTTAATAGCGGGAGCTAAATATCGAGGTGAATTTGAAGAGCGTCTTAAAGCAGTGCTTAACGAAATCAAAGAATCAAGCGGTGAAATTATTTTATTTATCGATGAATTGCATCTATTAGTCGGTACAGGAAAAACCGACGGTGCTATGGATGCCTCGAATTTACTAAAGCCGATGCTTGCTCGTGGTGAGCTGCATTGTATCGGTGCTACTACTCTAGATGAATATCGTAAATATATTGAGAAAGATGCGGCGCTTGCTCGTCGTTTTCAGCCTGTTTACGTGAGTGAGCCGACGGTTGAGGATACTATATCAATACTTAGAGGAATTAAAGAAAAATATGAGCTGCATCATGCAGTGCGAATTTCCGATAGTGCAATAGTTGCAGCAGCGACGTTATCAAACCGTTATATTACCGATCGTTATTTACCTGATAAAGCTATTGATTTGATTGATGAAGCTTGTAGCCGTATGAAAATAGAGCTATCAAGTAAACCAGAAGAGCTTGATGAGCTGGACCGTCGTATTATTCAGATAAAAATAGAGCTTGCAGCACTTAAAAAAGAAAATGATGAGCATTCTAAGAAGAAAATAGAGCATTTAACTACAGAATTAGAAAAATTAGAGTCTAAATCCTATGATATGGGAGCTAAATGGCAAGCTGAAAAGTCTAAACTACAGCAAACACAAAAGCTCAAAGAAGAACTAGACCGTAGCCGAAACGAGCTTGAACGTGCTGAACGTGATGCTAATCTCGCTAAAGCTAGTGAGCTAAAATACGGAATTATACCTGAGATTATGAAAAAGATTCAGGAAGCCGAAAGTATGGATAATAAAGGACTGTTAAAAGAAATTGTATCGGAAAGCGATATAGCAAGTGTTATCTCTCGTATTACTGGTATTCCAATTGATACGATGCTATCAAGTGAACGTGAGCGTCTGCTTGTGATGGAGCAGAAATTACGAGAATCGGTAATAGGGCAGGATGAGGCAATTAAAGGTGTTAGTGATGCGGTAAGAAGATCACGTGCAGGGATTCAAGATATTAACCGCCCGCTTGGTTCGTTCTTATTCTTAGGACCGACCGGAGTCGGTAAAACCGAGCTTACCAAAGCTTTAGCTGGTTTTCTTTTTGATGACCGTAGTGCAATACTTCGTATAGATATGTCGGAATATATGGAGAAGCACGCTATTTCTCGCCTGATAGGAGCTCCTCCCGGCTATATCGGATATGATCAAGGCGGGGTGTTGACGGAGGCAGTAAGACGCCGTCCTTATCAGGTAATATTATTTGATGAGGTTGAAAAAGCCCATCCCGACATATTTAATATTATGCTGCAAATACTTGATGAGGGAAGATTAACAGATAGTCAAGGTATAACGGTTGATTTTAAGAATACTATAATAGTTTTAACGTCTAATTTAGGTGCTGAGATACTCGTTAATCAGAAAGAGGACGAAGATACATATAAAGTAAAGGATGAGGTTATGGAATATGTAAAAGCAGTATTTAAACCTGAGTTTTTAAACAGACTAGACGAGATTATATTATTCCATCGCCTAAATCGTAATAATATTCATGATATAGTTAAGATACAGCTTGAAAGCTTAAAGAAAATTTTACTAGCACAAAATATTATTCTTGCATTTGATGAATCTGCCTTAAATTATTTAGTCGAAAAAGGTTATGATCCAAGTTTTGGAGCAAGACCCTTGAAACGCCTTATCCAGAGGGAAATACAAAATAATTTAGCCAAAATGATTTTAGCAGGCGAAATAAGTAGCGGTAAAACGGTTAAAATAAATGCAAAGGATAAAGAATTGAAGGTAACAATGAGTTGATTAATTTTTTCTAAATAACGCATTATCGCATAATCCACTATTCTTGTTAAAGGCACTGTCTAATAATTATTGATTTTGTCATTGCAGGCTATTAAAAGATTTGTTGCATGGCTCAAAAACGCGTTTGATGTCATTCCCACGGAAGCGGGAATGACACAAAACGAGCAATGCAACAAGACCACAACGAAAAGGAGTATGGTCATCTAGAAATAGTATTAATAACATTCAATTTCAGCTAATGTTATACTTTCAGTACCTGATAATTTATAATAATCACTACTAGTAGAGTTAGGAATTTGTAAGTCAAATAATAGTGCTTTTTCTTCTTTATACGGATCAACTAAGTAAGAATTTGTAATATCTGTAACTATTGGCGATAAATAGGTTGTTGTTTCAATAAGCTTATCAATAGCATTCTGTACGTCTTTTAATATTTTATCGACTAGTTTTTTATCTTTATAAAAAGTATTTACGGCCCCTATTAAGGTTGTTGATATCTCATATATAATAACACCGTTTTTAATTATATTGGTTATATTAGAGTCTAATTTTGCTGTTTTAGAAAAAATTAAAGAAATAACAGTAGGGTATTTATTAAATATATTAGGTAGTTCTAAAAAAGTATTTGCAGCTGAATAGGCAGAATTGGCTGCTTCTGAAAAACAATTAAATGCTTTGTATATGTTTTCATAATTGCTATTACTCATAAACTTACCTCTTTTTTATATATGTAATTGCCATGTTTCATGGTAATTACATATCATAGTACTAAATTAAGAAGTGTCAATATTAAAAAATTATATTTCTTCTTAGAGGATATCAGTAAATAAATTTTAATTACTAATATCCTCTAAACTCCACCTAGCTTTTGGACAGAAATTCAAAGGAGTAAATAACTTATTATTATAACGCTCAAGTCCTGCATATGCAATCATTGCAGCATTATCGGTGCATAAGTGGATAGGTGGATAAATAAGCCGATAACCATATGTTTTAGCACAACTACTTAATATTTCTTGTAAATATTTATTAGCAGCGACACCGCCGGCAATAACTATATTCTTCTTATCAAAATTATTTGTTATTTGTTCATATGCTCTAATAGCATCTTGTACCTTACTACTTAGAATTTCTCCTATAGTAAATTGAAAACTTGCCGCTATATCATTGATTACAGTGTTATTAATTTCCTTTAAATTCATTATTAAAGTACGCACGGCAGTTTTAAGCCCTGAAAAGGACATATTGCAATTACCGCTGTTAATTATAGGTTTTGGAAATTTATATTTATGAGGATTGCCAAGTTTTGCTCTTTTCTCAATTTTAGGTCCTCCGGGAAAAGCTAAGTTTAGCATTTTGGCTACCTTGTCAAAGGCTTCGCCTACGGCATCATCTATAGTAGATCCTAGTATTTTATATTTTCCGAGACCTAAAACTGCTACAAATTGGCAATGTCCGCCCGAAGCTAACAAGAGTAAATAAGGATAAGGAACATTATCGGTTAGTCTTGCGGTTAAGGCATGACCTTCTAAATGATTAATTGCAATAAAGGGTTTTTTTAAAGCACTGCTTAGCGATCTTGCAAACATTGAGCCAACTATAACACCGCCGATTAAACCTGGACCGGAAGTTGCGGCAATTGTACTAATGTCCGTTAATTTAGTGTTGCTTTCTTTTAAAACATTTTTTAATGCTTTATCTAGATGCGATAAGTGAGAACGTGCAGCAATTTCAGGTACTACCCCTCCAAAAACTGCATGTTCTGTATTTTGTGAAATGATTATATTAGATAAGATTTCGCGATTTTCGGTGATTATAGAAACAGCTGTATCATCACAGCTTGATTCTATACCTAAAATTTTTATCATTCAAATTGAAACTAATTAGAGGCGTTGTTAAGTAAAAAATGATAGTTTACGTCATTGTGAGAAGGTGTTGCCCACGTGGATGCAGATGTCATTCCCGCGTAAGCGGGAATGACATAACGGGATCCATGCGACAACACCAACACCCACTTGCAATCACCATATCTATCTTTTATTTAATAATGCCTAATTAGATACCTTTGAGGTATTTAATTGATTATACAGCTTATAAATAGATTGTTCGGCATTAATAATTTTGTTATTAACTATTTTTAATAGTTTTTCGGAAGGTTTTTCTGTTATTTGTGTTGCAGAACTTACTTGCTCCGCTAAATTTTTAAGTGATTCTTGTATTTCTACAAAAGATTTTTTAAATTGTTCTTTAATAGTAATAGATGATTCTTCAAGCTCTTTAATTTTTAAGCATAGATTTTCTAATAAATGATCTATTTTAGTTTGCATTAAAGTCAATTTTTGCTTTTGTTTTTCACTAAGATAGCTTAAAGTTTCTTGCATTTTTGCCTGTATACGTACTTTTGTAGTACGTTCAAGTTCTGAAGCTAAACCGATTTTACTCATTAAAAATATTATCCATTTGTGAACGTCAAAATGATACCATTTTGCACCGTTACGATAATCTGAAGGAAAAGCGTGATGGTAATTATGCCAATTTTCACCGAGTAAGAATAATGCCATCCACCAAATATCTCCGGCAGTGCCTTTGTAATATTTTTTACTACCGGCAAAGTGGCATAAAGAATTAACGCAGAAGGTTGCTTGCTGCTGTAGGAATCTACCGAGCCCCATAAATAAAAATCCTGCATATGCCGATTGTATAGTACCGCCGACTAAGTAACCGATAAATAAAGGCACGACAATATTCATAAAGGCTGCTATTTGCCAATAATATTTTAGCTGCCATTTTAATAAATTGTTTTTCCCGTGCTTAGCCCAAGTAATGCGATCAATAGACTTATAGCTACCGCTTCCGACTAGCATCCATCCTATATGAGACCACATAAAACCTAAAAATTTATTATCAAATTTTAAAGGAGTATGCGGATCTTGGTCTTGATCCGTATATCTATGATGTTTATAATGGTTCGATGCCCAAGATAAAGCTGGTCCTTGTAATGTTCCTGCAGACAGCATAATTAAGACAAATTCAGCATATTTATTTATTTTATAGGCATTATGAGACCATAACCTATGCAAACCGATCCCAACGGTAATATTATTAATATAATAACTAGCAATTATAAAAATAACTTCAGTTAGCCCTATTCCATAATCAAACGAATATTTAACTACAAGAGATATAATAAAAATAGGATAAAATATTAAAGCAAATAAAGCGGGCTTATTTAGTTTACTTAACATAAAATTTACAGTTTTTAGTTATAAAATATATAAATCGGTAACGAATAAAATCTTAATTATATTATACATAAATATTAATGGATATTAATAATATACTTAATGCATTAATACAAAGAAAATTTTGACAATAAAATCCTAGTTATCCTTATTTAGACAATAACCGATAAAACGAAAGGTTGTAATAATTAAATTGTCTTTCCCTAAGGCCTCTCTAAATTTATATGAACATCTATGAGACGTTCATTAAAGTTCTCTTCACTTTCCCATAAATATTTTATTATTTCTTGACGCGAAAATACTTCATTTGGAACCTGAAAAAAAGTCGTAAAATTTTAAACTCAGTAGGACCTAGATGAATATTCAGTCCGTCTTTGTACACTTTTTCAGTATTTAAGTCAATATTTAGATTCTTAAATTTAATAATATTATCTTGTACAACTGACTTGGAACGTCTCAATAAGCTCTTTAAACTACTATTTGCTCAGATAAGAAGGGCTTATAACGTTATCGTCTATTTCTGTTAAATTTAATTGTTTGTTTGATAATCAAAATATTATAGGCGTTTTAGAAAATTTATTAATTTTTCTAACGTTATTTATTGTTATTAAAGGATTTTCTTGTAATTCTGCACTAATAATCATGATAGCAAGCGGCTGACTAAAAAATAAGTTAATGCTTTTTCTAGAGTTGAAGCCCTCATTATATTAAATCCCGCTCTCTCTATATCATTACTTAAAGAAATATTAACACTTTTTTTATTTTTTTCTTCTATAATTAAAACTTCAGGTAATAGCTTATCAAACACTGAATTAATCTTCATTAATATTTAGTAAATAATTAAAAATTTTTGTAATAATTTTCTAATTTATTAGGGTTTATAGCAAACTTTTTATAAAAAGAAACAAAGAAATAATAATTTTTTAAAGATAATACTTGAATTTAATCGTTTTAGTTGCTATAAATAGCTTTAAAGTTTGTTTGTTGGAGATTCTTATATATCATGAGCTTTTATGAATCAGTTTTTATTATACGCCAAGACGTATCATTAAACGATATAGATAAAATCGTTGATG
This sequence comes from Rickettsia aeschlimannii, assembly GCF_047973405.1. Taxonomy (NCBI): domain Bacteria; kingdom Pseudomonadati; phylum Pseudomonadota; class Alphaproteobacteria; order Rickettsiales; family Rickettsiaceae; genus Rickettsia; species Rickettsia aeschlimannii. The sequence continues at coordinate 124,083 of NZ_JBFQGO010000002.1, forward strand.
ATTTCGCTGAAATTGTTAAAGATAATAATGGCACTATCATCAAAAAAGAATATTGGGGGTTAAGAACTTTAGCTTACAAAATCGGTAATAACAAAAAAGGACATTATTATTTTTTAGGTCTAGATATTACTGGTAATGTAAAAGAAGAACTAGAAAGAAAAATGAAGCTTAACGAAAATATCATTAGATTTTTTACAATTCAAGCAGATTCAATTAGTAGTGAACCTTCACCGATATTAAAAAATCAGAGTACAGAGAATACTCCGGTAATTAACGTAACGATTAATAATTAAATTTGTAAGAATTAAGGTTAAAGAATGTTAAAAAGTAATAATGCTAGTGAAACAGCTGCTCGCAAGGTAGGAGATAAAACTGCTAAAAAAGTATTTTTTAGAAGACGTAAAGGATGCCCTCTTTCTGTGCCTAATGCACCTGTTATTGATTATAAAAATCCTGAGCTTTTAATAAAATTTGTCTCTGAAGGCGGTAGAATGTTACCAAGCAGGATCACAAATGTTTGTGCAAAGAAACAAAGAAAGCTAAGTAATGCTATTAAAATTGCAAGAATTTTAGCGTTATTACCTTTTGTATTTCAAGCTAAATAAAGGCATAATACATGGAAATTATATTAATAAAACCCGTAAGAAAATTAGGTAAAATTGGCGACATACTCAAAGTAGCAGACGGGTTTGGTCGTAATTATCTTTTACCGCAAAAGTTAGCTATTAGAGCTACTGAGCCTAATAAAGAGCTAATAGTTAAACAAAAACATGAATTTGAAGCCAAAGATAAGCAAATAAGAGAAGAAGTAGAAAAAATTAATGCTCTTATTAAAGATCAAAAATTAGTTTTTATCCGTCAGACATCAGATGACGGTAAACTTTTCGGTTCGGTTACTAATAAAGAAATAGCCGATAAATTATCTGAAAATGTATCTTATAATATTTCTCATTCAAATATTATTCTTGATAAACAAATTAAATCTACTGGAATTTATACAGTTGAAATAAGACTTCATGCAGAGCTTAATACTATAGTTACGGTTATTGTTGCAAGATCAGAATCAGAAGCACAAGATTATTTACGCGAACAAAAGACTGAAACTTCAGAAGATTTAGCTGAGTCAGCATAAATTTTCTTTATCATCTAATTGTGTGGTTTTTTGTTACCATTGCAAAAGCAGAGTATTGTTGTATGGATTGAGAAACTTGCTCGATGTCATTCCCGCGTAGGCTGGCATCCAGCATAAAGCGAGATAAATCGAGCTTTTAATTTCAAAAATTTGCTGTATTTATACTTTTTTTCTGGATTCCTACTTTCGCAAGGAATGACATAAGAGCCATGCAACAACGTCCCACCTACGCGGAAATGACATACTACTACGTTTGACCACAATATCTAAACACTTTACAATACTAACATTTTTCAACCATGCTATATGAAAAATTTGAGTATAATATCAATAATCTAATAGGTAATTTTGGCTTATCTAAAATATCGATTGCAGTATCTGGTGGGAGCGATTCAGTAGCACTTCTTTATCTTGCTAATATTTGGGCAGAAAAAAATAATATAGAATTATTTGTTATATCGGTTGATCATAACTTACGGGAACAGTCGAAGCAAGAGACCCATTATATCCAAAATATCAGTAATAGTCTAAATCGCAAGCATTATAGTTTATCTTTTGACCATCAAAATAATTTTTCCAATTTACAAGAAAGAGCAAGAGAAGGACGCTATGATTTGATGACAAATCTATGTCTAGAACTCGATATATTAGTACTTTTAACTGCTCACCATGAAGATGATTACGTAGAAAATTTTTGTTTAAGATTAGAGCGTAATAGCGGTATATTTGGACTTAGTAGCAGTAATATCAATTGGTATAATAATATACAAATAATTAGACCGCTATATAATATTCCAAAAAGTGAATTAGTAGAATATTTAGTCAGTCATAATATAAAATGGTTTGAAGATGAGTCAAATTCATCTGATAAATATAGACGAAATGTTATTAGGCAAAAATTAGCTAAAGGCGCAGATTATATTAGACATCGTTCCAAACCAGCTTATAGAGAGGAATTTAAAGGAGACACGGAACGCAGCACCGCAGCGTACACAAGCGTAGGTGAGGAGGTATTGTTGCGTGGACCGGTAAAACTCACTGTGTCACCCCGTGGCTTGACAGAGGTAAAATTGATCCACGCAACAATGCCACGTGAGGATACGAGTACCGGAACGGCGTCTAAATTACCTCTAGAAGCGAAGTTTGGAACGATGTCTAAAGCCGCAATAATCTCACAACAACTTAAAACCAACAAACTTATAGAAAACGAGTTTAAGCCTGAATTAATATCGGCAATAGCTGAAGCTGTCAAGATTTTTGAATATGGCTTTGCTTTTCTTGATTTAGTTAAATTTGATAAGTTTTCAAATGAGGTGAAAGTACAAATAATTAATTTTTTACTGATGATAATTAGTGGACAATCTAGAGCAGCTCGTTTTTATTCGGTGGAACCTATTTTGAAATTAATTACTCAAGATGTAAACTTTAAGAATACACTTCATGGTTGTATAATTAAGCGTATACAAAACGAGTTACTTATATACAGGGAATTTGGCAAAAAATTACCTGAGAGTAAAATATTACTAGATAAGTCGGTTATTTGGGATAATAGATTTTGTATCACAAAAAATCAAGAAACTCCAAATTGTTTTGTAACTCATCTATCGTTAGAAGATTATAAAATAATAAAGAAACAATTAGATTTAGAACCTTTGAAAAATCTATCCTGCAAAAACCACAATGCAGTTTTATTGACCTTACCTATCATTAAAATACTTGAAAAAGTTATAGCAATACCACATATATCATATTATGATAACGACATGTGGAACTTTGAAGTATCTTTTGCTCCAAATTTTGTATCTCGTTTCACCCATTTTTGCTAACACCGGTATTTAAGAGGTAACTAATAATTAAAATTTATTTACAGACCTCTTATACCAATAAAAATTTTTATTAGGTTTTATATCGATGAATAATCAAGGTAGAAGTATTTTAGCTTGGGCAGCACTTTTTATTTTTGTAATATTACTTTTTAATGTGTTCCAATCTGATGGTTTACTTGGCGGAACAAATAATATAACTTTCTCGGATTTTTTAACACGAGTTGATGAAAAGACCGTTAATTCGGTAAAAATTCAGGGTAGAGTAATTGAAGGCACTTCAAATGACGGCTCTACTTTTAACACTTATGCTCCTGATTATCCTGATTTAGTAAATCGTCTTATTAGCAATGACGTTAATATTGAAGTAGTACCTCTTGAAACAAGAATGAATACCTTTTTAGGCTTTTTAATTTCTTGGTTTCCTATGCTTTTATTGATAGGTGTTTGGGTTTTTTTCATGCGTCAAATGCATGGGGGCGGAAAAGCTATGGGGTTTGGAAAATCTAAAGCTAGGTTGCTATCAGATAAAGGACCAAAAATTACCTTTAAAGATGTAGCAGGTATCGATGAAGCAAAAGAAGAATTAACTGAAATAGTAGATTTTTTAAGAGATCCAAGCAAATTCCAAAAGCTTGGAGGAAAAATACCGAAAGGCTGCTTACTTATAGGTCCTCCCGGAACCGGTAAGACACTTCTTGCTAAAGCAATTGCAGGTGAGGCTAATGTTCCGTTTTTTAGCATATCCGGCTCTGATTTTGTTGAAATGTTTGTAGGTGTCGGTGCAAGCCGTGTGCGTGACATGTTTGAACAGGGTAAACGTAATGCTCCTTGTATTATCTTTATCGATGAAATTGATGCGGTAGGTCGCCATAGAGGTATCGGTATGGGTGGCGGTAATGATGAACGTGAGCAAACCTTAAACCAAATGTTAGTCGAAATGGATGGATTTGAAGCAAACGAGGGAGTTGTGATCATTGCAGCTACAAACCGTCCTGACGTTCTTGATCGTGCATTACTGCGTCCCGGTAGGTTTGATCGTCAAATTGCCGTTGCAAACCCTGATATAAACGGTCGTGAGCAAATTCTAAAAGTACATTTAAATAAAATTAAATATAATAGTACGGTACTAGCACGAATTATTGCTCGTGGTACCCCGGGCTTTTCTGGTGCTGAACTTGCTAACTTAGTTAATGAAGCTGCTCTTATTGCTGCAAGGCTTGGTAAGAAAGAAGTAGATATGCACGACATGGAAGAGGCAAAAGATAAGGTGCTGATGGGAGTTGCACGTCGCTCTATTGCAATGTCGGAGAAAGAAAAAAGGTTGACTGCATATCATGAAGGCGGACATGCATTAGTAGGACTTTATTGTCCTGCAGCATCACCTATTCATAAGGCTACGATTATACCGCGTGGTAATGCTCTTGGGATGGTGCAAAGACTTCCTGAAACTGATGAATATTCTCAGAATCGTGAACAGATGGAATCATCTATAGCAGTTTATATGGCAGGAAGAGTAGCGGAGGAAATTATTTTCGGTAGAAATAAAGTTACCTCAGGAGCTTCGTCGGATATAAAAGGTGCAACTAATATTGCAAGAGCGATGGTTACAAAAGCAGGTTTAAGTGATTTAATAGGACCGATATTTCACGGTTCAAGTGGTGACGATATGTATGGTAGACAACCTAATAATGAAACCTCGGAAGCTACTGCAGAGTTAATTGATGCTGAAGTTAAAAGAATTATTACACAAGGATATGAATTTGCAAAAGATATTTTAACAAAACATATAGATCAACTTCATACCTTAGCAAATGCTTTAATTGAATATGAGACATTGTCCGGTCAGCAAATTAAAAATTTACTTAGTGGTAGAGCTTTAGATTCAGAAGAGGAGAATAAATTTCCTTTTAATGATTCATCTACTATAAAAATAGATAAAGAAAAATCACCTGAGAAAACAAAAACAACTAAAGCTAAAAAAGAAAATTCCGCTTCCTAAGTTTAATAGTATAATTTATAGATTTATTTTGTGGTATCGGTGGTTTTAGAAAAGCCTTGGAAATAAAGGGTCTTGAATGTGTTTTTTCTTCTGATATAGACAAAGACGTACAAGAAGCATATAAAAGAAATTTCGGTGATAAGCCATACGGTGATATTACGGAAATATCAGAAACCAAAATCCCTAAACATGATATTTTATGTGCCGGTTTTCCTTGCCAATCTTTTAGTATTTTAGGTAAGAGGCTTGGTATAGGAGATGTAGACTTTTGTATGAAATAATTAGAATATTACAAACCATATATATTATTACTTAATAATATATATAAGAATGTTAAAAATATTCTGAATATTAATAATGGCAGTGTAATTGAAACTATAGACCAAAAATTAGATGAGATTGGCTATAAAGTATATAGAAATGTGTTAAATGCTGCATTATTTATTTGGAGTACCGCAAACAAAGAGAAAGAGTTTATTTTGTTTGTTTACAAAAAGATTTTAGCAGTGAATATACACTCAAATATGTAAAACCGGAAGAGTATTATGAAAGGATTTTTTTTAATGATATTTTAGAACAGGATGTTGATAAAAACTTATATATTAATAGGGATGATGTTATTTTAGATAAAGCACCGGTTGAAAAGCAATTAAAAGCCAATTAGGATTGGTCAAGTTAATAAAGGCGGTCAAGGTGAAAGGATTTACAGCCCTTTCGGTCATTCACTTTATCAGCTTTTGGTTGCGGTATCGGTGCTAGAACCGATCTTTATTATATAAATGATAAGATAAGAAGACTAGCAATCAATGAATGTAAATATTTAATGGGTTTCCCTCAAGATCATTATGTTGCAGATGGATTAAAGGGTTATAGGCAATTCAGTAATTCCACAAATAATAGCAAATATATATGACTCAATAAGAGCAGTTTAATGGATAATGGAATATACTCGATCAACTTCAAAAATTGGCTACGTCGTTCTACAAGTACTGCGGTACTCACGTATTAAGTATACGCTGCGTTCCTCGTCTTGTGAACTCCTGGCTCTTTTTGAAGTTGATCTTCGTATATGGATTGCTAACTATAAATATCGTCATTGTGGGTAGGCATTGTTGCGTGGACCAGTAAATGCTCTTGATGTCATTCCCGCAGAAGCAGGAATGACATCGGCATCCACGCTGGCAATACCTTGTGAGTAACTGTAAGTAGCATGGCAACCTAGAGACATTAATGTCATCCACGTAACAGGTATGAAAGATTGTGAATTAGCTAATTATTTTGTATGGTTCTAAAAACAAATTTTAAGAGAGTATTTAAATGGCAGAGTTAAGGTTACCGCCAAATTCAGTAGTAAAAAAAGGTAGAGAGCATAAAGAACAAGAGGCAATGCTTAAACCTAGAAAGATAAAAATTTATAGGTATGACCCTGATCTTGATGAGAATCCTACTATCGATAGTTTTGAGATAGATTTAAGCAAAACCGGACCGATGGTTTTAGATGCTTTAATTAAAATCAAAAACGAAATCGATTCTACTTTAACTTTTAGGCGTTCTTGTCGGGAAGGAATTTGCGGTAGTTGTGCAATGAATATTGATGGTACAAATACTTTAGCATGCATAAAACCAATAGAAGATATATCAGGCGATATCAAAATCTATCCGCTTCCTCATATGAAAGTAGTGAAAGATTTAGTACCTGATATGTCGCATTTTTATGCACAATACGAATCTATAGAACCTTGGCTCAAAACCGATAGCCCTACCCCTTCAAACTCTGAAAGGTTACAGTCGATTAAAGACCGAGAAAAGCTTGACGGTTTATATGAGTGTATATTATGTGCTTGCTGTTCTACTTCTTGTCCTAGCTATTGGTGGAACGGTGATAAATATTTGGGTCCTGCGATTTTACTACAAGCATATAGATGGATTGCCGATTCAAGGGATGATAATACCGGTGAACGTCTTGAAGCTTTAGAAGACCCATTTAAGCTTTACCGTTGTCATACGATTATGAACTGTACTAAGACCTGCCCGAAAGGCTTAAATCCTGCTAAAGCTATCGGTAAAATAAAAAGTTTAATTGCAGAACGTCACGGTGTGTGATTCTTAATTAATTATTTTTAAAAATGATAAAATAATGAAAAAAGCAATTATTTTCTGTTGGCTATTTCTTAGTTCGATATCTTGTGCTTTTGCTGTTGATTGTAATAATGCCATGACACAAGGTGACATGAATTATTGTGTCGTTGCAGAATATAAGAAAGTTGATAAGAAACTAAATCAAATATACCAAGAAATATTAAAACATATTTCAGACAAACAAGAACAAGTTAATTTACTTAAAAAATCCCAAAATTAAATCTTTTTAGAAATGTCCACAAAACCTAAATTAATTCATAATTTGTAATACTTTAAATAATTCTCCCATTTGTTTCGGTGATATTAGTCTTTCTACCTGTCTTTCTATTATTTGTGCCTGCTCAGACATCGTTCCAAACTCTACTTCTAGAGGTAATTTATACGTCGTCGATCCGATACTCGCATCCTCACGTACTAAAGTGTACGCTGCGGTGCTGCGTTTCGTGTCTCCTTTAAATTCCTCTCTATAAGCGAATTTGGAACGATGTTTATCATTAAGCTTGTCTTGCAATGTTTGTTTGCGTAATAAGATTCCGTTTTCTATTAAAAAATCTCGTTGCGATATTGTATCTATTACGTTTATTTTGCTGTTTTTAGCTACTGTCTTTAATGCATAAAAATCCACATGTGCTGATAAATCAGCTTCTCCAAGATTTTCAAGGATGGGGCAATATTTATGGTTTTTAACCGCTTGTAATGTTTGATTATATTGATATCTAGTTCTACCATTTGGAGCTATATCATAGCCGTAATCTATTATTAAGCCACTGCCGCTTAGTTTTTTTAGATGCTGCGCTATAAATTTTATAATTTCTATCGATTTATAAGATTCTTCAAGTACTGCTCCGTCTTTTGCTTCAATATGAGTACGCAGCAGATATTCTTGTAATTGCTTATTAACGCTTATTTTATCGTATTTAATTCTTTCGTATACCGGCTGCACTACAAATATTCTTTCATACCATAATTCCTTGACTTTAATATATTGCTTTATCGGTATAGCATCAAAGAATTCGTTAGCTATTATTATAGTAGGTTTTTTGGGGATATCTTCTACAAATGATTGATGACTAATCGGTAAATTAATATCTTGTAAATTAGCCTTTTGATGAGCAATAAAATTTTTATTAATTTCTATTAGTGCAATTGATAAAGCTTTATAAAATTCCGGTACTAATTTTGCAGTACGTAGTAAATCACGCATTAATAGACCTCGACCAGGACCAAGCTCTACTAAACTAAGACTTTTTGGGCAGCCAATTCTTTGCCACTCTCTGATACACCATAAGCCGATAATTTCACCGAATAGCTGTGAAATTTCAGGAGCCGTAACAAAGTCACCTTCGCTAGCCAATGATTTTACTTGCTTATAATAGGAAGTAGGATTTAAGTTTAAGACCTCCTGCATGAGGACATCGCAAGTAATATAACTGTTTTGATCAATTAATTGTCTTATTTTGGATTCGATTGACATATTAAATAACTTCCTAAAAGTAACATAGGTACAGATAAAATTTGTCCCATAGTTAAGCTATCTAAAATAAACCCGATTTGTATGTCGGGTTCTCTAAATATTTCAATAGTGATTCGGAAAAGACCGTAAAATGCTAAAAATATTCCTGAGTTTAAACCGCAATTTTTAAGAGTTTTGTGCTTAAATGTTGCATATGCTAAGATACTGAATAATACTAAACCTTCAAAAAAAGCTTCATATAATTGACTAGGATGTCTTGGCATCAAATCGCTATTCGGAAAAATCATACCAAAAGAAGAATTTGTAATACGTCCGTATAGTTCGCCGTTAATAAAATTAGCGATTCTACCTAAAAATAATCCGACAGGTACTACAGAGGCTATTATATCCGTGAGACTTAAAAAATTAATTTTATATTTTCGGCAAAACAAATAAGCAGCAATAATCACCCCTAAAGCTCCGCCATGGAAAGACATCCCGCCTTCATAAGTTTTTAAGATATCTATTGGATTTGAAAAATATCTAGAAGGGTTATATAATAAAACAAACCCTAGTCTGCCTCCGACTATTACGCCTATAACGGCATAAGTAATGAAATCTTCTAGATTTTTTTTGGTAATTTGAGACTTAAATTTTTCTATAATTTTATTTGCATAGAACCAGCCTAGCAAAATTCCTATTACATATGAAAGAGAATACCAAGAGATAGCAAGTGGACCTATAGAGAAAATAATTGGATTGATATTAGGAAATGTCATAGATAAATAAGTTATTTAATTCATTTAACGTCTGAGTTAATTCAGTTTTTTATTATTTTTATGTGTTGCCGCAGCTGCTTCGTGGCTTCGCAATGACAGTATCTATATTTGCTTAGCAATACCAAATTCTTTTGAGTTAAAATTATTGATAAAAATAAAATTCTTAGTAATAATAAAAAAGATTTATATTTATAATAGTAATGATAGGTAAAATATGCAATATTTAATGGGTCTATATCATACCTTAAGTACTGAGTTAGTATTATTGTTTGTTATGTTAGTATCTCTTATACCGGTGATATTTCTAATTAAAAGATTAATTTTTATTCCTATAAAAAATTATTTAACTAGACATCATTATGATGATTATGAAAGGATAAAAAAATATCCTATATTTCGTTATTTATTACATACTTTATTAGCACTTTACTTTATATGTTGGGGAAATATTTTTCATCATACTTCTTTTAAAGCGCATGTATTACTGGGAATCAAAGATACTATAGTAATCTTATATACTGGTATATCTGTGACGATGTTATTATTAACGCTTATAGATGCTTTTGCAGATCTGTATCACAATAGAATCAAAGCCGTTACAAAAAATGCACCGCTTAGCTTATATTTTCAAATATTAAAAATTATTGTCATAGTTATTGCAGCAATGGTAACTATTTCATATATATTAAATATTTCGCTTAGTACATTCTTAACAAGCTTAGGTGCAGCCGCAGCTCTTTTAACATTTGTTTTCAAAGATACCGTTTTAGGATTAATTGCAAGCTTGCAACTAACTACTCAAGAAATTATTAATATTGGAGACTGGGTACGTATAGGCGAAATTGAAGGAACAGTTGAAAAAATTACTATTTCCGTAGTAACAATTAGGAATTTTGACCAATCTATTTCCACAGTTCCTACTTACAGCATTTTAAATTCTAACGTAACTAATTATAGAGGAATTAGTGAATCAAGAGCAAGAAGGGTAAAGAGAGTATTTAATATTAATATGGCAACTATTAACTTCTGTGATGCTACTATTTTAAAAGCACTAAAAAAATCTCCTTATATATCAAAGGATGTAATAGATAAAATCACTCTTAATAAAGAAGAGAAAGATTTAACCAACATTAAACTATTCAAATTATATATTCAGGAATATCTAAAAAATAATCCGGCAGTTTATACCGAAGGGTTTACTTTTCTAGTAAGACAGCTTGAACCTACGATTAATGGGTTGCCTATAGAAATATATATCTTTGTTAAAGAAGTAAATTTAGTAGGTTATGAAAATATACAGGACAATATTTCTGAACATTTCATTTCTATACTTCCTGAATTTAAATTAAAAATATTTCAGAATGTAGGAGTGGTATAATATATCCGAAGTAAAATGAAAAGTAGTAAAAATAAAAAAATAAATTAAATTTGTATCCAAGATGGAAGTTGTCTTTCATCTTGGATACTCACTACTTTTGAAAGCAAAGTAGTATATATACTACTTGATTATTTTCTCTAAATGCTTTAAAACTTAAAGCTTTAAAAATATTAAAATTTAAGACCTAGGAATGAATAATAATATAATTAATTTAATAGCCGCTATTATACTGTCTTTAAGTATAATTTTCGGTTGGCAGTATTTTGTTGTAAAACCTGAACAAAAAAAACAGCAACAACAAATAGCAGTGCAGAAAGCAGAAAATTTAAAGAAACAACAGTTAAAAGCTTTAGTCGAACCTGTAACTGGTATTGTTGTTCAAGAAGAAAGTCAAGTACAGCGTATTAAAATAGAATCTGAATCACTCACCGGTTCTATTTCATTAAAAGGACTTAGATTTGATGATTTAATATTAAAGAAATATAAACAAGATTTATATAAAAATAGTCCTGAAGTGAGATTATTTTCACCGGCTAATACAGAAAATGCATATTTTGCTGAAATTGGTTTAGTTAGTAATTTATCTAGTGTAAAACTCCCTAACAACGATACTATATGGAATAGTGATAGTGAAATATTAAGCCCTGAAAAACCTGTTCATTTATTTTGGGTTAATGAAGACGGAGTTAAATTTTTAGTTACTATTACTGTCGATAAAAACTATTTATTTACCATAGAGCAAACCATCGTTAATAATAGTGATAAAGAACTTCCTGTGCAATCTTACGGTTTAATAAATCGTAAATATATTGCCGTAGAGAAAGCGGTGAATATATTACATCAAGGACCTATCGGGTGTATAGACGAGAATCTTAAAGAATATTCTTATGATGATATTAAAGATAAGAAAAGTGAAAAATTTGCAGCAAGTAAGGTTGACTGGATAGGAATTACCGATAAATATTGGTTATCTTCCTTGATTCCGGATAAATCAAGTAATTACAGCTCGAATTTTAATTATGCTCTTAAGCAAGGGACTGAAAGATATCAGGTAGATTTTATTTCACCGGTACAAATAATAAAGCCCGGCGAAAATTTTTCAATTAAAAGCAGAATTTTTGCCGGAGCAAAAAAAGTAGACTTGCTTGATAAATATGAAAAGCAATATGATATTAAATTATTTGATAGAGCTATTGATTTCGGCTGGTTCTATATAATTACCAAACCAGTTTTCTACGCCATGAATTTTTTCTATGGTTATGTCGGTAATTTCGGTGTTAGTATATTAATTGTTACGGTTATAATTAAACTATTAATGTTTACTTTAGCCAATAGGTCTTATCGTTCGATGAAAAAAATGAAAAATTTACAGCCGGAAATCGATAGGATAAAAAATTTATACAGTGATGATAAAGCACGTTTAAATCAAGAAATTATGGCTTTATATAAAAAAGAAAAAGTAAATCCGGTAGCTGGTTGTTTACCTATACTTGTTCAAATTCCGGTATTTTTCTCCATCTATAAAGTATTGTATGTAACTATTGAAATGCGGCAAGCACCGTTTTACGGCTGGATTAAAGACTTATCTGCACCTGACCCTACTACTATTTTTAATTTATTCGGCTTATTACCGTTCTCGCCGCCGTCATTTTTAATGATTGGAGCATGGCCTATTTTAATGGCTATTACTATGTTCTTACAGCAAAAAATGAGTCCTGAACCTGCGGATCCGATGCAAGCTCAAGTAATGAAATTTATGCCGCTAATTTTTTTATTTATGTTTAGTAGTTTTCCTGTGGGACTTTTAATATATTGGTCTTGGAATAATATTCTATCCATCATTCAACAATATTATATTAATAAATTTAATTAATGAGAATAGATAAAAATTTACCTAATTATCTAACTATTGCTCGAATAATGGTAATTCCGGTTATTATACTGGTATTTTATATAAATAATTCACTTGCACGTAAACTTGGGGCATTATTATTTGCTTTAGCTAGTATTACGGATTTTTTTGACGGTTATATTGCAAGAAAATATAATTTAGTTACAAGTTTCGGTAAGATGTTTGACCCTATAGCAGATAAGCTACTTGTAGGTTGCGTTATTATCATGCTACTAAAAAAAGATAATGTAGATGAGATACCTTGCTTATTAATTTTAGCACGAGAATTTTTAGTTAGCGGTCTTCGGGAATTTTTAGCTCTAGTAAAGGTTAGTGTGCCTGTATCAAGGCTCGCTAAGGTAAAAACGTTTTTACAAATGTTTGCTTTATCGATATTGATACTAGGCTCAAAAGGTTCAGGAATTATTTATTTAGATATAGTAGGGGAAATAATTTTATGGATTGCCGCTTTTTTAACAATCATTACAGGTTATTCTTATTTTAAAGCCTATAAGAAATATTTTTAAATAGGAGAATTTTATGATACATCTGCCAGGTGCATCGCTTGTCCTCGTTAACGACAAATATACTTATTGGGGAAAAACAATAGAAGATACTATTGAGATTTTGCAAGAATTACATAACATAAAACAAATTGTTTTTCTTGATCATAGAGAATGTGGAGCTTATAAAATACTTATAGGTCAGGAACAGCTAAATACCAAGGAAAAAGAAACGGCAGCACATGCAGCAATTTTAAACAAGGCCCGTGATATAATAAAAGAAAAATTCCCCCAATTAAAAGTTTATACTTTTTTAATAGGTCTTGATGGTGTAGTAGAGCAGATTTATGAAATACCTAGCTAAAAGCGGAGTTGTTATATGGATAGGTTTATCTGTCATTGCGAGGAAATTGCGTAGCAATTGACGAAGCAATCTCAGGAGTTTGTTATTATTTCATGAGATTGCCGCACAGCCTACGGCTATTCGCAATGACGATTTCTGACCCGCACAATAGGCTAAGAAAAGTAATTTATTTTGTATCTTTGCTCTTATTATCATTAGAATCAGCAGTATTATTCTTTTGGTCGTTTTCTGCCGGTAGTTTAGAGATAGATAGTTTTTGTTTATATTTTTGTTGCTCTGCTAAAAAATTTTGAGCCTCTTTGGAAAGGCTGTTATATAGTTCACGTTTCTTCTTATTAATCTTGACTATTGCTACTCTATATTTTTGTATTTCTTCCCGTACTTCCGGTTTTATAGTACCGGCGTAAGCAGAAAAATCATCTATAATTTTTTGTGTTGTAACATCGTTAGTTTTTGCTGCATCTTTTTTTGAGCCGTCAGAAGTTATACTATTGGCAAAGCAGCTTGTACTAAGTAAAATAGTTATTCCAAATATTATTTTTTTTATCATATAAACCTTAAGCCTTATTCTTGATAAGTAGAGCATTTTTAAGTCTAATAGTCAATAGACTTCTTTTGGAACTCTACTTCTAGGGGTAATTTGGAGGAAACACGGAACGCAGCACCGCAGGGTATAAAAAAGTACGTGAGGATACAAGTACCGTATTGACGTACAAATTACCCCTAGAAGTAGAGTTCCAAAAGAAGTCTATTATATAATAGAAATTATATGTATTTTCTATTTGTATTTTGTTGTTTGGTGAGTATAAATATACTAATAGTTGGGAAAAATATACAATATTATAATAATAACGCTCAAGAGTTTTATAGCAGAACAATCAATGCAGATTTGTCTGATAGCTATAAAGCATTTACTAGCTATTTACCTGAACAAGCTCATATTTTAGATGCAGGTTGCGGAGTTGGTCGTGATACAAAATATTTTTTAAGTCAAGGATATCAAGTTACTGCTTTTGACGGTTCAACCGAAATGGTTAAATTAGCTACAAAAGAAACCGGAATAGATGTACTGCACTCCACTTTTCAAGATATCGATTTTAAGGAGTCGTTTGATGGTGTTTGAGCTCAAGCAACTCTCCTTTATGTACCTTATAATGAAACAATCAATGTGTATAAAAAATTCATGCTGCATTAAAGCCGGAAGGCATTTTTTATGCTTCTTACCGATACGGTTCAGATATTATACAACGTGATGATCATGATTTTTACAATATGCATGAAGATACAGTAAAACCTTATTTTAACAGGATTTTTGAAATAGTTAAAATATGGACGGAAAAGAGTAAGAGATTCTTTCCAAGTAAAGAGGCATTACATTATGGTTAAATTTTTTTGTTAAAAAAAGTAAAACAATATGATTAGATTAGTTTACTTATTTCTTACTTTAATAATCAGTTTTAAAATATATGCAAAGGAATATAAAGGCTTAACATATAATCGTTATGAAAAAGATAAGCATGTGATTCATGTGTTAACTATTGATCCTAAGAATTTTGGGTTAGAACTAGTTAAAGCTCATAATCAGGTTATAGGCAGAGAAACAGTAAATGTTATGGCACACCGCACTAATGCAGCTGCTGCTATTAATGCCGGATTCTTTGAAATCGCAGGTAGTGATGACGGGCAGACCAAGCCTTACTTTAATGATTAACGGCAAGCTATTTAGTCTTAGAAAACAACTATAAAGTTTGTTAATTATAGATCAGGGCAATATTCAAATTACCAAGGCTAGTGCAAAAATTTTAGTAGAAATAGGCGATAAATCTGTTATTCCAAATCAAGTTAATTATTTTTCAAACCTAAAAGATATTACTTTCTATAATGATGTTTGAGCGTCTACCACATTAACGCCGTATACTAACAAAGAAATTTTGATTGATCAGAATAGGTCTAATTTTATTGTTACGGCAATAAGCAAGCATGGTGATAATCAAATTCCACAGAAAGCTTTATATTGTCCTTTCCACAAGAAACAAGTTTGCCGGCAGTAAATATAAATGATTCTGTAAAGTTAAATTTGGAATTTGTCGATAAAGACGGTAAGCTTATAAATTTAAGTAACACTGCTTCAATAGTAACCGGTATTCCCTTATTGGTTCAAGACGGTAAAAATGTTGTAGATAATCCAAAGCGAAATGATCCGGCTCATGCTCCTACTGCCTTAGGAGTGCGTAATGACGGCACTATAGTTATAGTTGAGCATATTTATAAGCAACATGTAAAAGACCTTAAGCTTGTGCAAGTAAGATCAATATTACGGGAAGAGAAAAAAATAAATGTTGATAAATTAACAATCCCTGAAGCTTTAAAAATTTTAGAAAAACACCTTGTTAATGATACTGTGATGTGATAGGATTAACTAAAACAGAACTTGCAGATTATATGTTAAAATAAGCCTTGGATATGAATCAGCAATCAATTTAGACGGTGGCGGTTTTTCTCATTATTCATGGGCAGAAAAATTATAAATAATGTAACAGGTGATGAAGATGAAGTTTTAGGCGAACATCTCGTGCGTCCCGTATCCGGTGCAAAAAGTAAATTTACGTTGCCTTAACATGGAACAATGTCATTCCTGCGAAGGCAGGAATTCAGTAACTAAAAGATACAAATATATTTATTTTTTATATTAAAAGCTCGGATAATTTCGCTTTTTTCTAGATTCCCGCTTTCGCGGGAATGACATACTCAAATTTTAGCTAGAATGATATTTGAGATTTAGAAAACTCTAAGATTTTATATTTTCCTGCTCCATTGCTTTTTTACGCATTTCTAAATATTCTTCTTTAGTCATTATTTTTTTGGGAGCTACATAATCTAAAAATATTTTTCCGTTTAGATGATCGATTTCATGCTGGATAACTCTTGCTAAAAATCCTTCTGTGATACCTTGAATTTGATTTCCATTTGTATCATATGCGTGATAATGAATTTTCTTAAATCTTGCTACCGGTCCTGTAGCATTTTCAACAGAAAAGCATCCCTCGTAATCTTCATGTTTATCAATACCTATCGGTTTATATGAGGGGTTAATCCAAATAGTTTTAGGCATTGTATCCTTAAGGTCAGGACGCCATTTTTTTAACTCTGCATCTTCGTGTACTGCAAATATTATTATACATTTTGATATGCCTATTTGCGGTGCAGCAAGTCCTGCACAATTTTCTTCTTGATCATATTTCTTTTCTAAAATAGATATATCACGTAAATCTTCTGAAGATAACGGAAAGTTTAAAGTTTTTGCCTTTATTCTAATAGTTTTATCCTCTGAACTATTTAAGGTTTGAATGTTCAAAGTTACATATTGCGGTAATGAAATATTGTTTTCATTTTTCATATTACTTTTACAACCTGTTATAAAAATTATAGCAGTTAATAATAGAGCTGTTTTTAATTTATATTTTATTATAATAATTTATAAATAGAAAATTATATATAGAAGCTAAAATCAAGTAAATAAATTGTCATATTTCTTTTACGCATCCTATAGTTAATAATTTTATTTAATTTCTTTTGAGAAAAATCAATAGGTTTGACTTTTCTAACATATTCTAGTACAATACTTATCTTTAAAATAAGAAAAATTTAATTTATGAGTACTCCCAAAAGTGACAATTATCTCTCGGAACTAAGAAAGGTAATTTGGCCTATAGAAAGATATGAAAATAAGAAGTTTCTTCCTATGGCGTTTATGATGTTCTGTATTTTATTAAACTACTCAACGCTTCGTTCAATTAAAGACGGGTTTGTAGTAACGGATATAGGGGCAGAAGCAATAAGTTTCTTAAAAACATATATAGTACTACCTTCTGCCGTAATCGCTATGGTAATTTATGTTAAGCTCTGCGATATTTTAAAGCAAGAAAATGTGTTTTATATTATTACTTCATTTTTCTTAGGGTATTTTGCATTATTTGCGTTTGTTCTTTACCCCTACCCTGATTTAGTTCATCCTGATCCTGAAACCATAGAATCTTGGAGTTTAGCTTATCCTAATTTCAAATGGTTTATAAGAATAGTTGGGAAATGGAGTTTTGCATCTTTTTATACTATGGCAGAGCTTTGGGGAACAATGATGCTTAGTTTATTATTTTGGCAATTTGCTAACCAAATTACTAAAACCGATGAAGCTAAACGTTTTTACTCAATGTTTGGTTTACTTGCTAATTTAGCATTGCCTGTAACATCCGTAATTATTGGATATTGCTTGCATGAAAAAACTCAAATAGTTGCAGAACATCTAAAATTTGTGCCTTTATTTGTTATAATGATAACAAGTAGCTTTTTGGTAATATTAACATATAGATGGATGAATAAAAACGTTCTAACCGATCCTAGACTTTATGATCCAACATTAGTAAAAGAAAAGAAAGCTAAAGCTAAAATGTCATTAATAGACAGTTTTAAAATGATCTTTACTTCTAAGTATGTAGGTTATATTGCATTGTTACTTATTGCTTACGGTGTTTCAGTAAATTTAGTTGAAGGTGTTTGGAAATCCAAAGTAAAAGAATTATATCCGACGAAAGAGGCTTATACTATATATATGGGTAAGTTCCAATTTTATCAGGGTTGGGTTGCAATTGCTTTCATGCTTATAGGTAGTAATCTTTTAAGAAAAGTATCATGGCTAACTGCAGCTATGATAACTCCATTAATGATGTTAATTACCGGTGCAGCGTTTTTTGCATTTATCTTTTTTGATAGTGTTATTGCTATGCATTTAACAGGTATTCTTGCTTCAGGTCCTTTAGCACTTGCTGTTATGATCGGTATGATTCAAAATGTTTTAAGTAAAAGTGTAAAATATTCTTTATTTGATGCCACTAAAAACATGGCGTATATTCCGCTTGATAAGGATTTACGAGTAAAAGGGCAAGCTGCTGTTGAAGTTATCGGAGGAAGATTTGGTAAATCAGGCGGTGCTATTATTCAATCTACATTCTTTATTTTATTTCCTGCATTTGGTTTTGTAGAGGCAACTCCTTATTTTGCTTCTATATTCTTTGTAATAGTAATATTATGGGTATATGCCGTTAAAGGTTTAAATAAAGAGTATAAAGTTTTGGTAAATAAAACCGAAAACTTGCTTTTTTTATAGTCGGAGAGTTTATAATATGACAAATACAAGATCCAAAATTAAAACTCCAAGATCGCCATATGTAAAAAAATATAATAGTTGGCGAGTAAGGATTTTGTATTCTATTATTATAGGTTACGCAACTTTTTATTTTTGTCGTCAGAATTTTAATATAGCAACTCCTGCTATAAGAGAATATTTTGGGGTTACTAAAACACAAATTGGCTGGATATTAACTGCTTCATCTATTATGTATGGAGTTAGTAAAGCTTGTAACGGGTTTATTAGCGATAAAGTTAATGCTCGGATATTTATGGTTTTGGGTCTTTTATTTGTCGGGATCATTACTATGCTAATAGGTTTTTCAGATTCTTTATGGCTTATAGGAATTTTATGGATAGCCAGTAACTGGTTTCAATCTATGGGCTGGCCTCCTGCAACAAAGATGCTTACTCACTGGTTCGCTTCAAAAGAACTTGGAACTAAATGGGCTATGGGTGCAACTTCTAATCAAATAGGTGGTGCCCTTGCTATGATAAGCTGTGGTTATTTAATCGATAAATTTGATTGGAGAGCTGCTTTTTTTGTTCCAGGTGTAGTTGCTTGTGTAGTATCGCTTTTTTTATATAATAGGCTTCGTAATTCTCCAAAAGAAGTAGGTTTATCTACCGTAGAGGCATATAAAGAATATCCGCCTGAAGCTATAGGAGATTATGAGAAGCTATTAACTCCACAATTACTTAAAATGGTCTTTTGTAATAAGCTAATATGGTATGTTTGTTTAGCAAACATGTTTGTTTATATAATACGTTCCGGAGTAATTTATTGGGCTCCAACATTTTTAAAAGATTTACGTAATATAAGTCTTACAAATGCAGGCTTACAAATCGGTTTATATGAAATGATAGGTATCCCAGGGGCATTAATAGCAGGTGTTTTATCTGATAAACTATTTCAAGGTCGTCGAGGTCCTGTTGCATCCATATGTATGGTATTGCTTAGCTTATTGTTAGTCTTGTTTTGGAAATTTCCTATTCACAGTGAATTATTAAGTATAGTAATTCTTTCTTTAATAGGCTTTTTTGTTTCAGGACCTCAGCTCCTTGTAGGTATAGCAGCTGCTGATTTTAGTACCCGTCAGGCTGTCGGTACGGCTAATGGATTATCAGGGTTATTTGGTTATTTAGGAGCGGCTGTTGCTGGAGTCGGCGTAGGATGGATTAGCGATAATTATGGTTGGGATGGGGTATTTATATTTTTCAGTATTTCTGCTCTTTTAGGAGGAGGATTATTTGCTTTAATATGGAATCGTTCAGCTAAAAAATAAATTTAATAGTTATAATAAATAGGTTACAAAATGACAATACAATATACTTTTTCAATGATTAAGCCTGATGCTATCAAACGGAATAAAATAGGACAAGTTAATACTTACTTAGAAAATGCCGGTTTAAAAATAGTGGCCCAGAAAATGAAATTTTTAACTAAATATGAAGCTGAATGTTTTTATGATGAGCATAGAGCAAGACCGTTTTTTAATAGCTTAGTTGAATATATTACTTCAGGAGCGGTAGTACTTCAAGTGCTTAAGGGGGAGGATGCTATAACTTTAAACCGCACAGTTATGGGGGCAACTAATCCTGCTGAAGCTGAGGCAGGCACTATTAGAAAAGATTTAGGCGAATCAATTGAGGCTAATAGTATTCATGGTTCAGATAGTGAAAATAGTGCGAAAAGAGAAATCGAATTTTTCTTTAATAAATCTGAAATTATAGAATAATTAATGCTAAAATATGACGTAATAGTTATAGGCGGTGGACATGCAGGCGTGGAAGCAGCCGCCGCTTCTGCACGTCTTGGAGTTCCTACTCTCTTAATTACGTTAAAACCGGAAAATTTAGGCGAAATGTCTTGCAATCCAGCAATCGGTGGAATTGCAAAAGGCACATTAGTTAAAGAAATCGATGCACTTGATGGGTTAATGGGTTATGTTATAGACCAAGCCGGTATACATTATAAAATGCTGAATGAGACTAGAGGACCAGCCGTTTGGGGACCTAGAGCTCAAGCTGATCGAAAGCTTTATAAAAAAGCGATGTATCAAATATTAACAAATTATCCTAATCTAGATATATTATATGGAAAAGTGGAAGATATAGAAATTAAATCTTCTAAAATTGAAGCAGTTATTTTAAATAACGGTAGCAAAATTCTTTGTCAAAAAATTATATTAACTACAGGTACTTTCCTATCAGGACTTATTCATATTGGACAAAAAAAAATTCCTGCCGGTAGAGTAGATGAAGAGCCTTCATATGGATTATCAAATACATTAAAACAAATAGGTTTTAAACTGGCTCGTTTAAAAACAGGTACACCGCCTCGCATTGATGGACGTACTATTGATTATAGTAAAACAATTTTACAACCCGGTGATAAAATTCCTCGTCCTTTTTCTGAATTAACAAATATTGTTAATGTTTCTCAGATAAATTGTTTTATCACAAAAACAACCTCAGAAACTCATGATATTATACGTGAGAATCTTGATAAATCGGCAATGTATTCAGGGCAAATAGAAGGAATAGGACCGCGATATTGTCCTTCTATTGAAGATAAAATAGTTAGATTTAGTACAAAATCAGAACATCGTATATTTTTAGAACCTGAAGGGTTAGATGATTATACGATTTATCCAAACGGTATTTCTACTTCTTTGCCTGAAGATGTGCAACATAAATTAATCAAAACAATACCAGGATTAGAAAATGTAAAGGTTTTACGTCCAGGTTATGCTATAGAATATGATTATGTTGATCCACGTGAAATAAGTGTTACGCTAGAGACAAAAAAAATAGCTGGATTGTATTTTGCCGGGCAAATTAACGGTACTACAGGATATGAGGAGGCCGCAGGGCAAGGTATAATAGCCGGTATAAATGCTGCTTTAGCAGTAAAAGATCAAGCACCGTTTATATTAACAAGAGCAAACAGTTATATTGGAGTAATGATTGACGATTTAACAACATTTGGTACTATAGAACCTTATCGTATGTTTACTTCTCGCTCAGAATATAGATTATCTTTAAGAGCAGATAACTCTGATTTACGTTTAACGGAATTAGGGATGAACATTGGAGTCATATCAGAAAAACGTAAAAAAATATTCACAAAAAAATGTGAAGACATAGAAAAAATAAAATCATTATTAAATACCTTGTCTTTAACTACTAGTAAACTTGCTAAAATGGGTATACAGGTTGCACAGGATGGTAAATATAAAACAGTATTAGACTTATTTAAAATACCTAATTTCAATGTTGAACAAGCTATTAAAATTTTTCCTATGCTTAAAGAAATACAGAATAATAACATTTTGCAATTACTCTATATTGAAGCAAAATATGCTTCATATTTAACTAGACAACACGCAGATATTAATTTATTTCAAAGTGAAGAGGCGCAGTTAATACCTAAAAATATTGACTATTTTAAAATACCAAGTATATCATTAGAGATACAGGAAAAACTTTCTTCCCATAAACCTACTACTATTGGTGTAGCACGTCGAATTCCAGGGATTACACCTGCAGCAATTACGGCTATTATAATTTATTTAAAAACTAAATATAGTGATGGAAGTTCCACGTGAAATAATTGAAAAGTTAGAAATTTTTCAAAAGTTAGTTAAAAAATGGAATAAATCAATCAATCTTGTATCGGATAATACTATACATAATTTTTGGCAACGTCATATATTAGACTCATTACAATTAATACAATATATTGATAATAAAGAAATACATTTGGTTGATATAGGAAGCGGTTCCGGTTTGCCTGGTATAGTGTTATCTATAGCGGGGGTAGCGCAAGTAAGTTTAATAGAAGCTGATTTACGTAAATGTATATTTTTAGAAAAAGCATCAAAGATATCAAATAATAACATACAAATAATCAATCAAAGAATAGAAAAAGTAGAAATAGATTGTAGTATATTAACTTGTAGAGCTTTCTCTAACTTAAATACAATATTTAATTGCATAAAAAATATTTCAGTACGAGAAAAATTTTTGTTATTAAAAGGAAAAAATTATTTAACTGAAATAGTAGAAGCTAAAGAGAGATGGTTATTTGGTTATTTAATACATCAAAGTATTACTTGTGAAGAAGGGAAAATTCTAGAAGTTAGTAATTTAACAAAAATGATATGAAAGTAAAAGTAATTGCTATTGTTAATCAAAAAGGAGGGGTAGCTAAAACTACAACTACTGTAAATTTAGCTACAGCTTTTGCTGCTGTAAATAAAAAAATTTTAGTTATAGATCTTGATCCTCAAGGGAATAGTAGTACCGGTTTTGGAATTAATCAGCAACAACGCAAAAATACTATATACCAAGTATTAACAAATTTAATAGAATTGAAAGATGCAATAATTTCTACAGATATACCAAATTTAGAAATAATTACTTCAAACACTAATCTATCTGCGGCTGAATTAGACTTAACAAAATTAAAGGACCGAGAATATATTTTAATGAAGCTATTGGAAGAAATAAAAATATTATATGATTATATAATTATTGATTGCCCTCCTTCATTAAATTTATTAACAGTAAACGCTTTAGTTGCAAGCGATGAAGTACTGATTCCAATGCAATGTGATTTTTATTCTTTAGAAGGATTAAGTCATTTGTTAAAAACAATTGAAATTGTAGAGAAAAAATTAAACCCTAAGATAAAGATTGCAGGTATATTATTTACAATGTATGATAAACGTAATCGTTTAACTGAACAAGTAGAAGATGATGTTAGAAAATGCTTAGGAGAATTAGTATTTAAAACCGTTATTCCAAGAAATATTAAATTATCTGAAGCTCCTTCATATGGAAAACCGGCTATTATATATGATTATAAATGTTCGGGAGCAGTTGCATATATAGAACTTACAAAAGAAATCTTAGAAAGATATGGCGAAAAATAAAGGACTAGGAAGAGGATTATCTTCATTACTTGGAGAAGAAGTTATTTCTATAGAATCAGAAATAGTACAAATAATAAATATTGATAGAATAAGACCAAATGAGAATCAACCTAGAAAAAACTTTGAATATGATAAAATAAAAGAATTAGCAGATTCTATATTGAATAATGGTTTATTACAGCCTATTATTGTTGATAATAATTTCCAAATTATAGCAGGAGAGCGACGCTGGCGTGCATGTAAATTAGCAAAAGTTTTAGAGATACCGGTAATTATAAAAAATTTAGATGCTAGAGAGAGTATAGAAATAGCATTAATTGAGAACATACAAAGAACTGATTTAACAGTGATGGAAGAAGCTCGTGGCTTTAAATATTTAATAGAAAATTTTAATTATACGGCAGAAAAATTAGCTGAAAGGCTTGGTAAAAGTCGTAGTCATATAGCTAATTTATTAAGGCTTAATAATTTACCGCAGTCTATTCAAGATAAAGTAAATGAAAATATACTAAGTATGGGGCAAGCTCGGTGTTTAATAAATCATGAACATGCAGAAGTAATAGCCGATCATATTATAAATAATGATTTAAATGTACGTCAAACAGAAGAACTAGTAAGACAATGGTATAAAAATGAGTATACAAAGTCCCCTAACAATAATAACAAAATAGGAAAGCGTTTTGTAAAGGACAACGCTACGGATAATGATCTAGAATTATTAGTAAAAGCTTTATCAGAAAAATTTGGTATAAAAATAACAATAGAAAATTATCAATTAGGCGGAAAATTAATATTTCATTATAAAGATTTGGAAGAATTAGACTTGATATTATTAAAATTAAATTAAAATGCATATGGAAAAATTATCAATAAGCTAAAATTATAAGTATAAAAGTATACACAATCCTTAAGCTGCTAAAATTAAAGTATATATACAGCATTTTATTTCTTAAGATAAATATCTAAACGAGAAAAACAATGATAGAAATTACAATGTCTGATTTTGAATTATATGCTCATAGAGCAATAAATTCATACAATACAGTTAGTAAATATATATATCGGTGTAAAATAATAATATAAGGAAATAAGTAATTTATGTCATATCAATATGTTTATGAAATGGTTGGTTTAAGCAAAATTATAAATGGTAAACGAATTTTAAAAGAAACAAATTTATCATTTTTACCAAAAGCTAAAATCGGTATAATAGGTCCAAATGGAGCAGGCAAATCGACTTTATTAAAAATAATGGCAGGTATTGATAAAGAGTTTGAAGGTAAAGCAACAGCTAAAATTGGTATAAAAGTAGGATATTTACCTCAAGAACCGTATCTTGATGCTAGTAAAAATGTTTTTGATAATATCATAGAAGGTCTTCATGAAAAGAAAAAACTTATTGATGAATTTAATTATATAAGTAACAAATTTGCTGCTGAAATCACTGATGAAGAAATGCAAAAGCTTTTTGATAAACAAGCAGAATTGCAAGAAAAAATAGACAATTGTGATGGATGGAATCTAGAACGTGAAATAGAGATCGCAATGCTTGCTTTACGTTGCCCACCAAAAGAAGCAGATATTACAAAAATTTCCGGTGGAGAAAAAAGAAGAGTGGCTTTATGTAAATTGCTTTTAGAGAAACCTGATATGTTGTTACTTGATGAACCTACAAATCATTTGGATGCAGAATCAGTTTCTTGGCTTGAGGATTATTTAAAGCATTATGAAGGTACTGTAATATTAATTACCCATGATCGTTATTTTTTAGATAATGTTACAGAGTGGATATTAGAAATAGATCGTGGAAATTGTATACCGTGGGAATCAAATTATAGTTCTTGGCTTGAGCAGAAGCAAAAAAAATTAGCTTTAGAAAGTAAAGAAGACGATGATAGAAAAAAACAATTGAATCGTGAACTTGAATGGATTCGTCAAACTCCAAAAGCTAGACAATCAAAAAATAAAGCACGTATTACAGCATATCAAGAGTTATTAAATAAACAACAAGAACAAAAAACCGATCCTACTCAAATAATTATACCTAACGGACCTCGTTTAGGTGATCTTGTTATTGAAGCAGAACATATAGCTAAAAAATTTAATAATAAAATATTATTATCAGATTTTAGTTTTAAAGTTCCACGTGGAGCTATTGTAGGAATTATTGGACCGAATGGAGCAGGTAAGTCTACTTTGTTTAATATTATTACAGGTAAAATAATGCCAGATAATGGTTCTATTAAAATTGGTCAAACGGTAAAATTAGGTTATGTCGATCAATCACGGGATCATTTAGATGATAATAAGACTATATGGGAAGAAATTTCAGAAGGTCTAGATGAATTACAACTTGGTAATAGAATAATTAAAAGTAGAGCTTATTGTGCAGCTTTTAATTTTAGAGGCGGTGATCAACAAAAAAAAGTTGGACAACTTTCAGGTGGAGAACGTAACAGAGTACATTTGGCAAAATTACTAAAAGAAGGAGCAAATGTTATATTATTAGATGAGCCGTCTAATGATTTAGATATTGATACGTTAAGAGCACTTGAAGATGCTATTTTAGATTTTGCAGGTTGTGTATTAGTGATTAGTCATGATAGGTGGTTTTTAGATAGAATAACCACTCATATTATATCATATGATAAAGAAAATAATGCTACATGGTTTGAAGGAAATTATCAAGATTATCATGAATATATGCTAAGTACTAAAGGTGAAAGTATTTTAAATCCAAAATATAAACATAAGAAATTAATATAAATATGTCTTTAACGCAAATATTATTAATTTTGTTTGTAGGAATATTGGTAACAAAACCGCATGATATTTTTATAATTATTAAAGAATTAAAAAAAATAAAAGCGTATTTAATTAATATTAAGTCGTCTATTGTAAAAAATATAGATGAACCGTTAGAAACAGAGCAGGTAAATTTTTATTTAAAAAAAATTATTAACCTAGAAGGTTATTATCATGGTAGTTATGATTTAACGACAATAAAAGAAAAATATTATACACTAATAATTAATAATGAATTAATAGAAAATGAATCAGTACCTGATATAACAGAGAAACACTAATCCGTGCCTCGCTCAATTAATTAAATCTAAGAATTATGCAGAAAATAGTAAAACTTAACAATATCAAAATAGGAAATGATTTACCGTTTGTTTTAATTACAGGGCCTTGTCAGATTGAAGGAAAAGATCATGCGTTGTTTATGGCAGAAAAACTTGTTAAATTAACTAGCAAGCTTGAGATTCCATTTATTTATAAATCTTCTTTTGATAAAGCTAATAGAACTTCCGTACATGGGATTAGAGGACTTGGTATTGAGAAAGGTTTAGAAATTTTATCAAAAGTAAAATCTGAATTCGATTGCCCTATTGTTACTGATGTTCATTCAGAGAGTCAATGTACCGAAACAGCCAAAGTAGCAGATATTTTACAAATTCCGGCATTTTTATGTAGACAAACCGACTTGCTTCAAGCTGCAGCAAAAACAGGTAAAATAGTAAAAGTAAAAAAAGGACAGTTTCTAGCTCCGTGGGATATGAAAAATGTACAAACAAAACTAGAAGCTTTTGGAGTAAAGGATATATTATTTACAGAGCGAGGAGCATGTTTTGGCTATAATAACTTGGTATCTGATATGCGTAGTCTTGCAATAATGGCAGAGTTAAATGTACCTATAGTTTTTGATGCCACACATTCCGTTCAGCAACCGGGGGGGCTAGGAAGTAGTACCGGTGGAGAAAGAAAATATGTAGAGTTACTTGCAAAGGCAGCAACTTCTGTAGGTATTGCCGGTATGTATATGGAAGTACATCAAGACCCCGATAACGCTCCAAGCGACGGTCCATGTATGATGAAGTTGGATAATCTAGAGTCCATTCTTGTCAAACTAAAAAAATATGATAAAATTACAAAAGAAAAATAACTTCAAATTTTACCTAAAATATATATAAATATCCCCTATTAATTCAATTTTAAAATAGAAGTAATAATTTTTTACAATATAAAAAAATAGAACTTTCTTATCATTAGAATTTCACCAATTCGCCTTTAAATCTTTATTGTAAATTTACTTATTTAGTTTTTAAATAGTATTAATATTTATTTATTCAACTTATAGATCAGAAATGTTTTTATTTGTATAAATGCAAATAATTTATAGGTGTAATTATTATGTGGAATCAAATAAAAGCAGTTGGCAGTACACTGCTTGGTAGTCCTAAATAGGAACGAGGTTTAAAAAATATAAATGATTTTTTGACGGAGTATTTTAATAATATTTTGGAACAAAAAAACACTCCAGACTTAACTGTTCTTGAAGAATGTAATATATTAATGAAATTACGTAATATTAAGTAAGGATATATTAACTCCAAACACAAGCTTCATATCTCTAAGTATGAATATAAAGATATTATAGCTTGGCTCTCTAATAACACTCGTTCTATATTTAATTAAACATTAGTAAAACCAAATAGCGGGCTTGCGGAGTTTATCAATGTAACCGCTTTGGATTTTAGTAACTACCACTTTATAACAGAAGATATACCATATATAGCAAATTATTTAAGGAATAATAAGACTATTGAGCAAGTCTTTTTGGACAATTGCGGTATAAATGATAAGCAAATAAAAATTTTAGCTGAGGTGTTTAGACTTAATAAAACAATAACTAAACTTTCTTTAGTAAATAATAAAGCTATATTAGATATAAAATTAAAACCTTATCAAATAACCGATAATGTATAATCTAATAAAGAACAAAAAAAATATTATAAAGAAGCATTAGAATGGCTTGATAAACTTACGGGATCGCAAGCTGAGCATATTATTATATCTATAAATGAAATAAAAGCCAATGCTCATTATTATTTAGGTATAATCTATGAAAATAGTAAATCGGAATTAGATTGGTTTAGAGTAATAAGAGAATATATTAATGCTCTGGAAATTGATAAAGATTTTAACTTTCTCTATGGCCATGATACAATTCCGTACATTTTTAGCAATATTTGTAAAAAATAGGTGGATTATTTTTAAATTTAGGGAGATTCTATAAGGACGAAAATAAAAGCGAAATAGTAATTAAATTGCTTCTTGAAGCAATAAAATATTTCAAGGTAAGTTTAAGTATAGACCCGATAGAAGAGTGTAGTTTTATTCTTAGAGAAATTTTTAACATCCCTAAGAATAAAAAAGAAGTAGAGAATTATCTATCTTTAAAAAAAGATCTTTTATATCTTTAGGGGAATTTTTATTTAAATTTAATACCGCTAGCTGCTTTTGAATATTTAAAGGCTGCAAGTATAGCTAGGCCCTCAGGCAGAACAAAAATTATTGTTAAAAGTTGATAAAGTTTATAGTACGAAGATGGAGGAAAATACTACTTTTATATGCTCAATGCTTAACAAAGGTAAGATGAAAGATCTGAGTATAGTTACTAAAGAGGCTGACAAAATTTTTAAGTGATACACAGACTATAATAAATGATTTTGTTTCACTGTCGGAGCCGCAGGCCAAGGAGTGGCCAGAAGTACAACAAAATCAAAATGAGCAATTGACTAATGATCAACAAGAAGTAAACAAACAAAATGATACGCAGCCTCAAAAACAAGAAAAAGCTTTAATTCAGCCGCAGCAAAAGCATCCACAACAACCGCCGCCAACGAAAAGTACCCAGCTTCACACTATAGAAAATATACAAGAATCGGATTACTAGTATAGTGAAGATGATATAAAAAATATATTAGAAGCAAATATAGACAAAAATAAATTCTCTATAGTTACCCTATGTTGATTTAACAAACCCTGAACAAGTAAGAGATGCACTTAGAGAGAGTGCATGAGGATTTGAAGAACAAAGGTAAAGTTGTACTTATGCCGATTAATATAGGACATGGGCATTGGGTAAGTATGATGATTAGTAAAGATAATGATACAAATAAGATAATATTTACTTATAATGATCTTTTGGGCAGATCGTTAAATGATCGTCCTGACTTAGTAAAACTTATTATCGAGGTTTGCTCTGATGAAATAATGGATTTAAAAACTCAACAACAAGAAGAAGGAAATACTTCGGACTGCGGAGTTTTGGTATGTGATGATTTAATAAGACAATCTCAAGGCCTTAAAATTCTCTCTACGGAGCAATGTAAAGGACAAGGACTAAATTTAAGAAAATCTCAAGCTGAAACATTAAAACAAAGTTTAATAGCTCAACAAAGCCCAAGAACAACATGTTTATATTAACATAGATAGTAATGCTTCAGATAACGAAGAAGATAAAGATAATAACGTTAATAGTAATGAAGTAGAGCGTCCTCCTTATGATAAATAATGACGAAGTTGAGGTAGGTGGAGCAACTATGCAACTTAATGATTAACATTAAAAGTTTGACGTTGCGATGTCATTGCTGCTGTTGCAGGGATGACATCGGCATTCTAATAACAATGCCCACTTGCAATACTTGCATTTACACTGAGAAAGAATTACCGCAGCCGCATTTTGCTTTAGCTTGCGGATTACTAACGTTGAAATATGAACTGCCTAGCTCTTCTGTAAAATCAAGAGTGCAATCTAGCATAAATTTTTGAGAGATAGGATCAATAATAATTGTAGCATTATGTTTAGTAATGACATAATCATCTTGCTCTATATTATCTTTTGAGACTAGTTCGTAATTATATATAAGTCCTGAGCAACCGCCGCTATCAACCGAAACTCGCAGTACTAAATTTTTATCTTTTTCTAGCTTTACTAACTCGCAAACCCGTTCAAAAGCTCTATCCGTAATTGTTATCATCACTTAAAATTACCTTGTAAAAGTCTCATAAATTATATAGTATATCTTGATATTTTTCAAGTGGGCTTTGTTGTGTGGATACCAAATCGTCATTGCGAGCAGCCGTAGGCTGCGTTGCAATCTCATGAAATAATAACAAACTCCTAAGATCGCTTTGTCAATTGCTATGCAATTTCCTCGCAATGACGAAAAGTTAGAACCACACAACAACGTCTTTCAAAATAAAGGATAACGATGCTTGCTTCATACGCTTCTGATCCTCTTAAAAGTAGGGGAAGATTATATAAGGAAATCCCGACCTCTTATAGAAACGAGTTTGAACGTGATCGTGATCGCATTATACATACTAATGCATTTAGGCGTTTGCAATATAAAACTCAAGTTTTTATTAATCACGAGGGAGATCATTACAGAAATAGGCTAACTCATTCTTTAGAGGTTTCGACTGTTGCACGTTCGGTCGCTAATACTTTAAATTTATCAAATGATTTAGCTGAGACAATAGCACTTGCTCATGATCTTGGGCATACGCCTTTCGGTCATGCGGGAGAGCAGGCTTTAAATAAATGTATGAGAGAGTATAACGGCTTTTCTCATAATGCTCAATCTTTAAAGATACTAACATTACTTGAAAAAAGATATGCGGCTTATAATGGAGTAAATTTAACATGGGAAGTTTTAGAAGGAATAGTAAAACATAACGGTCCTATACTAGGCGAGATAAATGAATATATAGCAGAGTATAATAAGCAAAATGATTTAGAACTTAGTACCTATGCATCAGCAGAGGCTCAAATAGCAGCTCTTGCCGATGATATTAGCTATATTTCGCATGATTTGGAAGATAGTATCGGTGCTAAAATTATCGATTTTAATAGTCTTGCTGAACTTAAATATATTGATCAACATGTTTTTGAACTCAAGTCAAAATTTAAAAATATTAGTTCCTCATGTCTGATTTATGAGGTAGTACGTAAGCTAATACATGAGTTAATTACCGATTTATTATGGCAGACAAAAGAAAATTTAAATAAAGAAAAAATTACTAACATAGATGAGATACGTAACTTGAATTATCAGATAGTGGATTTTACGGAAAAAACTAATGAAAATATTAAAGAAACTAAGAAGTTTCTTCATGAGCGAGTTTATAAAAGTAATAAAATTACGGCCATCAGCCTTAAATGTACTAAAATCTTACAAGGTCTGTTTAAGGTTTATATGGATGATATTAATTTATTGCCGGTTAATTGGAAAATGCTAATAGACTCTAATGAAACATATAGTAAAGCTAGAGTTGTTGCTGATTATATAGCAGGGATGACTGACCGTTTTGCCATTCAGGAATATAATCAGCTCTGCTCGACTTCCTACATAACTTGCTTCTAAGGGTAATTTGTGCGTCGCTCCGGTACTCGCATCCTCACGTACTAAAGTGTACGCTGCGGTGCTGCGTTCTGTGTCTCCTACAAATTCCTCCTTATTAACGAGCGTTTGTAAGAATTCTATTCGCTGAATTTTAATAACATTTAATAATTATGAATATATTTAATCAATTGAAACAAGATATAATTGTAGCAAGTAGGCAATTATATAATAATCAAGAAATAGCAAATACTGCTACTATTGAAACACCGAAAGATAGTTTTAACGGTGATTTGTCAAGTAATATTGCAATGATTATTGCAGCTAAAGAAAGTATTTCTCCTCGGGAAGTGGCTTTAAAATTTAAAGAAGTTCTTATAACATTACCTTATATTGCAAGTATAGAAATAGCAGGACCTGGCTTTATTAATTTTACTATAAAAGCTGATAGTTGGCAGGCATCAATAAAGGATATTTTACAGCATGAAGAAAAGTTTTTTGAAATTGATATAGATAAAAGCAGAAATATTAACATCGAGTATGTTTCGGCAAATCCCACCGGTCCAATGCATATAGGGCATGCTAGGGGTGCGGTATATGGTGATGTGCTAGCAAGGATTTTGCAAAAGGTAGGTTACTCCGTTACAAAAGAATATTATGTTAATGATGCAGGCTCACAAATAAATGCTTTAGTTAGTACGGTATTATTACGTTATAAAGAGGCTTTAGGTGAGCAAATTACTATCCCTGCCGGGTTATATCCGGGAGAGTATTTAATTCCGCTTGGGCAAATTTTAGCGAAAGAATACGGCAATAAATTATTAACGATGAATGATGCTGAAAGGTTCAAAATAATCAAAAGTTTTGCCGTAGAAAAAATGCTTGATTTAAATAGAAAAGATTTGGCAGATTTAGGGATTAAACATGATATATTTTTCTCTGAACAATCATTGCATGATAAAGGTGAGATAGAGGAAACAGTTAAACTACTGGAGCGTATGGGGCTAATTTATGAAGGTACGTTACCTGCCCCTAAAGGTAAAATTCACGAAGAGTGGGATAATAGAGTTCAAAAATTATTTAAATCTACTAAGTACGGTGATAGTCAAGATCGTCCTATAGAAAAAGCTGATGGAAGTTGGTCTTATTTTGCTTCTGATCTTGCATATGCTAAGGATAAAATAGAGCGGGGAGCGAATCACTTAATTTATGTACTTGGTGCCGATCATAGTGGATATGTTAAAAGAATTGAGGCAATAGTTAAAGCTTTAGGTAAGGAGCAGGTTAAAGTGGACGTTAAAATCTGTCAATTGGTCAATTTCGTTGAAAACGGTGTGCCGGTTAAAATGTCAAAACGTCTTGGGAGCTTTGCTAGTGTGCAAGACGTAAATCATGAGGTGGGGAAAGATATCATAAGATTTATGATGTTGACTAGACAAAATGATAAGCCACTTGATTTTGATTTGGTAAAAGTGAAAGAACAATCAAGAGAAAATCCTATCTTTTATGTACAATATGCACATGTGAGAACGATATCTATTTTATCAAAAGCTAGAGAATTAATGCCTGAATCTTATACTAACTTTGAAGTAGGTAAGTATAATTTATCTTTATTATCCTCTGAAGAAGAAATTGAGATTATAAAACTTTTGGCTAGCTGGACGAAAACATTAGAAGCAGCTGCAAAATATTTTGAACCGCATCGCATCGCATTTTATTTAATAAATTTAGCCTCAAAATTTCATTCTATGTGGAATTTCGGTAAAGAAAATAGCGATTATAGATTTGTGATTGAGAGCAATAAAGAATTAACTCTAGCACGCCTTGCTCTTGCAAGTGCCATACAGAAAGTTATAGCTAGTGGTCTCGAAGTGATAGGTGTAGAACCAATGAACAAAATGTAGTGAGGTTTTCATCGTCATTGTAAGGAGGTATTGCTCGTGTGGATACCGAGTCGTCATTGCGAGCAGCCGTAGGCTGCGTGGCAATCTCATGCAATAATACTCCTGAGATTGCTTCGTCAAAATTTTCAATTTTTCCTCGCAATGACGTTTTTCTATTATCAAATTACTAAATATGATCAATAATATTTTTATTAAAATATTTCTAGTATTTTTAGTATGTATATCCGCTATTTATTTTGGTTATCAATATTATCAGAATAGCAAGCCGGTAATTATTATTTATCCTGATGAGCTGCCTACAAAAATAAAACCGTCTATAATAGAAAATAACCAAATAGCAGCAGTACATAGTACGATATATGAAAATCTTATTGCTAAAGATACAAATATTAAAACCGTAAAATTGCTTCCTGACCCTGAGAAACCTATGCGTATAGATTCTCGTAATCAAGCTCAAAGCGATGAATCTTTTGATGAAATATCTAACCTTATTGCATTAATAGAGCCAAATAATAACTCCAAAAATGAAACGGATTTAAATATAATAAAGCTTGAAAAAGGAAGTAAAGATAAGGTTAGTAATGCTAAAAATTGTAAAAATAATGAAAGTTATAAAGTACAACTAGGTTCGGTAAAATCTGAAGCAGAAGCAATGAAAGAAGGGGAAAGAATAAAAAAGAAATTCCCGAAAATTCTTAAAAATGTTGTTATCACAACCAAAAAAGTTAAATATGACGACGGCAAATTTTTCTATTTAATCTTAGCCGGTGATTATGGTAGTCTTAGTCAAGCTAAAGCGGTTTGTAAGAAATTAGCTTATAATAAGCAGAGTTGTGTATTGAAGTGATGTTTGTATACTCTTATGTCATTCCTGCGAAAGCAGAAATCCATCATAAAGCCAGATAAATCGAGCTTTTAATTTTAAAAATTTGCTGTGTTTATACTTTTTCTCTGGATTCCTGCTTTTGCAGGAATGGAATGACATAGAGAACCACGCAACAACGACTGCTCGCAATGACGATAAATAAAAACTAAATAACTTATGAAAGAAGCTAAAATAGAAAATATTGACTTTGGTAATGCATTATCAGAGCGTTATCTTACTTATGCGTTATCAACAATTATGTCACGTTCGCTTCCTGACGTACGTGACGGACTCAAGCCTGTACATCGTAGGTTATTATACGCAATGCTACAGTTAAGGCTTGAGCCGAATTCCTGCTATAAGAAATGTGCAAGGGTGGTCGGTGACGTAATAGGTAAATACCACCCGCACGGTGATGTGGCAGTGTATGATACCTTGGTACGTCTTGCTCAGCATTTTTTGTTGCGTTATCCTTTAATTGATGGGCAGGGTAATTTCGGCTCTATCGACGGTGATAATGCGGCAGCTATGCGTTATACCGAATCACGTATGACGGACATATGTACGTTATTAATGGAGGACATCGATAAAGATACGGTAGATTTTCGCCCTACTTATGATGATTCCGATTTAGAACCGGTAATAATGCCGGCAAGTTTTCCGAATTTACTAGCTAATGGTTCTGAAGGGATAGCAGTCGGTATGGCGACCAATATACCGCCGCATAATTTACATGAGCTTTGTGATGCTCTAATACATTTAATCGACCATCCGAAAGCTGAAATTAACGATATAATGAACTTTATCAAAGGTCCTGATTTCCCGACCGGCGGTATAATTATTGATAAAGCTGAAGTTATTAATGCTGCATATACTACTGGACGCGGTAGTCTTAGAGTGAGAAGCAGATGGGAAAAAGAGGAGCTGAGTTACGGTACATATCAGATAGTCGTAACCGAGATACCTTATCAGGTTCAGAAATCAAAACTTATAGAACAAATAGCAATATTACTAAAGGATAAAAAAATTCCCCTTGTTAGCAATATTAGAGATGAATCAACAGACATTATAAGGTTGGTTATAGAGCCAAGAGATCGGGGATGTGATCCGCAAATAGTTATGGAATCTCTATTCAAGCTAACGAATTTAGAAAGCCGCATTCAGTTAAATATGAATGTGATCGGCAGTAATAACGTGCCGAGAGTAATGAATATTTTAGAGATTTTACAAGAGTTTCTAGATCATAGACAAAATATTGTTACTCGCAGATCAACTTATCTTTTAAACAAAATCAAGCATCGTTTAGAAATTCTAAAAGGGCTTAGGATAGCTTATCTAAATCTTGATGAGATAATTAAAATTATTCGTGAAGAAGATGAGCCAAAAGCGATAATGATGGAGTGGTTTAAACTAACCGAAATACAAGTAGAAGCGATATTAAATACCCGTCTTCGCTCGCTTCGCAAGCTTGAAGAGCAGGAAATTATTAATGAGCATAGTAATTTGCAGAAGCAACAAGCTATATTAGAAGAAATTCTAAATAACCCTAAAGAACTATGGAAAATAGTTAAAAAAGAAATCAAAACAGTACAAACGAAATTTGGATTAAATACGGTAATAGGAGCAAGGCGTACAAGCTTTGAGGAAGTAACGCTTACGAATCAAGTAGTTGATATAACGGCTTTCATTACTAAAGAGCCGATTACTATTATCTGCTCAAAAATGGGGTGGGTTCGTTCGTTAAAAGGTCATAACACCGATTTATCGACTATCAAATATAAAGAAGGTGATGCAGAGAAATTTATTTTAGAAGCTTACACGACTGATAAAATATTAATAGTTAGTTCAGAAGGCAGATTTTTTACTTTGCTTGCCGATAATATTTCCAAAGGTAAAGGAACAGGGGAATCTATAAAGCTACTTGTGGATATAGGTAATAACGATATTACGAATATTTTAGTCTATAAACCTGATCAGCTTTTATTACTCGCAAGTAGTGTAGGTAAGGGGTTTTTAGTTAATTCAAATGAAGTAATGGCTCAAACAAAAACAGGAAAGCAAATTATGAATGTACTGGATGGTCATGTATGTATAGCTTGTTTACCTGTAAACGGGGATAGTATTGCTTGTATCGGTGAAAGTCGTAAATTACTGGTATTTAATATAGATGAAATACCTGAAATGAAAAAAGGGCAAGGTGTAACGCTGCAAAAATTTAAGAATGCTAAGCTTCTAGATATTAAAATATTCAATAAAGAAGACGGCTTAGGTTGGAATAACAATGGAAAAGTAAAACTTGAGAAAAACATTGTTGCATTTTTAGGCAAAAGAGGTAGTACCGGTAAATTACCTCCTATGGGCTTCCCAAAAAATAATAGATTTTCATCATAATTATAATAAAGATTGAGTAAAAAAATAGCATACTTTATGTGGTTTGATACAAGCGAATTATTTATAAGTTTGCTTGTACCGTTCTATTATTAAAAGTTTTTATAGGCTTTTAAACTCATCTTACCTATTTAAATTAATAGATGTTACTATCTCCTACTCCTATAACATCAACCTGATCATCCTGATAACCTTCCTCTAATTGATAATATGTAAAATCTTCATTATTATTACCGAAAAGGTTATAAACACCAGTTAATAGAGTATTACTGTCTTTGAAAAATTGAATTATAGTAGAACAATCCTCTCTAATTGTATCTATTAAAGGTTTTTCGATAGTGGCAGCCATAAGTGCTGGTACCTTTATTGCATCAAATTTGCTTATAACGTGGTTGGGGCTTGAAATTTTTTTAAGGTAAAACCTATACTCATTAAATGAGGGATTGCAGTAATATATTTATCTATAATGTTACTTGTTTCCATCATGTTTTTAAATACATTTAATATAGGAGAGAAAAGATTTTCATTGTCCTCTGATGCTGGTTTTCGATGTTCTGAGTACATCTATCTTTAGAGAATTATCCTGTTGCATATTAAAAAACTTCAATGTTGCCTCAAAATACCCGTCTTTTGTATAGACTTTCTGAATATTTAAAGCATGTAGTAATATTGTAAATATTTTTTTAAGTTGGAACTAGAAACAAAATTATATGCATCTTTAAATAATAATTTAGAAGCGGTTGCATATCTTGTAACTGCTTTTAATTCATTTACAAAGGAATATCCTGAGCTTGTAAATTGAGCATGATTCATAGTGTTACTCAAAATAATAAAAATCATATATCACATGATTACCATATATTATGGTTGGATCACAATATATGGTAATCATAGACAATCAATATCTAAAAATAAAAAAAGTAAAATATATAATTTTATTTAATCAAAAGGCAGTATAGCATAAATTTTTCAAGGTTCGCCGGTACTTGAAGTACAAAAGCTAAGCATAATTTGACAAGAATGAGAGAGCTGTAAGCTAATAGAATGGTTTAAAGATTTAACAGAAGAGAAAACAAGATTATTACAACGACGGAACTATAAAGTTTATTGATAGTTCAATTAAAAAATGGAATAATCAAGGCATAAGATTGCTCTAAGCCTTGATTATAATAGTGATGGCAATTAATTTATAAATAATTAAAACTTAAGTTTTGTACCTATAAGACCAACAGTACCTCGTATTGTTTTACTAGGTGCTTCAGGGTAATATACAGGTTTACCTTTAGCTTGGAAATGAGAAATTTCAGCATATGGTAATAAACCAGGCATGATCTTATATTCAGTAGCGAGGCTTACAGCATCAACGGTGTTTTTATATCTTGAAGTTTTAAGATATTCAAGACTTGTTTTTATAGGTCCTTGTCCATAAGCAACTGCTCCATTGTAATAATAGGTATCACGACCGACTTTATAATATTCCTTAGCGGTTAAGCTTTTACCTAAATTACCGTAAGAAGCGCCACAAGAGAAATTACCGTAAGTAAATACAGCTCCAAGATTATATGCTTTTAAATTAGAAAGCTTATAGGTATTAAGCACTTGAATTGTAGTACCGTCCATTTTAGCATGAATAAGACGACGAGCAGGTTTACCGTATTCTCCGGTGACAGATAATTTTAAGCCTGCATCTTCGCTAATTTCATGTTCATAAGTTAAGCCGGCAGAAAAAGCATCCCTAATATTCTGATTAATAGTCATGATTTCGTTATTCTCTAATTTAACCGTCTTTATTCCGGTTTTAGAAACACTAACTCCGCTTCTGCCTGAGCTTTCAAGTGTTAAATTATTTATATCTCTATTACCGCCTGTATTAGCAGTATCTGGAGTATAAGAAACTCCGGCTTGGAAGCCTTTCATTTTAGGCGTGAAAAAATTCAATCTTCTAGCTTTCTCAGCTTTATCATTGATTTGATTAAAAGAATTAGAGTATGACTCAAGATAAAAGCTAGCACTAGTATCAAAATCCGGTTTTAAACGGTTATATCGCATATATTGACCGTCAAGTAGAGCATATCTATACCATCCTCCGGTACCTGCAGTTACTTGACCGCCGGTAATACGCAACTTAGTGCTTGCGTCAGCAGGAGAGCCGAGTTCTACTTTACCGTAACTAGTTTCAATAAAGATATGTGATCCATTATAACTTGTAGAGGTTTTTGCTCTTGTAGTAGGCTGAAGCACTATTTTAGCACCTGCTATTACATCATTGATAGTTTTAGCAATAGTGGCCGCAAACGCTGCTTCCGTGTAAAAACCTAGCTTTTTCCTGTTATCAGTTACATTTTTATCAAATAAAATTAAATGATCCTGTTTAATATAACCGCTTTCAAATAAATATAATCCTTCTAATTTTATTTCAGTATCAGAATTAGAAATAACAGGTGTTGGATTTTCTTCGGCAAGACCAGCCGATGCAAGGCAAATAATACTTGCAGCTAATAATTTTTTCACTTTAATAAAGCTCCTATAAACTTAAATAATAAAATACTATAAATTTTTGGTATTAATAAATATAAATCAACTACACTAGAACATAATAATACTTTTCAGAATTAACAATAAAAAACTATTTTAATTTGTAATAATTTTAAGTATATATATGTTGTATTATTATCACTATCATTATTCAAGTAGTCTCAGACTTATAGCTTTAAAGAAAAATTTTGTATTGTAAATAATTATGAGTTATAATCATTAGTTTATTAATTAAATCAAGTTTTGATTATGGCTATAATGTCAGATAAGTGGATAAAAGAAGCTGTTATAAATCAAAGTATGATAAGACCCTTTGCGGAAAAGCAGGTAAGAGTGCATAATAAAGAAAAGATTATTTCTTACGGCTTATCTTCTTACGGCTATGATGCTAGAGTATCTAATGAATTTAAAATATTCACCAATATAAATTCTACTACGGTTGATCCCAAAAATTTCAGTGAATATAATTTAGTTGATAGAGAAGTAGATGTGTGTATTATTCCACCTAATAGCTTTGCCCTTGGCAGAACTATAGAATATTTTAAAATACCGCGTGATGTATTAGTTATTTGTGTCGGCAAGTCCACTTATGCAAGATGCGGTATAATAGTAAATGTGACTCCGTTAGAACCGGAGTGGGAAGGACATGTAACTTT
This sequence comes from Rickettsia aeschlimannii, assembly GCF_047973405.1. Lineage (NCBI taxonomy): Bacteria > Pseudomonadati > Pseudomonadota > Alphaproteobacteria > Rickettsiales > Rickettsiaceae > Rickettsia > Rickettsia aeschlimannii. The sequence continues at coordinate 164,208 of NZ_JBFQGO010000002.1, forward strand.
AGAGTTTTCTAATACTACTCCATTACCTGCTAAAATATATGCAAATGAAGGAGCTTGTCAGTTTTTATTTTTAAAGAGTGATCAAATTTGTGATACTTCATATGCCGATCGCCAAGGAAAATATATGAAACAAGTAGGCGTAACTTTACCACTGACATAACTTTTTTATGTAGAAAATTATATTAAATTTTTAATAAGGATTTTTATGAGTACAATAAACACCGATACTAATGAGACAATGCCGCATATTTCTGTTAATGCACAATATATAAAAGATTTATCTCTTGAGAACCCTTCTGCCCCGTCTTCTCTTGCGGCTTTGGATCAACGCCCTCAAATTGATTTATCTCTAGATATAAATGTTACTAATTTATCGGAAGAAAATTTCTATGAAGTAGAGTTAAATATCGAGGCAATTGCAAGAAATGAGAAATATAAATTATTTCAGATAGAATTAAAATATGCTGGAGTATTTAATTTAATTAATATTGATTCTGAACAACATCCGGTTTTATTATCCGTTCATTGTCCGGCAATGATATTCCCATTTGCCAGAAAAATTATAGCTAGCTGTACTCAAGATGCAGGATTCCAGCCTTTAATGATTGATCCTATAGATTTTGGTGCCTTATATCATAAGAAAATGTCGGAGCATCAAAACTAAGAAAATCATTTAATTATTTAATAAATTTCGTTTTAAACGCCATGGTTTTTAAATTACAGATAGAGCTTAATAGTAAAAATTTTATCAATTTGATTAAATATTCTTTACTTATGTTATTAATGAATGTATAAAGCACTACATAAAAAATTATAATTTAGTTAACAATTAAATTATAGCACAATATAAAAATTGAATTTTATGGAGAAAAATAATGAGAGTTTTGTTAATTGAAGGCGAGCCGGAAATGGCTAACTTAATTGAGCTAACTTTAGCTTCAGAAGGGATAGTTTGCGATAAAGCTTCAGTTGGTGTGGAAGGGTTAAGACTTGGTAAAGTTGGTGGTTATGATCTAGTAATCTTAGATCTTATGTTACCGGATATTAATGGTTTTGAGATATTACTAAGATTGCGTGCTGCAAAAATAAAAACCCCAATCTTAATTTTATCTAGCTTAACGGATACGGATCAAAAGATTACTGGTTTCTCTTCCGGAGCTGATGATTATCTAACCAAGCCGTTTGTAAGAGAGGAATTAATTGCTAGAATTAAAGCTATAGTTAGACGTTCTAAAGGTCATGCAGCATCGGTATTTAGGTTTGATAAGGTTAGCATAAACCTAGATACTAGAAGTGTAGAAGTTGACGGCAAAAAAGTACATTTGACGAACAAAGAATATGCTATTTTAGAGCTATTAATACTCCGAAGAGGGACTATCTTAACTAAAGAAATGTTCTTAAATCACTTATATAGTAGTGTTGATGAACCGGAAATGAAAATTATTGACGTATTTATTTGTAAACTTCGTAAAAAGTTAAGTGATGCTGCCGGCGGTAGAGATTATATCGACACAGTGTGGGGACGTGGTTATATGCTAAAAGAATATGATGAGTTACAACAAAAAGAAATTTTAGCACAAGGAGCATAATTAATGCCTTTATCTACTTCTTTACTTGGTAAAAAAAGTACTTATAAAGATAGTTATGATGTGACTTTATTATTTAAAATTTCACGTATAAATAATCGAAACGAACTTGGAATAAATAGTAATAATCTTCCGTTTTATGGTGTAGATGTTTGGAATACATATGAACTATCTTGTCTTGATAAGAACGGTAAGCCATGGGTTGGAGTAGGCACTTTTTATATACCGACGGATTCTGAAAATATAGTAGAATCAAAATCATTTAAATTATATCTAAATTCTTTTAATAACTTTGTTGTTGAATCAGTAAAAGAACTAGAAAAAATTATCTTGCAGGATCTAAGTAATGTTACACACGCTAAAGTAACAGGACGTATATTTCCTATAAATACAAAAGTAGAATTTGGTGTTCCAAGTGGTAAAAATATCGATGATTTAGATATAGTATGCAATAATTACGGTGCACCAGATAATAGTTTAATTGAATATGAAGATGTTTTGGTAGAAGAAGAGATTAATTCTAATTTACTCAAATCAAATTGCCTAGTAACCGGTCAACCGGATTGGGGTACAATCGTTATAAAATATAAAGGGAAAAAGTTAAAACATGATTCTTTTCTGAAATATTTAATATCTTTTAGAAATTGTAATGAGTTTGCAGAGCAGTGTGCTGAGCGTATTTTTACAGATATTAAAAAGGCTATAAGTCCTGATTTTCTTTCTATTTATATAGTATATACTAGGCGTGGAGGAATTGATATTTGTCCCTATCGTTCTACCGATAAAAGTTATACTTTACCTAGCAATAAACGATTTATTAGGCAATAATCACTTTTCTAATCCATAAAAAATCCGTTTGTGAGAAAAGTATTGTCAGTGTGGATTGAAAAACGTATCCGTTGTCATTCCGTGGCTTGACCACGGAATCTAGCTTAAGATACTAATAATATTAGTATCTTAGATTTTTTTTGTGGACCCAGTGGGTCAAGCCACAGGGTGACATAGTGAATTTTACCAGTCCATCCAGCAATGTTCCGACTATATAGGAATGACATAAACGAGCTACGCAATAACGCTGATCAAGGGGCGGGGTAACAATCAAAAAAATAATTCACGTAAGCAAGCTTTTCGCAGGATAGCAGTTAGTATAATTTTATGATTCTTTTGTAGGATTTTGTCGAGGCTTTAAGCTTTCTACTATTTTATTCAGGTCTATTTGACTACAGATCCCCAGTAATACGGGATCACGAGGATGAATAGAATTCATATTCCAATGGCTACGGGTTCTAATAGCATCTATAGTAATTTTAGTAGTACCTATTAATTTAATTATTTGATGGTCTTGGATATTCGGATAATTAGACAACAACCAATATATAGCATCCGGTTTATCTTGACGTCTTGCTATAGGAGTGTATCTAGCACGTTGTTTTTTCTGATTTTTCATCAATTCATCAGCAGGGCTATATGAAATTTGTAAATTAGCATTAGGATCTTTACTGCAACGCTCAATTTCCTCTAAAGTTAACTGACCGTTTGCAATTGGATTTAAACCTTTTATAGATTGTGCTACTTCACCGTCAGCCATACCTTTTATTTCAAATTCATGAATACCGCAAAAATCGGCAATTTGTTTAAAAGTTAAAGAAGTATTTTCAATTAACCACATAGCCGTGGCTTTTGGCAGAAGCGGTAATGTTTTTTGCGAATTCATGATGATTGTTTTTTGGCTTAATTTAAGAAGTTATAACAAATAGAGTTATTTAAGTCAATCTTCATTTAGAAACTTAACTATCTCCTCAACTACTTTCTTAGCATCGCCAAATAACATAAAAGTATTATCGTGATAAAATAGCGCATTTTTTATACCTGCATATCCTGATGCCATAGAGCGTTTAATAAACAAAATCGTACGTGCTTTTTCGACATCGAGTACCGGCATACCGTAAATTGGACTGTTCGGATCATTTTTAGCAGCAGGATTAGTTACGTCATTTGCCCCAATCACAAGCACTACGTCAGTGGTAGCGAAATCTCTATTAATTTCTTCAAGCTCAAGTACTTTCTCATAATCTATATTAGCTTCTGCAAGTAAAACATTCATATGCCCCGGCATTCTACCTGCTACCGGATGTATGGCAAAACGTACATTAATATCTGAACGTTCTAATATATCAACCATCTCTTTTATGATATACTGAGACTGGGCTACTGCCATACCGTAACCAGGAACAATTATCACCGATGATGTATTAAGTAGTAAATGTGCCGCATCTTCAGGGCAGCTTGTTTTTGCTATTTTATCGTCGTCTATATCCTTGTTAATTCCAGTAGGTGCAGGCAAAAACGCCCCAAAAATAACCTTAATTAATGAGCGATTCATCGCTTTGCACATTATATAGCTAAGTATAGCTCCGCTACTACCGACTAATGCTCCAGTAATAATAAGTAGGCTATTGTTAAGCGTAAAGCCTATACCTGCTGCTGCAAAACCTGAATAAGAATTTAGCATTGAGACTATAACAGGCATATCTGCACCGCCTACCGGTATTATTAGTAATACTCCGATTAACAGTGATAAAAAGACTATTAGATTAAATAAAAATATATTCTCTGAACGAATAAACGATATTACTAGAATAACCAATATTATTACCGTTAATAAGCATATATATTGCTGACCGTAGAATTTTAACGGGCTGCTTTTCATTAAGCCTTGTAGTTTTAGAAAAGCTATAATCGAACCGCTAAAAGTTAAAGCACCGATAGAGACGCCTACTGATATTTCTATTAATGCATTAATCGGTAAACTTCCTGCTATTCCTATAGAAAAATTTTCAGGAGCAAGTACTGTAGCATAAGCTACAAATACCGCAGCAAGACCGACAAAAGAGTGAAATCCCGCTACTAATTGAGGCATTGCCGTCATGGAAATTTTAAGTGCGATAATCCCGCCGATTACAGCACCTAATAATGTGGTTGCTATAATGGGTAATTTATGAGTAAAATCCGGTAGGAAAAAAGTAACGACGACTGCTATCGCCATCCCCAAAATACCTATGGTACTGCCTAAACGTGCTTGTTTCTGTGAGGATAAGAATTTGAGTGATAGAATAAAGCAAACAGCCGCAACTAAGTATAATAACTGGATAATTTGTAGTGGCATAGGTGAATTTATGTTTATATTATTAGCTATTTAGTGCCACCCCGCGGCTTGGACCGCGGTATCCAAAAAAATAAAAAAAACTGGATCCCGCGATCAAGTCGCGGGATGACAAATACGTTTCAAGAACCATGCAACAAGGCTAAAAAGTAAATCCTATACCTATAGAAACTATTAAAGGATTAAGTTTAACTTTAGAGGTCACAGTTTTATTACCTACTAAATTCGGTTTATACTCAAGTTTAGGATTTAAGAAAAATTGTCTTACGTCAATATTGATTAAAGTATCATCTTTAGCATAAAAATCTACACCTATTTGTCCTACGGCACCGTGTTCGTTTCTAATTTTAAGACCGGTAGCTTGTGTAAGCATATAAGAACCGTGATAACCTATACCTATATATGGTCTTATTCCACCGTAAGGAGCTATATGAAATTGTCCGGTAACTGTTGCAGGAATCATATAAATAGGTTTGTTTTTTCCTAGTTTGACATTATCAGCGCCATAATTATGAGCAACGGCTGTAAGGGATGTATATTTAGTGCGTAAAACATTAAAGCCAAGTGATAATTCAGCAGCTAAATAATTATTAAAGAATATAGTAGTGGACGCATCACCTCCATAACCGTTTTTTGCAACTTCTCCTACTGAAACAGGTTGAGGAGAGGTAGGAGTAGGTAATCCTTTTTGCTTAGCACTTGAAACAACACCTCCTAGACGCATCTTGAAAACTAAACTGCCTTCGTTTTCGTAATACGATGTACTATCATAGTCAGGAGCAGAGTCTACATCATCATACATGCTTTTAGCAAAACTATTAATACTTATGCTGGATACAAACAAAATTATCCCTAATTTTTTCACTATTCTTAACATATAATTATAACCTTTACTTGCTTAAAATTGATTACCGTATTATTATATGAAAATTTTTGTTTATATATTTATACCATTGTCATAAAAGATAGAATTCTTTTATGCTAAAAGTCAAGATATTTAAGTGAAATTATAGAAATTATTGGAGCATATTAATGAATGATGCATTAAAAACATATTTAACCGGTATAGGTTGGTTTTTACTTAGTTTAGTAAGTAGTAGTGCCAATGATGTAATGTCTAAATATCTTGGGACTCGTTTACATAGCTTTGAAGTAGCTTTTTTCCGCTTCTTTTTCAGTAGTATAGTTTTACTACCTTTTGTTGTTTATTATGGTAAAAATACTTTAAAAACAAGTCGTCCTTTTGTACATATATTAAGAGGGTTATTATTATTTTTCGGTATGACTTCTTGGACTTACGGTCTTACCATAGCTCCCGTTACTACTGCAACAGTCGTAAGTTTTTCTATTCCTTTATTTACTTTAATACTTGCCGTATTTTTTCTGAACGAAAATATTATTTGGCCAAGATGGGTAGTTACCGTAGTAGGATTTATAGGACTTGTTGTTACGCTTAAACCGCATGCCGAGGATTTTAACCCAGAAATTTTGTATTTTGTATTAGCGGCTATTTCATTTGCTATGCTTGATATTATTAATAAAAAATTTGTAATAAAAGAATCGATGATTAGCATGCTATTTTATTCGGCAATAGTAACTGCTATAGTGTCGTTACCTGTAGCATCGCAGTATTGGCTAACTCCTAGTAGTTTTGAATTAGCTTTATTGTTTGTACTCGGTAGTAGTGGAAGCTTAATATTATTCTTCCTGCTTAAAGCTTTTTCCATGGTAGATGCAACCGCTACCGCTCCTTATAGATATTTAGAGCTGGTGATTTCAGCAATAGCGGCATATTTCATATTTAACGAATTCCCCGATAAAAGCACACTTCATGGAGCAGTAATAATAATTCCTACCACCTTATTTATAATATATTCCGAAAAAAAAGCTATGAATAGAAAACATGAATCGCAGTAAACTAGTATTTTCAAGCGGTATCGCTAACACTTTTGAATGGTATGATTATGTATTATTCGGTTATTTTGCACCCATAATAGGAACAAAATTTTTCCCAAATGATGATGCTAATACTTCTTTACTGCAAACTTTTTTAGTATTTGCTATAGGTTATTTGGCAAGACCGTTGGGTGGCATATTTTTTGGTGTTATCGGTGATAGATTTGGACGCAAAGTAGCCTTAACTAGTGCGTTATTTTGCATGTCTGTCCCAACCGTATTAATAGGAATATTACCAACTTACCATACTATCGGTATAACTGCGACTATATTAATGATTTGTGTACGAATTCTACAAGGATTATCAATGGGAGGAGCTTTGACCGGCTCTATTTCCTTTGTTATTGAGCATACTAGCCATAAACACCAAGGCTTTACCGGTAGTATTTCAATGTCTAGTATATGCTCCGGTTTATTGCTTGGTTCTTTTGTTTCTTATATCGTTAAGAATATCCTAACAGCTTCACAATTTGATAGTTTTGGCTGGAGAATACCTTTTTTACTTGGTTTTTTTATTCTTTTTGCAGCATTTTATATTAAAAAAAATACACACGAAACACCGAATTTTAAAAATCTAAGAGATCAGAAAAAGATTTTACAATCACCGTTAAAAAAAGTCATTACCAATTATTGGTTTGATATATTAATCTCGATTTTTATCAATGCTCCCGGTTCGATAATATTCTATCTAACTACAATTTACTTGGTATCGTTTTTAAAAATTAGCCGCAACTTTACTGAAAATGAGGTAAATAGCCTTGCTAGTGTGTGTTACGTGATTATGATAGCCGTAACTTTATTAAGCGGTTATCTATCCGATATTATAGGTCGCAGGAAAATTTTTGTAATTAATCTGATAATAATTATTGTAACAACGCCGTTTTTACTTAATAATTTTGAGAATGGGGCCTTCACAAGTGTAATTATCTCACAATTGATACTTGCTATACTTGCTGCTAGCTATATTGGTCCTGAACCGGCATTACAAGCAGAATTGTATCCTACAAATATACGTAACACTGCTCTCTCTATTTCATATAACACTGCTACAGGTATTTTTGGTGGTACTACGCCTCTTGTCTTTGAATATTTAGTACACAAAACAGGGCATGTAACCTCAGCAGTTTATTATGTCATATTAAGCTGTATTTTTGCATTGATTGCCTTATCTTTTTACAAAAATAGAAGTTTAGATAAAATATGAAAAAATTACAAAACCTGCAAATCTAGTTGAATTTAATAACAAAATTGTAGTCTTTAAACCTAAGAGTTATTACTATGGTGATGCTTGTGAACATAAAAATAACTGAAAAGGGATTAGTCTTTGCCAGTATCTCTGAGGATAACATCAATCGTTCCAGAACTTTTAAAGAAGTAACTAGTGACAAAGCAATTTCAAGGATAGATCTAGACTTATTCGGTACATGTCATAGAGTTACTACGAGTGTAACGGCTGACCTTCTATAACAAGAAGAAAACGGTTGTTTGGACATGAGGCTTATTACTGCAGAAGAGATACCCAAATTACACAAGTTAGTACAAGATAATAAAATGATATTAGCACGCCAAACCAAAGAAAAAACACTAAAGATTTTAAGGGATTATTTACAGAAAGAATTTGTGATGCATGCTAATGAAACTACAGTAGCATCTTATGATGTGGTACATATAAGTGGAGCGAATGAAGAGCTAGAATAAGAGCTTTTTTGTAAATAGTAAACGAATTTAAAATTTTTCTTGATTTAATGACAAATATGTGGCAAAAAGGGTTTGAAATAATCTTGCTACTATAGCTCAGGGGTAGAGCACTTCATTGGTAATGAAGAGGCCGGGGGTTCGATCCCCCCTAGTAGCACCACCACACATCCTAAGTTTTGTGAGTTTTTAACCTTTCTTGAAAAACTCATATGCTGATTTTAGTCTAGTTTCTGTCAGATACTATTATAGTATTATGTTTATTTTATAAAGCTAAGTTGCAAATAATATAAAACTAATGTATGATTTAAAAATACGGTAACGATTATTTTATTATATGATAGACATTCTTCTTTTTGTACATATTACTATTGCAATATTGCTAATTATAGTTATTCTAATGCAGCGTAGCGGATCGGATGGAATTAGTAGTATAAGCGGCGGTAATAATATGGGAGTAGTCAGTGCTAAAACAGTCGGTAATTTTCTTACTAAAAGCACTATAATACTTACAATATTATTTTTAATAAATGCAATAGTACTTGCTAACCTTTCCTCAAAAAAGAAATCTGATTTAGTTTCTAAGATTAATGAAATTGAAGAAAACCAAGCAGAAAATAGTTTACCTATAGCTAAATAGTTACAGCTTTATCTTAGTAATATCTCTCATACTTATCATTGTCTACCTTTGTTGTTATTGTCGCGTGGATCGGTAAAATCCACTGTTTATGTACGTTTTTTACAGTCCTTATTATAAGCAGGAAACTTAATATATCAAAAATTTGTTTACCTTAATATTTTTAATTTTTATATTCTTGAATTATCTATAGGAGCAATTTTTTACCCGTTAACTTTTTTATTAACGGATTTAATAACTGAGTTTTACGGTAAAGAAAGAGCCAATTTTTGTGTAAAGCTTGCTATTATTTTTAATATAATAGTAATTTTAATAATAAGTCTCATGGATAAATTGGAAGCTACTAATTGGTCTAATGTTGACAACATAACTTTTCATAAAGTATTTGATTCATACCATATATCTTTTTAGCATCAACTTTTGCCTGTTATATAGCTCAACTTGTTGATATTAATATCTATTTATGGATAAGAAATAATTTTAGTACGGCAATTTCTTTATTTATACTTTTATTGTAATTGGGATTATGAGCTTATTTAATATTTTTCCTTTTGACCAATTAGGTCATCTTGTACTTAATAGCTATTCATTTAAACTATTTTTTACTATATTTAGTACTCTAGTATTCTATGTAGGAGTTTGGTTAATAAGCTTATTCATTAAGAAAGGATAAGCTCTTAGGAAAAGCTTATCCTTATTTAAATTTTCTATTGGTGATTTACAAATTGACTTTTAGTTTAATAATTCCTTGATGGTTTTGATACTTTCTATGCGTATAATAATTATACTCAAGTAGAACATTTATATTTTTTCTACTCATAATTATATTACTACCGATATTATATCCAAGCTTAGGTTGTTTTGGTATAATAATTGTTTCTTGTAATGGTTGTCCTTTAAAAGTCGCTTTTGCATTAACTTTTGTATTTTTATTATTGAAGTGATGCTCAATATTACCATACAAACTTGGTGTTAATACTATATTGTTTGTGGTCACTATAGGCTTAAACACTATTTTACCGCCAAGGCTACTTTCAAATGATTGATTTGATTTCTTTTGAATCATGAGATTTTCTATATCTACATTATACTCTTTATAGTTGCTAGCTCTTAAATAATCATATTTAAAACCGATATTAGGAATAAAATATAAATCGTATTTTGTACGATATTTATAATTTAATAAAGTTTGAAAATTTAAATTATTGTTTTGATATTTCCCAATTATATTATCAATACTTTTAGATCTATTCTTAATATAATTATGACCGTAAGATGTTATAGCCTGCAATGAGAAACCTTTAATTAGTTCTTTTAGACCGTAAATGCTTAAAAGATGACCGTTAACTGTTGTTTTCCCTAGTTTTTTATTATATTTAATTAGGGATTCCAAACGGCTATAAGCTATTCCTATAACATCATGACTATTGATGAATTCAGCATCAGTTCCGATAGTTATGCTGGTTGTACGACTTTGATATTTTGGAATATTCTTCCAAGTTTTTTGTTTTCTGATGTCGTATAAGCTGCTAATCCATACCCCTCTGTTTATACTAGCTTCTTCATCACCGGCCCCTATTGCAGCAACCTTTAATCTATCACTTAAAATATTATAGTGAATAGGTTTGTGAAGAGTTGAAGTCGCCTTAACTAATATTGTTACTTTCCTACTAGTGTCATCAGATACCTGTTGTTTCTGTGTCGCCTCATCTTGTTCTGTAATTGCTTCAGTTTTGAATGACACATCGATAGCTTCATCTTCGCTTTCTAAAACTATATCTTTTTTTAATTCTTCGTTAGTGGTGCTATCGCTTTCTTCTAATTCTTCTTCATCAGTTTCATACCCTTTATCGTCTTCATCACTAGATCTTAATGCTAGAAGTGATTTTTTGTCATCTGATTCATCAGTTTCATACCCTTTATCGTCTTCATCACTAGATCTTAATGCTAGAAGTGATTTTTTGTCATCTGATTCATCAGTTTCATACCCTTTATCGTCTTCATCACTAGATCTTAATGCTAGAAGTGATTTTTTGTCATCTGATGATTTATCATTTTTGCTATCGTTAGAATACAATGATCTCGGTGATAAAACGGTTTTTGAATCAGATTGCTCTGACTTTTTATTGCTATCTTCAGGTTGTGTATCATCCTTTGTTAAGGATTCGTCATTTGTAGCTTTGTTTTTTTGTTCGAATAATTTCAATCGTCCCGGATCTAAATGTCCTGTTTTCTTTCTATTGTTACTATTTTTTGATTGAATATCACTACCATATTTTTGTTCTAGTTCAGTAGACTCTACTAGTAATTGTTCAACAGATAGAAACAATTCTTTATCTTTTGCTGACTCTAAAAGTTTAGAAGTATAAATATTATGTACTTCTTGCCCTATTTCAGTTCTAGGACCTATAAAATCAGAGTTAGCAGTATTAAATGCCTCTTTTACCGCTTCTTCTGGATATTTTGTCAATTGCTGTGTATAAATATTATGTATTTCTTGCCCTATTTCAGTTCTAGGACCTATAAAATCAGAGTTAGCAGTATTAAATGCCTCCGTTAATTTTTGTTTAGGTATAATATTACCTTCAATATATTCAATAAAATTTTTATCTTTTGTTAATTCCAAAACTTTAGAAGTATAAATATTATGTACTTCTTGCCCTATTTCAGTTCTAGGACCTATAAAGCTAGGTTGCATAGTGTTGACTGCTTCTTGGATTTTTTCAAAATACGTCTTATTTTGATGAGCTTCAGGTAAATTTTTTAAATGCTCAAATGCTACTGATTCCACTATAGCTTTTTTAAATAAATCGGCATCAGAGTATTTTGCTTTATATCCTGCTGCTTTTTCTCCTGATAAAGTAAATTTTCTATATCTTAAACCTATATCGGATTTGAATTTATAAGCTTCTGAAATTTTTTTTGAAATATGTGTATTTGTATTGAATCTAGTAATCCCTAATCTTGTTAGATAAGCTGATTCCAAATCTTGTGAATTAGGCAGTGGTGGTGGCGGCGGTGGCGGTGGTGGCATGTTTCCGGTATGGATGTGTTTTTTAACTTTTTCTTGCGAGCACTCGTGAAGAGCTCTTAATATTGTAGTTGTATTTAATTTACTAGTAAGAATTCTTAGTTGTTCATCGCTCATGCCTGTAAATGAAGGCAAAGCTAATCTTAATTGATCTGAATTATTATTTGTTAGTTTGATAGTAATAGCTTGTAAAAGCTCTTGTAATAATGCGGGTTTTTTTTCCTTTACTATAGCAATAAACTCATGTTGAGATAAATCTACTGTAATTAATTCTTCAAATTTTATTGTGCTTAAAATAGCTGTTCTTAAATCATCAAGTTTAGCCTGTGCTTGATCAGAATTAATTGTTTTTCTTAAGTGTGTATCTGTTTTTGTTAAAAAAGTAGCTTGTTGTTCTATAGTTAATATATTAGGGTTGTTAATTAACTCTTTGACTCTATCGCCAAATATATCTTGATCGAAGTGTTGTGCATTAGTATAGGCAAATTCTAATTGTGCAAACGGATTTTTTTTGTTCTGTAACTCTCTAATCAATTCTGATTTATTGAGTTCAAGTTGAATAGGTATCTTTAATTCTTCAGGCATTTTACATGACGATAATAAAATACGTTTTACTGCATCATCAGTGTCTTCATTGAAAAGATTTTTAATTATATCTTCGCTTGTTATTGTTTTCTTACCATTTACGGTTATATCTTGTATATACGGGTCTTGGATAAGGGTGTTAAAAGCTTCTTTAGCTTTTTCTGCGATTTCAGGGGTTGAAATGCTAAATAAATTTACAAGAGTTTTCGTGTCAGCTCCTTGGTTGGCGTATGATTCTGTTAATATTTGACGTATAACATTTGTAAGATCAGCTTGTCTTTTTATAAGCTGATCTTGTAAATCATCAGCTTTTTTACCTCCTGTCTCAGTTCTATATTTTACATATAGTTTGGCATAAGCTGTCTTTGGCATTTTCCTGTGTGCACTAGAAGTTGTAAGTTGAAGTAGTGCTTTTGGTTGAACAGTAGTATTGCGAGTAAACTGAATATATGATGTATATATCTTAGGATATTCTGCTTGTAACTTATTTAAATCAAAATCATTAGAGTTGCTACTAAAGTCTTGAGAATTTAAGGGAGGTGGTGGGGGTGGCATGCTTCCATTTAGTGGTAGAGGTGGTGGATTCGGAATACTCATGTTTAGTGGTAGAGGTGGTGGATTCGGAATGCCGCTTTGTGCTTGTTCTAAATTATTTGCATTATTACCTACTGCTAACCCTAAAATTTTATTGATTTCATTGTTAAGTATGCTACTATCAGATAATATTACTTTAATTGCTGAATTTAATGTTTGTTTATTTACTGCTTTGGTTAGTTTAATTATATAGTCTTGAGTTAAACTATCTGTTATTAGTCCTTTATTTTTTAGTTCTATATTTATTTCGTTTACTATTTCTGGTGTTAAAATATAGACGCTTTTTGCAATATATTGGTGCATTTTGTTTTTTAACTCTAATTGCAGAGCTAGAAAGTTTTCTACTGAACTCTTATCTTTACTTGCTGCTAGTTTGACAAGATCTAATCGTGCCTTTTCTTCAAATTTACTATTAGATATATTTCGTATTGCATAATCTTGAATTCTTTCAACAAATTTAGTTTTTTCTTCAGAAGAACTATTTTCTAATAATTCTTTTAAAATAGGTCTATTTTTAACGTCAATATTGGTATTGAAATCTAATCGTTCCGTATCATCGCTAAATAATACCCTTTGAATAGTATCATCATTAAAATCACTTAAGATAATCTTTACTGCTTCTTGTTTATAACTACTATCTACTTCAAGATTTAATGCTGCTATAGGATCTGTTTTAATAAGATCTTTAAAGTCTTTAATATATTCTTCTTGTTGTATTATTCTCTTTATATTCTGTTGAGAGAGCGTTAATTTATCCTTATTTTCTTTATTATTAAGGTAAGTTCTAAAAGTACTTATAGGATTAAAAAAATATGGTTTTTTCTCTTTTCTACCAATGGAAATTATTGAAGATTCTCCTTTATCTTTATTAAGTTCACCTTGATTTGACCACGTATACCAATCGTCTTTGCTTACACTCTTTTTTTGAGAGAATTTGGCAGGCTGTTTAGTAGTGTCATTGTTGTTTAGCAACTGTTTTGCCTTTATTCCGGCTTTTATTTGATCTATATAAGAAAGTGCTTTTATTTTCCCTATCTTAAATTTATGCATTAATTCTTTAGTGTTAGGGGTAATATTATTATCTATATAGTACGGTTTTATATCAAACATCATCTGAGTTGCTATTGATGCGATATAGTTTGTTGCCTCATCTTTATTAGCACCAAATTTCTTCTCTAGCTCTTCTTCTGTAGGAATACTACTATCAGCTATATATTGTGGCTTTTCTTTGTTCATAACTTTAAGTCTTATTGACTTAATATAGCCGTCTTTGTTATCATAACGAGATGTACCAAACCTATTTGTTAACTCTTCTTTTGTAGGAACATGGCTATTGGCTATATATTGTTCCTTTGCGTTTTCCATAATTTCAGTTCTTATTGAAGCAACAAAAGATTCTGCATCATCTTTATTCATGTTAAGAGTAGTCATTACTTCTTGCATTTTAGGGATAATATCCTTATCAACATAATATTTGTATTTTATATCTCTGTTTATTGAGCTGATATATAGGTCGATTACCGCTTTTTTGTCTTTTTCTGCACGACGTACCTTTTGATCGGTTTCTACATTATTGTCTATTTTGCTAGGGTCATAACTTATTCCAAGATTTGTTGCTGCTTCTATATCTGTAGGAAGTACACCGTAATTGATATATTCTTGTTTTTTTGTATCAAAATCCTGTTGTTTTACTCTTTCGATGTATAATAAAATTTTAGCTCTTGCTTGTCTTGCTTTATGTCTAGTATTATCTACAAAACTTGATAAAGCTGTTTCCTTATACTTTATTCCTAGATCATCTTGTGCTTGGGTAAAACTAGGAACTAAATCTGCTTCTTGCCATTTTTTGATTTTTTCATTTGGAGTCAAATCTTTCCAAATATGTTGTTGCTGTGTTGAATTGTACTTTTTCCATGCCGGGGTTTTACTAACTAAATCTTTAAAGCTTGCCGCTCTAGCACTTGTACTTAAAAAGCTACTAGTCAACAAACATATTGACATGAAAAAAGTTAAAACATATTTTTTTGAGTAGAAATTCATTCAAACCTCGATTAGTTATTATTTTTTTAATATAAACGAGGCGAGTTATATAATATTTGTTAACTTATGTAAACTATTAATTACTAATATTTGTTAACCAATGAATTTTTTAGCCAAAATATGTTTAATATATCACATGCTAATATACTCCGAATTTTAAACTTTTTTCAAAAGGAGTATGTTAATACTACTTTTGAAAGAAATGTACTTCAGTTTTGGTAAATAAAATATGCAAATTCAATTTCACTTATATAACACTCTTAGCCGTACTAAAGAGGTTTTTAATCCTCAAGATCAAGCTAACGTAAAAATATATGTATGTGGACCGACTGTTTATGATAATCCTCATATAGGCAATGGTAGGTCGGGAGTAGTATATGATTTACTTTATCGTATAGTTATAAAAATATTCGGTGAGAAGACAGTAAAATATGTACGTAATATTACGAATGTTGACGATAAAATTATCGATAGAGCTGAACTACTTGGTGTTACTATTGATGAGTTGACTGATAAAGTTACAAAAGAGTTTCATAAAAATATGGCATATTTAGGTTGTATGTTACCTAGTATTGAGCCGAAAGCTACAAAGCATATTGATGTAATGATCGCAATAATAGAACGCTTAATAGCAAAAGATCACGCATATATTGCTGATAATCATGTTTATTTTAATGTTTTATCAGCTCCAAATTATACGGAATTATCTAACCGAAATTTAGAAGAAATGTTTGAGGGAGTACATGTAGAAAATAGTAAAACCAAAAAAAATCCACAAGATTTTGTATTATGGAAACCGGCAAAGCAAAATGAATCGGCAAATATGAATTTTGAAAGCCCCTGGGGACTTGGTCGCCCTGGATGGCATATTGAATGTTCAGCCATGAGCTACAAATATTTAGGTGAGAATTTTGATATTCACGGCGGCGGAGCAGATTTAATCTTTCCACATCATACCAATGAGATTGCTCAAAGTAGATGTGCTTTTCCAAGTTCTACCTATGCTAAATATTGGGTACATAATGGGTTTCTAACGGTTAATGGTGAGAAAATGAGTAAATCTCTTGGTAATTTTATTACCGTAAGGGATTTAATGGATAAACAAATTCAAGGAGAAGTAGTAAGGTTATTTTTATTAAGTAGTCACTATAGGCGTCCTCTTGATTATAATGATAAAGCTATAGAAGATGCTAAGAAAACTTTAGATTATTGGTATAGAGCTATAGAAAATATTAATGTACAGAAAATAGATTTACCTCATGATTTCATGCAAAGCTTACTTGATGATATGAATACGCCGCTTGCCGTTAAAATAATTAATGACTACGCTAAAGGTGTTTTTATTTCTAAAACTGAAGAAGAAAGGCAGCTTAACGCCTCTGCTATTATTACTTGTGCTAATTTTATTGGTTTAATGAATAAGACTCCACACGAGTGGTTTAATAGCGGTGTGGATGAACTCTATATAAATGAGCTTGTAAATAAGCGTTTGGAAGCAAAAAAACAAAAAAATTGGTTATTAGCCGATCAAATTCGTAACCAGTTATTAGAGGAAAAAATAATTCTAGAAGATCAACTTGACGGTACTACTATTTGGCGAAAAGAATAAAAGCTTGTAAATTACGCAATATGCGTATATAACTTATAGGCTTATAAGTCGTCATTGCGAGGAAATTGCATAGCAATTGACAAAGCGATCTTAGGAGTTTGTTATTATTTCATGAGATTGCCACGCAGCCTACGGCGGCTGCTCGCAATGACGATTATCCAAAACTTAAGCAAAAAATTCACACGTAAGATATATGTTAGTTCATTAGAATGGACATCTTACGGAGGTATAAACTAACAATTAGGAGAATTTAAAAATGTCAAAAATACCATCTGTTAACATTAAAGAATTATTAGATGCGGGCGTGCATTTCGGTCACAAGACCTCACGCTGGAATCCTAAAATGGCATCTTATATATATGGTGAACGTGATGATGTTCATATAATCGATTTAAGACAAAGTGTCGCTTTAATGAGCGTTGCTTTGAATGCAATATATGAAACCGTAAAAAAAGACGGTAAAATATTATTTGTAAGTACTAAAATACAGGCAAGTGATATTATAGCGGAATATGCCGAAAAATGCGGACAGTATTATGTAAATCATAGATGGCTTGGTGGTATGCTAACTAACTGGAAAACTATTGCTGGTTCAATAGAAAAGCTAAATAAGTTAGACAAAACCTTAGAAAACGAAGAAGCACTTATGGGTTATACTAAGAAAGAGATACTCGATATGAGCCGTAAGAAAGATAAATTACTTCTATCTCTTGCCGGTATTAGAAATCTTAATTCTAAACCTGATCTTCTAGTAGTTATTGACACTAATAAAGAGCATATCGCAATTAATGAAGCGGTAAAGCTTAATGTTCCTATAGTTGCAGTAGTTGATACTAATTCTAATCCTGATAATGTAGATTATCCGATTCCGGGTAATGATGATTCTATAAGATCAATAAGACTTTATTGTAGTTTATTTGCAGATGCGGCATTACAAGGACTTGAAGAATCAATGAAAGCTTCAGGAGTTGATATGGGTGCTATGCAAGAGCATACAGATAAGGCGTTAACTTCTAAAAATGTTTCTAAATTAAAACAAGCTAAAAAATTCTCTAAAACGAAAAATATTGATGAAGAGGCAAATACAGAATTTAAGCAAGCATTAAATGATGTCGATGAAAATAAAAATTCTGATAATGCATAAGTGTTGTTGCATGGATCGGTTTTCCCATTGTCATCCCGCGACTTGATCGCGGGATCCAGCTTAGAATACTAATAATATTAGTATTTTAAATTGTTTTTATGGACCCCAGGAGCAAGCCACTGGGTGACACCGAGGTCGTTCTTCGAGCTACAACCCAAGCCAAATATAATAATTAAGGAGAAAGTAAGGTATGAGTGAAATAAATATAAGTGCTGCAGCGGTTAAAGAATTAAGAGAAAAAACCGGTGCAGGTATGATGGACTGCAAAAAAGCATTAATAGAAACCAGCGGTAATTTTGAAGAAGCTATTGATTTTCTTCGTAAGAAAGGTTTAGCTGTTGCTGCAAAGAAAGCCGGACGCATTGCTTCTGAAGGTTTAACGGCTGCAAAAGTTGATGGGCTTACCGGAGTGGTAATTGAAGTAAATTCCGAAACGGATTTTGTTGCTAGAAATGAGCAGTTTCAGGATCTAGTTAAGGATATTGCAAATCTTGCAGTAATTGCAAAAGCTATAGACACGCTAAAAACATTTAAAATGCAAAGCGGTAAATCAGTTGAAGAAGAAATTATAGAAAATATCGCTACAATCGGTGAAAATTTAACATTACGTCGTATGGATATATTAGAGATATCTGAAGGAGCAATCGGTTCGTACGTGCATAATGAAGTTGTACCGAATTTAGGAAAAATTTCCGTATTAGTAGGTCTTGCGTCTAACGCAAAAGATAAAGCAAAACTAGAAGCTTTAGCTAAACAAATTGCTGTTCATGTAGCAGGAAATAACCCGCAAAGTATAGATGATTCAAGCTTGGATCAAGCACTCGTAGAGCGTGAGAGAAAAGTGTTTTTTGAGAAATCTAAAGAAGAAGGAAAGCCTGATAATATTATAGAAAAAATGGTAGAAGGTAGAATACGTAAATTCTTCTCGGAAGTTGTATTGCTTCAGCAAAATTTCTTATTTGAGCCTAAACTTACCGTTGCGGAAGTAATTAAAAATGCTGAAAAAGAACTCGGTGCAGAAATTAAAATCGCCAAATTTATTAGATACGAACTTGGTGAAGGTATAGAACACGAAGAAAAAAACTTTGCCGATGAAGTAGCTGCCATTACGCAAGGTTAATGGGCTTGTTTTATAGCTTCAATGTCATTCCCGCGTGGATACCAAATCGTCATTGCGAGCATGCGTTGTTGTGCAGACACAATCCCATCCTGTCATCCCGCGACTTGATCACGGGATCCAGTAAAAATATAAAAACAACTAATACTAGTTATTTTTATGAATACCGTGGTCAAACCACGGTATGACACACTGGATGTATTTTTCTATCCACGCAACAATACCTTCCCGTGGTCGATTGAACTAGGTGACAGTAAAAAACTCGTGAATGCTCACTTACACCTTTTCAAGGCAAACAAAGGCGAATTTAGGATAAGTGCTTATTCTAAACTCGTATTTATAATATCTCTCTAACTACAATCAACTATCTATTAATAAATAATTTTCGGTTTTTTACTTTATAATAAAAGATTTATATTGACTTAATAATAGAAAATCCTACACTAATTATTATTATTAGTTTAAATGAAGAGCATTTTATGTCAGGGACAAAAGAGGAATATGCTACACAAATTTATGCTGCCGAAGAGCATCGTAGGAGACAAGCTAATTATAGTGATAATGATGCAGAACTGCTTGGAGTTATTATAGTATGTGTCGGTTATGCATGTTATAAGGCAGTAGAAGGGGCAGTAAAAGTTACCGGCACAGGAAGTAAAATTATAGAAAACGCCTA
Source organism: Rickettsia aeschlimannii (assembly GCF_047973405.1). Taxonomy (NCBI): domain Bacteria; kingdom Pseudomonadati; phylum Pseudomonadota; class Alphaproteobacteria; order Rickettsiales; family Rickettsiaceae; genus Rickettsia; species Rickettsia aeschlimannii. Next base: position 184,041 of record NZ_JBFQGO010000002.1, read on the forward strand.
TAAGATAGGAAGTGGACAAATAGCAGTACTCGGTACTGATGCCGAAAGTAAAATAACTTATATAACAAAGCATCCTTCGTCTCGAGGTAATACTAGTACTCCCACTCAGTCGATGACAACTAATCCTGTAGATCCTTTAGAGCAAACTCCACCTAATACTCCTACCTAAGAAACTTCGTAATTACTTTTAAATATTCATCTAGGACTTTTTGGTTGTCCTTAACAAATTTTAAAGCATTTCCGCGGTAAGCTTTAAGTTCTAGAGAATTATTAGACCTGAGTAGATATGTTAGTTTGGTTAGTAAATCTTCACCGTTTTTGATTTGGATAGCTGCTTCATTTTGCAGTACGCCTTTAGCGATATCGGTGTTTTTGCTCATATTGGGACCGAATATAATACAATTAGAGAAATATGCCGCTTCTAAAATATTATGTCCGCCTTGTTTAAAAGAACCGCCGATAAAAGAAATTGTAGCTACAGAAAAAAATAGTCCCATTTCGCCGAACCTATCAACTATATAAAGATCATTGCTTAAAACAGGTAAATCATTTTGCGACTTAGCGGTAGCGGATAAATTATGTGACTTACAATTATCGATGATTGATTTAACTCGCTCAGGATGTCTTGGAATTAAGATAATATAGCAGTCTAAAAACTGCTCTTTTAGGTTTTTGATTATAGGCAAAATCACCTCTTCATCTTCCGGGTGAGTGCTGGCAAATAGCACGACTCGCCTATTGTCTAAATGTAAGCTTAATTTTGATAACTCTTCTTGATTGACTGGAAGTTTTTCGTTGGCAAATTTAATATTGCCTAAATTCACTGCATCTGATACGCCAAGTTCATTGAATTTTTGTAAGTCACGCTCGCTTTGCACGATAATTTTACTGAAATTTTTGAGAATAAGCTGAAAAAAGCTTTTTCTTTTTAGCCAAGCTTTAAACGATTTATCGGAAATACGAGCATTAACTAGTAGTAATTTACACTGCTTTACTCCCTCATTAATAGTACACGGCCATAATTCCGATTCTATAAAAATGCCTAAATCAGGTCGCCAATTTCTTAAAAATTTTTGAGTAAAAATAATATTATCTATCGGTAAAAATTGGTGAACTGCTATTTTAGGTAATTTGGCAGTTAATATTTTAGCAGAGCTGTTAGTCCAAGAAGTTACTAGGAAACGAACGTCAGGGTAGCGTTTACTTATATTATGTATTAATGTTAAAGCTGCCATAGACTCGCCAACGCTTGCTGCATGAATCCATATCAGCCTTCGTACATAACTTGCTTCTAAAGGTAATTTATACGTCGATCCTAACCCTTCATCCTCACTTACTAGTGTGTACGCTGTGGTTCGCAGTGAAGTGTCTCCTTTAAATTCCTCTTTATTAGCGGACGTTTGCACGAAGTCTAATGAATCGTCTTGTCTGTGTTTGCCAATAGCAAAACGCTCTTGGATGCGTCTTATATCTTCTTTACCTATTAATAAACGTATAAGAATTATGATAAAATAAACAGGTAATAATATAAAGCTTAAAGCATAATATAATAACATCATTTCTTTAAACTCTCTGTTAAGCTTGCTAATTGTTTTTCAAGGCTTATATGGTTTTGTATTTTATCATTTGTGAGTTCTAAAGGTGAGCCAACTATGATTTTAATGGCACCAAACGGTAGGGGTATTATTAATTTATCCCAACTTTTTAATCTGAAACATCTAGAAGTGGAGCTGACTATAGGAATAAGTTTTGTGTTATATCTATAGGCAATTTCGGTAATGCCGCTATTTACTTTATATACCGGTCCTTTAGGACCGTCCGGCGTGACTATTATATTTGCACCTTGAGATAACTTACCTATAATATTACGTAAAGCTCCAATTGGATTTTTATTAGTAGAACCTACTATTACTCTGCAACCGAATTTTCCTACTAGATCGTTTAAAATTTCCCCGTCTAAATGCGGTGATATTAAAGCATAGATATTTCTATGTCCTATAAACATAGCCGGACTTAAGGCAAGCATATTATGCCAAAATGCAAAGATTACTCCTTGTTCGTTTAGGAATTTTTCCTTATTGCCGTTATCGTAAAATATAAATTTCTGCTTTGAAGTAAAGTAAACAAAACGCAAATACCAATATAGTAAAATAGTAATTATACTAAGTACGTATTTATTATTTTTTAAAAATTTTTTAAAAACTTTCTGCATTATTTTTTTGTTGGTTTAGGTGGCTTTTTAACTTTTCCGTCATTGTGAGGAAATTACGAAGTAAGTGACGAAGCAATCTCAGGATATTTGACGAGATTGTCATGCAGCCTATGTCTGCTCGCAATGACGATTTGGTATCCATGCAAAGCCTTAAGCAGGGATGACATCGATTGTTCTCTCAATTCTAATACAAGCTTCTTCTAGCTCTTTCATAGAAGTAGCATAAGAGATTCTAAAATATCCCTCTAAGCCGAAAGCGATACCGGGTACTACGGCAACTTTTGCTTCTTCAAGTAAATATTCGGCATAATCATTACTATTTGCAATAATTTTTCCTGATTTAGTTTTATGTCCAAATATTTTATCGCATTTAACAAATAAGTAAAACGCCCCTTCCGGCTTATAGCACTCAAAATATTTTACTTTTTTCAAAATTGATAAAGCAAGATCACGCTTTTTTTGACAATTTAAAGCATTAGGCTTTATATAATCTTGAGGACCGTTTAATGCTTCAATAGCAGCCATTTGACTTATTGAACAAGGGTTTGAAGTACTTTGCGACTGAATAATAGTCATTGCTTTAATCAAAGCTTTAGAGCCTGCACCGTAACCTATACGCCAACCCGTCATAGAATAAGCTTTAGATACTCCGTTTACGGTAAATATTCTCTTTTTTAAATCAGGTGCTATTTGGGCTAATGTATAAAATTTAAAATCATCAAAAGTAATATGCTCGTAAATATCATCGGACATTACGTTTACATGTGAATATTTTCTTAAAACTTTAGCAATATTTTCTAGTTCTTCAAAATTATAGCTTGCACCTGTTGGATTACTAGGTGAGTTAATAATAAGCCACTTAGTTTTATCCGTAATTGAACGTTCTAAAGCTTCTGCACTTAATTTAAAGTTATTTTCAATTCCGCAATTTACAAAAACAGGTGTTCCTGTGCTAAGTGCAACCATATCAGGATATGAAACCCAGTAGGGTGCTGGAATAATTACCTCATCCCCTTGGTCTAAAGATGCCATAAACAAATTATATATAACTTGCTTACCGCCGGTGCTTACTATTATTTCATCAAGTTCGTAATCTATATTATTTTCACGTTTGAATTTGTCTTTTATTGCTTGCTTTAAAAGAGGCATACCCTCAACGTTAGTATATTTAGTAAAGCCGTCTTTAATTGCTTTAATCGCCGCTTCCTTAATATTGTCAGGCGTATCAAAATCAGGCTCACCGGCACCGAGTGTGATAATATCAACTCCTGCTTTTTTGAGTTCAAGAGTTTTTTTTACGACTGCAAGGGTTGGTGACGGTTTTATAGAACTTAGCCTCGTAGAAATAATTGACATAATTTGAGTCCGTATTAAATGAAAGCTATAGTAAAATCGGTAATTTCAAGAAATAAATATTAATTTTTATAATGAAATCTACAATTATATATTATAATTTGTTTAGTATTGACAGAATAATATTAGTCTATGTTCGTGGTTAATTCTACGTGACCATAAACCTGATAATATATGTTTTAAAGATTCGAGCTTACCTATACCTGTAAACGGTGCTTCTTGGATATTTTTTATTAGAGGTTTAATACATTCATATTTTTTAATATCGTATTTTTTCCAATACGCTAAATCCTCCGCTGCTTCTAGTGTCCACTCAATTTCAATCATCTAAATTAACTTTAGGAAACTCTCCTCTTTTTGCTTGTTCGATAGATTTTTTTATTCGGTTCGCATTAGCCGGATTTAAATATAATGTTTCTTTTGTAGATTCATATTCTTCTTTGGTTATAAAGAATAATATTCTTATGATTCTTTCTTTTAATAAGATAAGGGATATGATCGTTTTCTATGGTATTTAGTACAGAGCTTAAGTTTTTTCTAAATGAAGTGCCGCTAATTGAGTTCATGAGCTACCTACTGATGTACATATAACATGTACATCCTAGCTTCAATTCCATTAATTTACAAGTAAAATTATTATTTTATTTAAAAATTTATCAAGATATGCTTTATTATAGTAAGTAATATTAATTTAGTAATTAAACTATGCTCGGTAAAATAAAAGACAAAATCAAACATTATTGCTTAACTATAATAAATATACTGAATTTTATTAAGAATAAAATTTTAGAATTTAAAAATTATATAAGTAATTGTAAATATAAATTCTCTCATTTAGCCGAAACTAATTATCAACTTGGACTCGATCATTTATATAAAGGTAATTTAAATGATGCATTACTTAGGTTTAAACTAGTCGATAAATTTTTTAATCCTAATGATTCTAAAGTATATTATCAACTCGGATGGGTTTATTTTTTAAAAAATAATTACAGGCAAGCTATAGAATATTTAGAAAAATCTAATGCAAAATATAAATCTATATTTATAAATTTTTTAAAAAATTATAAGGATATTACTGAAATACCTCAAGAAATTTGTGGGAAATATCGTGATTTAACTGCACAATATTATCCTACTATTTTTAATAACGATAAAAATATCCATCTTCCGTATAGGTGTGTTAATGAAGCACTTAAGCAGATATCTGATTTACCGGATAATTACTCTATTTTGGAACTTGGAAGTAATATAGGACTTGTAGGTTATGAAATACAAAAACGTCTTCCGGAAAGTTTTACTTTAACCGGTGTAGAAGTTTCTGCTTTAATGAATGAGTTACAAGAAACATATTACCCGAACACTAAAATTTACGATCAAATATATAATATTGCTATCGATGAATTTTTAAAACAAAACTCTAATAAATTTGATATTATTTTTAGTTTTTGCGGATTATCGTTTACTAACAATTTAATAGAATATTTTAATTTAATATACTCATCTCTTAATAAACAAGGGTATTTTGCCCTTTGTTTACCGAATGCGACGAAGACACAATTTTCAGTAACACGCAAAGAATTTATTTTTAACTTGAATGAAATAAATAATTTTTTACAAAAAAATAATTTTACTATATTAACTTCGGAAGAAATAATACTGGCGGAAAACAATAAATATAGTATTATTGTTTGTAAGAAAACAGCATAAATCAATGAGAATATTAATTATATTATCCATTATTTTATGTTCATTATCGATAAGAGCTGATCTTGAATATGTTGATAATGACATATATAACTATAATGGTGGAAGAAATGAAAATGGTTGCTTAGAAGTTTATGATCCATACGAAAAATTTAACCGTAAAGTGTTTGTATTTAATTCTGTGTTAGATTATATAATATTGCGTCCTTTAGCGATAGTTTATAGGAACATCACGAATGATTACGTAAAAGCACGCGTTAATAGTTTCGTCAGTAATGTTGATACACCGCTTACGGCGGTAAATTACGTGCTTCAGTTAAATTACGATAAAACTATGAAAAGCGTTTGGCGGTTTCTCATTAACACGACGTTTGGCATAGGCGGTTTATTTGACGTGGCAGGTAAAGTAGGTTTGCCGTCTGATCGTCAAACTTTCGGTAGTACCCTCGCACATTATGGAGTTGCCCCAGGTCCTTATTTAGTATTGCCGATAATCGGTAGTACTAACGCAAGAGATATGACGGATTCAGTAATTACTAATTATGCTCTTAATCCATTAATGTACTACACTCATAATGATTTTGACTTAGGAGTACTAGCAGTTAGTAAAATAAACGATCGATATGTTGTATTACCGTTTAGTGATTATGTGATGAAGAATTCTACCGATCCTTATGTGGCTATTAGATCAGGATTACATCGTGCTCGTGAAGCATCGGTTCAATATCCTGAAAATTTTAAATGTCCTAAACCCAAGAATTAATGAAATTAAAGAGGATTATATGCAAAAAATTATTACAGGTTTATTTTTATTAGTTATGACGTTTTCCGCTTATTCTAATGAAAAAGTGCCTGCCGGTTTGAACAGTTACGTTATTAATTTAGTAAATGAAGCTTCTAGTATATTAAACGATAGTAAGTTATCTGAGCGAGTAAAAATTGCTCAAGCACGTGAGTTAATGTCTCAGAACCTAGATTTTGATTGGATGGCTAAATATACATTAGGCAGAAATGGGATAAAAACTTTATCAGGTGGGCAGGTTCAGGAATTCATCAAAGTTTACTCTAAATATGTTACTAAATCTTATACTGATTTAATAAAAGATTATAAAGGCGAACAGCCTAAAATAGTAGGAGTTCGTCCTTTAAGCTCGACCGATTTTATGGTTGCTATGAATATCATTAGTAATAAAGAGCAAGACCCTATTAAAGTAGAATATCTTGTACGTGAAATGAAAGGAAACGGAAAAGACGTTTTTAAAGTTTCTGATATAATTACGGAAGGTGTAAGTCTTATTGGAGCTCAACAAGACGAGTTTACCGATACTTTAAAAAATCAAGGCTTTGAGGTACTAATACAAAAATTAGAAAGTCGTTCTTAAGCTTATTTCACTGTCATCTTAAATCGTCATTGTGAGGAGGTATTGTTGCGTAGACACCTCGTCATCGTTGCGAGGAAATTGCATAGCAATTGACGAAGCAATCTCAGGAGTTTGTTATTATTGCATGAGATTGCCACGCAGTCTACGACTGCTCGCAATGACGATTAGATATCCACGCAACAAAACCCGTTCGCTAATAGCGTTAAACAACATAAATCACTCACATGAAAATCTTAGCAGGCAGTAGTAATAAGTTACTCGCAACGCGTTTAGCTATAGCATTAAATATTAAATATATTGAGCCGAAAATTACCTATTTCAATGATTCCGAAATAAAAGTAGAAATTCAAAAATCGTTTCATAATGAAGATATAATTATAGTACAATCTACATCAAAACCCGTTAATGATCGCTTAATTGAGCTGTTTTTGCTAGTAGATGCAGCAAAAAAAAAGTGGGAGCAAATCGAATAATTTTAGTAATGCATTATTTTGGTTATGCAAGGCAAGATAATATAAATTCTCAAAATATAATTCCTGCTAAGTTAATAGCAGATTTTTTAGAGAAGCTCGGAGTAAACCATGTAATTACTATTGATTTACACTCCGATAAAATAGAGAAATTTTTTAATATTCCTGTTTCTAATCTTGAACCTATAAATTTATATATTCCATTTTTAAGAACTTATAGCAGTTTCGTTATAGTTGTACCTGATAAAGGAAGTATCAATCGAGTTCAAAAAATTAGTAATTTACTAAATATAGATTCAGCTTATATAAACAAAGAAAGGGATATAAATAATAATTGTGAGATGATATCAATAACAGGTAGTGTAGAGGGCAAAAATTGCATATTAATTGATGATATTATAGATAGTGGAGAAACAATCGTAAAAGCAGCGAGATTTTTAAAGGAACATTCGGCTTTGTCGGTTAGTGCTTTTATAACTCATGCAGTGCTTTCTGCCGGTTCTAAAAATTCGATAATAGGCCTCTTGGAGAACGAAGCTAATAAAGAGGAATTTGTAGGAAACACGGAACGCAGCACCGCAGCGTACACTTTAGTACGTGAGGATGCGAGTACTGGATTGACGTACAAATTATCTTTAGAAGCAAGTTATGCAAGAGGCCTAATAGACAATATTTTTATCACGGATACTATAGAAACAAGTGACTTATCTACAAAATTTCATATAATACCCGTATTGCCTATCATCGTAAAAGAGTTAATAAATATACTATGAGCTTGTGTACTGTAGAAATAAATCTATCTACAATAAAAAATAATTACCTTTTATTACAAGATATTTGCAAAACCTCATTAGTCGGTGCTGCCGTTAAAGCTAACGGTTATGGTCTTGGAGCAGTACAAATTTCTAAAGCTTTAATAGAAGAAAATTGTAGGCATTTTTTTGTGGCCTCAAGTGAAGAAGGAGTGAATTTACGCAACGCTTTAGGATTAGATGTTAATATTTTAATTCTTAACGGCGTTTTTGAACATGATGCTTTAGAGCTGATAGAATATAATTTAACACCTGTTCTAAATAACTTAAAACAAATAGAAATTTGGCAAAAATTTAGTAATTTGAAAAACCGATTATTGCCTTGTTATTTACATTTCAATACGGGGATTAATCGTCTTGGCTTAAGTTCTGATGAGATAGAGCAGCTAATTAATGATCGTGATTTGTTAAAAGGGCTAGATTTACAATATATTATAAGCCATCTAGCTATATCCGAGGAAATAGATAATCCTTATAATCTAGAACAATTAAACAGATTTAAAGCTTATTTACAATATTTCCCAAACGTCAAAGCAAGTCTTGCTAATTCCGGCGGCATATTTTTAGGACAGGATTACCATTTTGATTTAGCAAGATCGGGGGCAGCCTTATACGGTCTTAATCCCTTAACAAAGAATCCCGTAACCTTAAAAGCTCCTATAATTCACTTACAGAATTTGACACTAGATAGCTATATTGGTTATAATATGACTTTTACAACTAAGCGTGATAGTGTCATTGCAACGTTACCGCTTGGTTATGCCGATGGGTTTAGTCGTAATTTTAGCAATCAAGGTGAAGTATTTATTAACAGTCGCAGCGTTCCTATAGTAGGGCGAGTATCGATGGATTTAATAAATATCGATGTTACCGATCTACCACCGTCCGAGATTTTTCTAGGGCAGGAAGCGGAAATTATCGGAAATTATTGCACACCCGATAAAATAGCGAGTATTATAGGTACTATCGGGTATGAGGTATTAACTAACCTTGGTAGTAGATATAAAAGAAAGTATATCGGGTAGATATCTGTGTCATACTGTGGCTTGACCACGGTATCCAGAAAAAAATTAGAAAAGACTGGATCCCGCGATCAAGTCGCGGGATGACATTAGAGGTTACTGGATTCCTGCTTTCGCAGAAGTGACATAAATTAAATAGAAAAAATACAAATGTTATTAAATATAGCTAATTCGGTCGGTAAACGTACTATAAAGTTTGCACAAAGTGTAGGTAGTTTTTCTCTATTTAGCTTTGCTGCCGTTAGCAGTATCATAAGACCGCCTTTATATTTGAGTTTAATCATCAGACAATTATTATTTATCGGGTTTCACTCGCTTCCGGTTGTTGCGATGACGACTTTTTTCTCAGGGGCTGTACTTGCATTACAGAGCTATAACGGTTTTTCCCGCTTCTCAGCTGAAAGCTCTATTGCAACGGTAGTAGTATTGTCGCTGACTAGAGAGCTTGGGCCTGTCTTAGCCGGACTAATGGTAGCGGGAAGAGTTGGGGCATCAATCGCCGCCGAAATAGCCACAATGAGAGTAACGGAGCAGGTAGATGCTTTATATACTTTATCTACCGATCCTATTAAATATTTAGTTTTTCCAAGAGTAATAACAGCTATTATTACAATGCCTTGTCTTGTTTTAATCGGGGATATAATTGGTGTTATGGGCGGTTATTTGGTAGGGGTATATAAACTTGATTTTAATAGTGCAGCTTATTTAACCAGTACTTTTCAGTATTTAGAACCGATTGACGTAATTTCCGGTCTTGTTAAAGCGGGAGTTTTTGGGTTTATTATTTCTATAATAAGTTGCTATAGCGGCTATTATTCAGGTAAAGGGGCTAAGGGAGTTGGCAGAGCAACTACCTCGGCAGTAGTGAATTCTTCTATCCTTATCTTAATCAGTAATTATTTAATAACCGAATTATTTTTTAAAGTATAGGTATACTCGTTTAATTTGAAAAAGAGCTAGGCGTTTTATATTTTTTGACCGCAGCGTACATAAACGCACGTGAGGATCAAAAAATATAAAACAACAAAACCAATTTTTCAAATTAAACGAGTATACAGTTTTTTTTGTTTATTTGGAGTATGCATGAGTGTAGAAGAATTTAAAATTAAAATTCGGTCATTATATAAATCATTTGCTAATCATAAGGTGTTAGACGGAATAGATTTGGATGTAAAAAAGGGCAGTTCATTAGTTATTTTAGGTGGTTCCGGTAGCGGCAAATCGGTTCTAATTAAAAATATAGTAGGATTAATTAAACCTGATAAAGGTAAAATTTTTATTGATAATGTAGAAATCCAAGATATCTCAAGTAAACAAAAATTTGAGATTATGGACGATATAGGTTTTTTATTCCAAGGCGGAGCATTATTTGACTCCTTAAATATACGTGATAATATTACTTTCGAGACTAAAAAATTATCTAAGAAAGAAAAAAACGACCTTGCCGGTGCAAAGCTTAATTCCGTTGGTTTATCCCCTAGAATACTCGAGCTTTATCCTGCCGAATTATCGGGAGGAATGCAAAAAAGAGTAGCCCTTGCTAGGGCTATTTGTAGTACACCGTCGATTTTATTTCTTGATGAACCGACCACAGGGCTTGATCCTATCATGGCAAATGTTATCAACGAATTAATTATAAAAATCCAAGAAGAGTTAGGGGCAACTACGATTACTATAACTCATGATATGATTAGTGCCGCAAAAATAGCTAAAGAAGTAGCTATGATTTATCAAGGAAAAATTAAATGGTACGGTAGTAAAGATGAAATGCGTAATAGTGATAATCCTTATTTAAAACAATTTATAAATGGATTAACTACTGGGCCTATAGAGGTATAAAATGTTTAAAAACTTATTATGTATAATAATATTTCTAGGTATAAATCTAAATGTTTATGCTATAAATTCTAGCTCTTATACGACAGATGATATAATAAAAATAGTAATTATTCTTGGAATAGTTATTTTATTTTTAGTCCTGCAAAATTCCGTATAATCGTTATCGGTACTATGTTAGGCTTGGCTTGTGCCTATTTCACGTATAAATACATCATACCTATCTTTATTTCTTCACTAAATGGACCATAAAGATAAATATTGCTATTAGTTATGCCCCCTCAGCTATTTTCTCTTCTAATAGTATCAATTTAATATTCTACAATTAATCTAAAGCTCTAACTCCCCCGTGATAGCCATCTAATTCAAAAGAATTGGGATGTATATTTTTACATGCATTAAACCTATTATATTAATCATATTAGTATTATTATCAATACCATTTAAAGTAGTACGGATATCTTCCAAGTATTTAGATGATTATTCAGGCGAATCATTACCTCCAATTATTCGTACTTTTATTAAATCTTGTTCTATCAATTCATTCTGATTAAAGTCAGTAATTAGTTGCTCTAACTGTTGTGAATTAATATTTCTAGCTAATGCTATTTTATTTAATTTTACGGGAAACGCGAGTTTCGAATTAATAGAGCATAGAATTTAGACTATCAAGAGAGATGTAA
>NZ_JBFQGO010000003.1:0-180816 GCF_047973405.1 Rickettsia aeschlimannii
ATTTTTTAAAAATTTTTAATTTTCGGTGGATTGACCGGGGGTCCTTTTTTTTTTTATAATCTTTTTTTGCCCCCGGTTCAAACCCCACGGGACGACATTTCTATAACCTTTAATTCCCTAATATTCTCTCTAACTACCCCACCGGTAACTACTATTTTACTTTTTGCAAATTCCGGTAAATTTTTTATTGTTTCATAAGAAATAGCTATCTTTTTAGCAAAGCTTGCAAAAAATTTATTAACTTTTCCAAGGTAAGAATTCTGTTCATGAATTATAATCGGTACTCTTAAAAAAATTGCCGCAAACATTGGAGCTATAACAGGATAACCGCCAAACCCTACAGTGACGGAAGACTTCATATTATATAATAATTTAATAGCCTTTAAAACTGCAATTGATAACCTAGGTAAAAACAAGAAAATATTACCTGAGCGTTTTAAATCTAGGATATGAAAAATTACTTTCATATCCTGCTTTATATATTGTTTGCATCTTAAATCAGTAATAAAATGAACTTCATAGCCACGTTTGATTAATTCTTCTCCAAGAGCAACTGCCGGGAAAAAATGTCCCCCCGTCCCTCCTGCTACCAAAATGATTTTTTTCATATTTCAATATTACGAATTTTGTACGAATCTAACGGCGTTCGGTGTCTTGTAAAGCCAAGAAGCATGCCGGTAGCGATAGCTATTGCAAGCGTTGAAGAACCACCGTAACTAATAAACGGTAATGTCATACCTTTAGTAGGAAGTAAATGTAAAGTCACGCCCATATTAATTATTGCCTGAAGCCCTAATTGTGCAATTATACCACTAGCAGCGAATTGTATAAATTTATCTGTTTCGTTTAATAACTTAATAAGACTTCTTAATACTATAAAAGCAAATATACCTATAACAATAAGGCAAATAATAGCTCCAAACTCCTCACCTGCTACAGCAAAAATAAAATCCGTATGCGAGTCGGGTAGTACCTGCTTTACTGCCCCTTCCCCTGGACCTCGTCCATATAACCCGCCATACTCAAAAGCCTTAAGAGACTTACTAACTTGATAATTCTCGCTACTATCTGGATCTAAAAACGAATTAATTCTTTGCGTTACGTGCGGTAACCAAAAATAAGCAATAGTTACTCCCATCATTCCTAAAAAACCGGCTAAAACAATCCAAAATATCGGCATACCCGCAATAAACAGTTGAATACCGAAAACTGCCGTAATCATTACAAGCATTCCAAAATCCGGCTGAATAATTAAGAGAATAGCAACAATAGAATAAAGTATTACACAAATCGTAAAACTTGGAAAATCATCATTAAATTTTAGCGATAATATCCAGCCCGTAACAACTGCAAAAAACGGTTTGATAAATTCCGAAGGTTGAATAGATAGACCTAGAATATCAATCCATCGCACTGCGCCTTTTACTTCATAGCCAAAAAATTTAACTACTATTAATAAAACTATACTAGCAATAAATCCAACTATTGCAAAACGCCTTAACCATTTTTTATTAAGACATGAAAATAATAATATAAGTCCTGAAGCGGCAGCTAAATAAAATATTTGTCTAGATGCAAAATAACTTTCTTCAAGACCTATTCTACTTGCTACTGCTGAACCTGAGGTAGTAACAAGCATTAGACTAAAAGCAAATAAGATAATTAAAGAAATTATTATTTGCCTATCGGTACTACGCCACCATAATTTTATAAAGTTATTAGATATTTCGTTATTCATACTATAGTTATTCAATTATGGCTATATTTATAATGTTATTGCATGGATTGGGAAACACCCTCGATGTCACCCCGTGACTTGACCACGGTATCCAGAAAAACAATAAAAAATACTAATATTATTTAGTATTTTTAACTAGACCCCGTGGTCAAGCCACGGGGTGACAGGATATTACACAATTTTATAAACAACTCGCCACGCTCTTCAAAATTTTTAAACTGATCATATGAGCTACAACTAGGTGCTAACAAGATATTTTTTACCTCCGAGTTATCACCTACTGCATCCTTATAAGCAAGATCGAAAGCCTGCTCAAGATTATCACATATTACAAAATCTACTATATTCTTAGCAGTATTTGCAAATATTTCTTTAGCTTGACCATAAAAATAAGCTTTCTTAATTTGACTGAAATAAGGCTTTATTTCCTCAATACCACCCTCTTTAGGGATTCCTCCCGCAAGCCAGTAAATATTATCGAGTGCTTTAATTGATTGCATGGCAGATATGGCATTTGTTGCTTTACTATCATTGTAAAAACTTATATTATTTATACTACCTATATATTGCATTCTATGAGGTAAACTTTGAAAACTACTTATAGATTCAAGTATTTTTTTAGGTTCTACTTCTATTATTTTAGCTACTGCATAACTTGCTGCAATATTCTCACAATTATGAACTCCTTGCAGGTTTTTATTAAAAGGTACAACAGCATAATGCATAAAGCTTGATACAAGCAAATTTTGCAGATCTCGCCTGTGTTCACGTATTTTTATACGCTCCGCAGGCTCACCTTGAAATTCATCTTGTCTAAAACTTTCTGAATTACGCTGTAATTCAAAACTTATATCATCAAAAAAATTATCGCTAATTTTATCATCAACTACCGAAATACCGTTTTCAAGAATTTTAGTAACCGAAAAAGGAATTAGCTTTATACGCTGCTCTTGCTGCAATTTTATAAAGACTTCACGACAATAATCATTATCGATATTAATTACCGCATAACTCTCTTGATCCATTCGATCAAAGATCTTAGATTTTGCTGCAATATAGCAGGTCATATCCTGATGTCTATCTAAATGGTCAGGAGTTATATTAAGAAGCACGGCTATTTTAGCTGTAAAGGTTTTTACTAGATCTAGCTGAAAAGAAGACAATTCAAGTACATATCCATCCTTACTTGCTTTAGCTTGCAAAGCAGAAACTCCAATATTACCGGCAACCGGATAGTCTAAACCGCTACTATTTAAGATATGGCTTATTAAAGCAGTAGTAGTACTTTTACCATTTGTACCGGTTATAGCTATAAATTTTAAGTTTTTTGATTTTGCAAATAATAAGTCTATATCGGAAGTGATTGGAATATTAAAATTTTTTGCAATATTGACTATCTCATGCGTTAAAGGAATTCCAGGACTTAAAACAATTGTATCTAAATTTTGCCATCTTGAATCAGATAAAGCAGCGATAGCGGTTTTACTATATAATTCTTCAAATATATCTCTATTTGCTTTTAAATCATCATAAACAATTACATCATATTTATTTTGCAATTCCTCGTAAACCGATATACCGGTTTTACCAAGCCCAAAAACACCTATTTTTTGTTTTGTATGAGAATTCATGAATTAATTTGAAAGAACATTGTAGTCTTAGTATTCAAGAACAGGTATACTCGATCAACTTCAAAAATTGGCTACATCGTTTTACAAGATCTGCGATGCTCACGTATTAAGTATACGCTCCGCTCCTCGACTTGTAAACCCCTTGCTCTTTTTGAAGTTGATCGAGTATACTAATTCATGTCCTGCATTAATGCTTGTTCACCTTCATTAAATTCACCTTGTCCTTTTACATTACTGTAAGTTGTTTTGCTATGCCCAGGATCAGGTAAATAATAATGAGGCGGAACTTCTAGTGCTTTAGCACGCTGTACTTGATACTCATTAGGTCCAGCTGTTGATATACCTACGGTTTCTTTTAACTTTTTACTACAAGCAGAAGTAATTAATAAAACAGTAAATAATAAAAAAATCTTTTTCACTTAAACACCTATAAATTAAAATTATAATAGACTCCTTGCAAAATGAACTTCTAGAGGTAATTTGTACGTCAATCCGGTACTCGAATCCTCACGTAGGTCTACTACGTTACGGTTCTGCGTTCCGTGTTTTCTTCAAATTCCTCTCTATAAGTTTAATTTTGCAAGGAGTCTATTTTATCGTTACCACCCTTATCGGTATTACGAATTTTTTCAGCTATAGCTTCAATTTTAGCATTATTATAATTCCCTTTAGCCTTTTCTTCAATAACTTTTTTAGTACTATAATAATCTTCTATTAAGATAATTACTCCTATTGTAATAAAGCAATCAGCTAAATTAAATACGGGGAAGCTATAATTCTGATAATGAAAATGGATGAAGTCAAAAACGGCTCCTCTAAAAAATCTATCAATTAGATTACCAACAGCTCCACCGATTACAAAGCTATAACCGGCAAAGCTTCCGATCGTTTTTGAACGTATCATCAAATAATATAAATAACAGACAATAATCGTGTTCGTTATTAAGAAAATAGCATTGCTATATTGATAATATTCACGCATTAGACCAAAGCTAATACCGTAATTCCAAGTATAAACCATATTTAAGAAAGAAGTAACCTTAAGCATTAAGCCAGGCTTCCATCTCAAATTATCAATAAACCACCATTTACTTAACTGATCAATAATCACTAAGGTTATTATTATACGACTACTACGAGCAAATGTGAGATATAGTTTTTTTAGTAGTGGGAGCATAATTGTAAATGTCATTCCCGCGAAAGCGGGAATCCAGAAAAAACAACCTTAATATTAATACAAAATTATATATTTGATAAAATAAACCTATACAAAACAAGTTTTTTATAGATTTTACTAGATTCCCGCTTTCGCGGGAATGACATAAGAGTCGTACAACACCAAGTTGATTACGGTATGACAAGGATTCACTCTACAATGAAACTGTGGCTGCTTTATCAGCTTGCAATTCCTTATCAAGCTTAACATTTAAAGTTTTTATTTCTTTTTTAAATTGTTTAAATTTCTCTAAACTTTTTCCGCTTAATTCTATACCCGGTGTTGTTTTAACTGACATAGGATTAACATGTTTGCCATCAATTTTAACTTCATAATGTAAATGTGGAGCTGTAGCTCTGCCGGTACTTCCGACATATGCGATGATTTGTCCTTGTTTTACGATACTTCCCACTTTTAAATTTTTTGCAAAATTTGAAGCATGCGCATAAGCAGTAGATAGCGTACCGCTATGTTTTACCTGAATAAATTTTCCATAACCCGACTTCCAACCTATTTCTGTTATAACTCCGTTTCCTGCGGCATATATAGGCGTACCGGTTGGAGCTGCAAAGTCAACCCCCTTATGCATTTTAGTATAACCGAGTATCGGATGCTTTCTATTACCGTAATGTGAAGAAACTTTTATAACTTTTAGCGGAGTTTTAAGTAAGCTTCTTTTTACGCTTTTACCATCTTCGGAAAAAAATGCATGATTATTTGTGTTATTGTCATGAGAATAACGATATATATTATATTCTTTCCCTGAAAGATTTAATGAAACATATAGAATTTTACCGTGGTGGGAAAATTTACCGTCTTCTGTCACGTATTTTTCCGTTATTACGATTGCAGTATCACCGCTTTTTATTTGACGCTGAAAATCGATTTGATAAGCATAAGCATTAATCAGCTCTATTATACTGTTATTCGATAAGCCCAGTTTTTTAAGAGCTGACATAAAATTTGCTTCAATACTTACCGACGATTTAGCGACTTTTTTACTTAAAGGTACTACAATTTCTTCAACTTTAAAATTATCACCTTCTCTAATTACTTCAATAGTTTTTAGCTTATCGATAATTATAACGATTTTATTTAAGAATGCTACCTCTGAGGTTAAATCTTCATCCTCGTTTTCGGTAATTTTTGTTTCATATTCAAAAGTAATTTGCTGCCCTATTTTAAGAGCAGAAGATAATTTCCCCTCTTTTATTAAACTTACAATTTTGTCTATTTCATTTTTAGGGATATGTTGTTCTATCAAAATTGACTTTATAGTATCGCCTTTTTTTACTACTACTTCTTTAAATGAAATTGTTTCTTCTTCACTACTATCAGGTTGTACTAAAGTTATGGATAAAGTGTCGTTAACATAATTATTAACGGCAAAAGAGACAAAAACAACTAATCCTATAAATAATAATAAGGAGGCAGAGGTGAGGATTTTCCTGAGACGTGCACTAATAAAAGATGATGGTAATATGCCATTAAAATCATAAGATAGTGCGGTATCATTCATTAAAATTGCTCTGAAGATTATTTGAATCAATTTTTCATTACTAATAATAACTATGACCTATATACAAACAAATTACAATAGAAAATTGTAAAATTTTGCTTTATTTCTGTCTTATTAGTTTTTTATTGATTAAAATTTAATTTTTTATATAAGTTAATTTTCATTAACTTATATAGATAAATACTATGCCTAGACTTTTCCTATTTTTATTAATTTTTATAAATCTTATGTCCTGCTCATCTAGCCATAATACTATCAAATTACCCAAAATAGAATATTATGAGAATATTTCTTTAAATAAAAACTGTCCTATAAATAGTGAAATAGTTCTAGTAGGCGGTTGTTTTGATTTATTACATTACGGTCATATAGAATTTCTACGCAAAGCTAAAAAACACGGTAAATACTTAATCGTTGCTTTAGAACCGGATGAAACAATTATTAAATATAAAAAACGTCAACCTATCCATAATCAATTACAACGAGCAAAAATTTTAAGTTCTTTCACATTTGTTGATAAAGTACTTATATTACCTAAACTAAAAGATTTTAATGATTACGCTCGGTTAGTGCAAAATATTTGTCCTTCTGTAATCGCCGTAACAAAGCACGATCCTCAGTTAATAAATAAATCAATTCAAGCAAAATTAATAAATGCGAAAGTAATAGAAGTTATTGACTTACTGCAACATCCTAATATAGGTACACTTTCTAGCTCAAATATTATTAAAAATATGTAGTTTTTACAAAAATTTATCGATTTTTACTTTAATAAAACTGTATATCCATTTATATTAAATATAAATAACTTTATATGTGCTATGAAAAATATTATTAGACATCTTTCCAAACCAACTTATAGAGAGGAATTTAAAGGAGACACTTCCCCTCGAACCGCAGCGTACAAAAGCGTACGTGAGGATTCGAGTACCGGATCGACGTATAAATTACCTCCAAAAGCGAAATTTGGAAAGATGTCTATTGCTTTAATTTGTTTTTTGATTATTAGTAGTAATTGCTTTGCTTCCGAGCCGTTACCTTGGCAAGTAACATTCCAACCGCCGGCAAGTCCGATTATGGAAGAATTACATCATTTTCATAATTTTCTGCTTTATATCTCAACAGCTATTGTTTTATTTGTTGCCGGATTACTTGGCTTTGTATGCATCAGATTTAATGCAAAAAATAATCCCGTACCGGCAAAATTTTCACATAATGTTTTAATAGAAATAATTTGGACTGTAATACCTATAATAATTTTAGTTATTATTGCAGTGCCGTCTTTTAAAATATTGCATCATGCCGAAAAAATACCCGAAACGGATTTAACTATTAAAGTAGTAGGTTATCAATGGTATTGGCATTATATATATCCTGATCATGATAATTTAGAATTTGATAGCGTAATAATCTCTGATGAGAATTTAAAACCTAACCAAAAAAGATTATTAGATGTTGATAATCGAATTGTTATCCCTGAAAATGCTACCGTAAGGTTTCTCATTACCGCAGGTGACGTAATACATAGTTTTGCCGTTCCATCACTTGGGTTTAAAATAGATGCAGTCCCAGGCAGAATAAACGAAACCTGGACAAGAGTGGCTAAAAAAGGCGTATATTACGGGCAATGCTCCGAACTATGCGGTATCCATCACGGCTTCATGCCGATTGCTATAGAAGTAGTAAGTAAAGAGGATTTTAACAATTGGATTGCAAGCAAGAATAAGACGGCTATGAATGGCAAGAAGACAAAATTGGCAACTAACTAATTATATTTAGAAGTTCTATGGACAATTATAATACAAAAATATCTGAACTAGATAAATTACTAAACGATATAACCGATTCCATCAAGAAATTATTAAGTATTGATGATTCAGCAGGTAAAGAAGCATGGTAATTTATAAAGAAAGTATTTTATAAACTAAAACTATTACTTTAAATTTTTAATATATGACTAACCACAATAACCCTTATCCCCATCTTTTTCCTAAACAAGCGAAAGAAACGATATTTTTAAAACATTTTATCCATAATCCAAATATAATAGTCGGAGATTACACTTATTACAATGACGCTAATCACCCTGAGAAATTTGAATATAAAAATGTTAGAGGAGCTTATTTTGTTAAATTGATTATAGGAAAATTTTGTGCTATTGCTATGGGGTACTACTAGTTTTATAACCGATGATATGAATCATCCTATGGACGGCTTTTCTACTTATCCTTTCTTTATTTTTGAAAATTGGAATAATTACACGCCTTCACCTGACAAAAAAAGAGACACCGTTATAGGAAATGATGTATGGCTTGGTACAAACTCTACCATTTTGCCCGGAGTTAATATAGGTGACGGAGCAATTATCGGTGCTTGCTCAGTAGTAGCTAAAGATGTACCACCGTATAGTATAGTATTGTTGCCGGTAATCCTGCAAAGATAGTACACTATAGATTTCCTGATGAGATAGTTGAGCAATTACTTGAAATTAAATGGTGGGATTGAGATTATGATAAAATCACTCGGAATACTCCGGCAATTGTTGGCACAGATATCGAAAAATTAAAACAGGCAAAATAATAATTATGGATATAACTACTACCGAAATTTATCACGATGACCACCACACCCCACACGGTTGGAGGCGATGGCTTTTTTCTACCAATCACAAAGATATCGGCATTATGTATATTATATTTGCCGTTTTTGCTGGAATTGTCGGAGGTTTGTTCTCACTACTTTTTAGGTTAGAACTTGCAATGCCCGGCGGCACTTTCTTAAATCATGATTTCCAGCTATATAACGTGCTTATCACAGCACATGCGGTTATTATGGTATTCTTTATGATTATGCCGGCTTTGTTCGGTGGCTTTGGTAACTATTTCGTACCTCTGTTAATAGGGGCTCCCGATATGGCATTTCCACGCCTTAACAATATCAGTTTTTGGCTACTAGTTCCTGCTTTTCTTTTACTCATGGGATCAGCTTTTGTTGACGGTGGGCCGGGAACGGGCTGGACGCTCTACCCTCCTTTAAGTAATTTAAGTGGTCACCCCGGTGCAGCCGTTGATATGGCTATTTTCAGTTTACATTTAACCGGTCTATCTTCAATCCTTGGATCAATTAACTTAATCGTTACTATCTTTAATATGAGAGCTCCGGGAATGGGACTTTTCAAGATGCCGTTATTCGTTTGGTCTATTTTAGTTACCGCATTTCTAATAATTCTTGCTATGCCGGTACTTGGTGGAGCTATTACTATGCTACTTACAGATCGTAATTTTGGGACTACTTTCTTTAAGCCTGACGGCGGCGGTGATCCTGTATTATTTCAGCATCTATTTTGGTTTTTCGGTCATCCTGAAGTATATATCGTAATACTTCCAGGCTTTGGTATAATAAGTCAAGTTATTTCAACTTTTTCACGCAAACCTATATTCGGCTATCAAGGTATGGTCGGGGCTATGGTAATAATAGGCTTTGTTGGATTTATCGTATGGGCTCATCATATGTTTACTGTTGGGCTTTCTTATAATGCACTTATATATTTCACTGCCGGAACGATGATTATAGCAGTTCCGACGGGTATTAAAATATTTAGCTGGATAGCGACTATGTGGGGTGGTTCGATTACATTTCCAACTCCTATGCTATTTTCGATAGGATTTATTATATTATTCACGATCGGCGGCGTAACCGGCATAATCCTATCAAATTCGGCACTTGATAGAGTTTTGCACGATACATATTATGTTGTTGCACATTTCCATTATACGATGTCGCTCGGTGCTTTATTTACGGCATTTGCAGGCTTTTATTATTGGTTTGGCAAAATATCTGGTAAACAATATCCGGACATTTTAGGCAAAATTCATTTTTGGATTACCTTTATAGGCGTTAATTTAACTTTCTTCCCGCAGCATTTCTTAGGTCTTGCGGGCATGCCAAGAAGAATACCCGACTATCCTGAAGCTTTCGCCGGCTGGAACATGGTTTCATCGATAGGAGCAGGTATTTCTATGTTTGCTGCCCTTTATTTTGTATTTATCGTTTTCTATACGCTAAAATACGGCAAAGATTGTCCCAACAATCCCTGGGGAGAAGGAGCAGACACATTAGAGTGGACACTTACCTCACCACCGCCGTTCCATACTTTTGAAACACCACCGCATATTGAGAGGTAATAGTGGCTTTGCTGCGTGGATGCCAAGTCACCATTACGAGGAGTTGCGTTAGCAACGATGCGGCAATCTCATAAGATAATATAAAAAAAACTCCTGAGATTGCCACGTCAGCATAAATTCTGGCTCGCAATGATGGGATCTTTATGAACTGTTCAGTACTATGAAGAATGACATAGCTGACAGAAAAATAATAAAACGATAATAAAATGTATAAAAAACCGATAATAGGTGTTACACCTGATTTAGCTCAAAATTGTGAAAAATATACTTACGCTGCTTTTCCATGGTATGCCTTGCGAAGAAACTATACCGATGCGATTATTGCAGCCGGCGGTGTACCGCTATTATTACCTTATCAAAGTGATACAATAAATCAGCTTATGGAACTTGTTGATGGTGTTGTAATACCAGGCGGTGATGAGGACATACATCCTAAATTTTATGAGCCGGAATACACCGAAAATGTAGTAGTTTCCAATGAAGAACGTGATAATTTTGAGATATTAGTTTTAAAGAAAGCATTAGAGAGAGATATTCCGGTTTTAGGAATATGCCGAGGTATGCAGTTATTAAACGTTATTTTTAAGGGTACGCTTATTAAACATATTCCTGATTATATTGAAACTGTAATTAATCATATACAACCTTCGCCTAAAAACATCGTTTCGCATGCAATTAATATAGAAGCAAATACTAAACTTGCTAAAATAGCTAATAATCAGCTACAAACTATGGTTAATTCGACTCATCACCAGGCTGCTAAACAACTTGGTAATGATCTTATCGTATCTGCAAAAGCAGAAGACGGTATAATTGAAGCCATTGAATCAACGAAACATAAATTTGTTATCGGCGTTCAATGGCATCCTGAATATCTTAACGATAATGGAGTAGATTTAGAATTATTTAAAGAATTCGTAAAAGTTAGTAAGTAAATATTAGTTTTTAACATCATTAGATGAACATATTACAAACGCTTTATTATATTCATATCCAAGCAGCCAACAACATACGGAATTTTTAGAGCGTTCATATACGAAAGTAGAACCTCTACCATTGTCTTCTAGTTGATACTGACCATAAATTACAAGTCCACATTGTTCTTGCCAAGCAATTGAATATTTTACTCGATTATCTTGCACATCCCATTGTTGTAAACAGCCGCTAATTAATACAATTCATTTCAATCACAAATAGTTTAACCAATTTTTGTATTACCAAATCTTCTTGTTGTTCTACTTGTATATTATCACAATAAGCTATATGTGAGTTTAAATTATTAGTAGCATAAGCTCATGTTATAGAGACTATAATAGTAAATAATATAATAAAAATTTTCATATGATACCTTATTTATTAAATTTAAATTAATATATTTTAAGATACTTAATAAGAAACTAATAATCAAATATTATTTATTGTACTATATTATCATTTTAAACAAGATTTCGGATCTTTGATCTGCTATATTATCGTCAAAAACATTATTTATGACTGCTGATTATTCTTTTTTGAAAAGTTTTGCTGAGTATATCATTGATAAATTAGGTAAAGGTACAGAAGTTCAAATAATATTGCCTAATAATTTCTCATGCCTAGAATTAAAGAAGATTTTAACCGATAAATATAAAATTAAATTACCTATAATTATTCCTTTTAATTCTCTTATTTCAAAAAAAACTGATTCGGATTATATATCTAAAATAGAAGAATTACTTATTTTATCATCCATTATCACCGAATATAAAAAAGAATTACCTTTTAATAAAAATGAATCATTAAAAGCTGCAGAACTTTTAAGAAAATTGTTTAATGATCTTATAATCAATAATATCGATATAAAATTAATTGAAGTCTATAACAATTCTAACTATTGGCAAAAGATTTATAAATTTCTAGAATATTGCTTTTTAAGATGGCAAGAAGAAATATCGTTTACTCAAAAACAAACTAAAGCAGTTTATAAATTAAAGCTATTACAAGAAGAAATAATAAAAATAAAAAAGGGACATAAGCAGGTAATACTCACCGGAATATTCAAGCCTAATGTTTTTTTAAAAAGATTTGAAGAAGAATTAAAGGATTACATAATTCACTATAATCCTGCCTCCAAGCAGATTAGCGATGGTATGTCTTATTATGAACCTAATGACATTTATGAAGAAACTAAACAAATAGCTTATATATGTAGCCGTAATAAAGACAGACGGATTGCAATCGTTACAAATAATAATAAGCTTAAAAGAGTATATTGTAATTTTTTAGACAAATATGAAGATCTATTAGGTAATGACTTAAGGCTTACTAATATAGGTGAATTACTAACTTCCATTGTTAAAATATTATGTAATAATTTTGATTTAAAACTTCTATTTTTATTACTTAAAAATCCTTTAATTAACTGCCCTATTGTGCAGCAGTTAGAGTTAATGCTGTCTAATAAAAACCGTTTTATATCCTCACCGAAATATTTATTGCAATTACAATTTGATAATGAGGATATAAGAGAGTATTGCCGTAACTTAATAGATATTTTATTTACCGATACTCCACATAATATACAAGCTATTCTAACCTTAACTAAAGAAATAACTGAAAAACTTTTGCCTACTATTTGGGCAAAAGAAGGAGGAGCAGAACTACTTGAGTTTTTAACAAATTTAACCGCATATAGTAAATATATAAATTCAACGGATAAAAAGGATTTTCCTAAAATTTTTTCTTTTTTACTTTCTAATATCAAATATTACAAAAATACCAACACTGCTAGTATTATTATAGGACGGCCTGAAGATTTAGCATTATGTGAATTTGACTTAATTATATTACCGCATTTTAATAATGAAAACTGGACACTTAGTGCTAAAGCTCACCCATGGCTTAGCAAGAAAGCCTTGCAGATACTAAATATAGATTACGATGAAATCGCCCATACTCTATATTCAGATTACTTCAATTTATTTCTACAAAATAAACAAATAGTTATACTGAATGCTAAAAAATATGATGGGAAGTTGTCAGTACCGAGTAATTTATTTTTGAAACTAGAAAAAGGTTCTGTGTCACCCCGTGAATTGATCACGGGATCCAGTAATTATATGGATACCGTGGTCAAACCACGGTATGACAAGAGTATTGAGATCCACAGCCCCTCTTTTCCAACCACCTTATCAGTAACCGAAATAGAAACATTAATAAGAAACCCATACGGTTTTTATGCTAAGAAAATTCTTGGACTACGTAAAAAAGATCATATATGGGAAGAGCCTAAAATATCGGATTTCGGTAATTTGATTCATAAAGTTTTAGAGGAATATTCTAAAAATTATGACAAACAATATATTAATTTAAATTTGCTTGATAAACAAAATGCTTTAATAAATATCGGTAATCATATTTTATATAGCACTATTTTACCAAGCTACACAAAAAAAACTTGGCAAATAAAACTCACGGCTTTCAGCAAAGCTTTTATTTTATTTGATATAGAACGCCGAAAAAACTGCAAAGAAATATATTTTGAAACTAAAGGGGAGTTACGGCTAAATATTGTAGGTCAAGATATAAAAATAATCGGTATAGCTGACCGAATTGAAATAAGTAAATCAAACAATATAACTATACTAGATTATAAGACCGGTACTATTCCGACTAAGAAAGAAATAGAGCTTGGACTCTCTCCGCAACTTATCATAGAAAGTTTGATGTTACTAGAAAACGGATTTACGCAATGTAATTCTCTGTCCCTTTTATGTCATCCCCAGCCCCTTTTGTGTTATTCCCGCGAAAGCGGGAATCCAGTTATGAATAACAATATTACTATCGCCTACGTAAAAATAACTAGTACCGAACCTTATGTGCAAACAACGGAAATAGCTTTAAGCATCGAGACTTTAAATAAACATAAAGCAGGATTAGTAAAATTACTTGAACATTATATTACAAATAAATTCTTTTCTTATGATTTGAATTTATCAAAGTATAATGATTATTTGCATTTGAGTCGATAGGCTAATTATGTCATTCCTGCAAAGGTCCATGGGTGTCAACTTAAGACTCAATATCATTCCCGCATAGGCGGGAATCCAGTACTTTAAAACTTTTTTTAAAGCTCGATTTATCTCGCTTTACCCCAGATTCCCGCCTACGCGGGAATGATATAAACAAACCATGCAACAAGGCTTTCAGTCGCTCACAATGACGGCTTAGCAACTAACTGCTCACAATAGTGCTTACAACCCCATCACTAACTTAAATTCTTTACTTTTAATAATCTTACTATTCGTATTATAAATAATCGGATCGTTAATTTTTTCATGACCGAATCTATTTGTTTTAAATACCGGTATATCTAAACTATCTGCAAAATTACGAAGCACTAACATTGTGGCATCAAGATCTTTACCAAATGAACCAAATATTATCGCCTTAACATCCTCAAGTAACCCTGCTTGCTTTAAGTGTAAAAGCTCACGATCTAATCTAAAAGGAACTACATTCACATCTTCTAAAAAAAGAATTTTGCCCTTAGTCTTTATTTGCCAACTCGTTCCTATACTAGTCTGCACCATAGTTAAGTTACCGCCTGTTAGTTTGCCGTTAACAAGATCACTTGATTTTGCTATATCGTTAAGAGGCACTAAATTATCTATAGTAACCTGCTTTACTTTACCTTTTAATATTTCAGCAAGCTTGGTAAAATTACCTTGATCTTGTTCCGGCTTTAAGAGATCAACTATATTACTGCCGTGAATAGTTTTCCAGCCCCATTCTTGTGATAGAAAAAGATGTAACGCCGTTATATCGCTATATCCTATAAAGAATTTCTCTTTATTTGGTTTTGATAGCTTTAGTAAATCGGGAATCATTCTCGCAGAGCCGTAACCACCTCGTAAACTCCATACTATATTATCAGACTCATCAAATAATGCATCCCGCAGGCAATTAAATCTTACTTCATCGCTACTTGCAAGAAAGGGTAGCTTACCTTTAGCACAACACTTAGAAGGAATTTGTAAATTTAGTCCATTAATATTTTTTAAATCCGACAAGGTTTTATTATCCGCTCCTGTTGCCGGAGCAACAACAGTAATAGAGATATTTTTTAGACTATGACCAGCAGAAAAAGTTGATATTGAAAAAAATAATATTATTAGTAAAGATATATTTTTAAGAATCATGAATATAGTTGATAGATATTGTTATATGAACAGGTAAACCTACTCTGTCATGCCGTGGCTTGACCACGGTATCCAGTCTTTATTTTATTTTTTCTAGATACCGTGGACAAGCCACGCTATGACAGAGGCAAGCACTGGATCCCCATTTTAGCTAGGAATGACATAAAAGGGAACAGAAATGACATAGAAAATGAGAATAACCTTAAGAAACTATTCTAAATAAAAAGCAGCAGCAGCATCACCGGTAAGCTCTACTGCTTTAGCCTTGATTTGGTCAATAGTAAGGCCACTATATTCTACAAACCGACCTAATAAAGTAGCGTCCTGACCAAAAAAATTAATGTTCTTAACAACAGTTGCTTTATCTATATTAGCTTTCCTCATATCATATACAAGCTTTAATGCTTCTTTTTGTGCTGGTAGTTCATGAGTATCAAATAGTGCTAAAGTCTTTACTTTTTCTCCAAGTTTATTCGCCGAAGCCTCTAATATTTCATCATCTTCAGATTTATCAGTTGAATTTTCGCTTATTCTAAGATTTTCTATTTTAGGTTCAACAAGCTTTGTCCATAGCTGGTCAGTTGAACTACAATCACAATCGGCTAGATATTTTCTACCTTCTTCTCCAGTTTTTACAGCATTTTCAAGAAACTCTTTAACTATCCACTTATTGTTAAATTTGTTATAAGCAGCTTTTATGAATAGTTCTAAATTATTAGAACCTAAATCTAAGAATTTTTGTTTAAGGTCCATAGGGATATGACTTTTTGTATCTAGCCATGTTTGCATTCCTGATAATATTTCTGACATTATCTTATTAGTGTCTTGTGTCGGTACAGTAATATTATTACTCTTAATAGTAATAGTAGCCTCAAGTGCATTTTTAGTACTAGCATCCAAGTTAGATACTAAGTTTTCATACTGGGCTGGGTTACTTTTAGCTTCTTTTAAAGTGCTTACTATTTTCTTAAATTTTGGTACTATTTCTGAATGACTACCCGTAGTGCTTGTCATCCAATCCCATTTAAAATATTCAAACCCGCCGGTAGCATGATTTGGAACTTCAACATGTGCAGATTTATGGTCATATCTAATGCCGATTACATTAAGATCGTTTTTATATTTATTTACTTGAATATCGATATCATTACGCTGTTTTTTAAAGTGTTGCTCTAATTTTTTCATACTCTCCTCCTTAATTCATATTTTTAATTAGTGTCCATATTATACTTATATATCACTATATGTCACAATAAAGCACTAATAGAAATTAACTTTTTGCTATATCACAAGCATGTAAGTCACGCTTAAAGTACAAACTACTATTCTTATTTAAGATTACCCGATAAATCTGAACATTTTCAAGTACTCTTTGAACGTAATCTCTTGTTTCTCGATAAGGTATAAGTTCTATCCAATCAATAACTTTTCTTGTATCTTTTATATCCCTTGGATCACCAAACCTATCTATCCATTTTACTACATTATGACTTCCGGCATTGTAAGAGGCAATGGATAGAATATAAGAACCTTTATGATCATCTAATAATTTTTTGAAATGATGCGAACCAAGTTTAATATTATATACCGGATTTCTAGTTAAGTCTGCTACATTACATTTAACATTTATGGCTCTTGCGGTATCACAAGCAGTACCTTTAATAAGTTGCATGAGCCCCATAGCATTTGCATAACTTACTGCTTTATGATCAAA
Source organism: Rickettsia aeschlimannii (assembly GCF_047973405.1). Lineage (NCBI taxonomy): Bacteria > Pseudomonadati > Pseudomonadota > Alphaproteobacteria > Rickettsiales > Rickettsiaceae > Rickettsia > Rickettsia aeschlimannii. Next base: position 17,183 of record NZ_JBFQGO010000003.1, read on the forward strand.
AACCGATTCTTGTCTAATTATTCCATAAGTTAAATGAGGTGGGATAGGCAAACCTACTAGATTATAAGGCGTTGGAAAAGCACAATCCGGAATAAAAGCATTATTTTGGGCGGCAATTTTTGCCACCTCAACCATATGATTAGTATTATTATTTGCTTTAATAATATTTGCAATTATTTGAATTTCTGCAGAATTTTTAGTGTTTTTCATTGCTGCTTTGGAATATATCAGTGCTAAGTAGTTTTTATTATATTTAACCAATAACCTTATTGCTTTAATAATCTCTTTATTTTCTATAATTTTCCTTTCTTCAGAAGTTATTACGGGAATAGGAGGTAAAACTAACTTTTTCCTATTTAATTCAATATTTGCTGCCTGCCCATAAAAGGTAAAAGAATATTTGGCTGCCTGCTTATAAAATTTTCTAGCCGTTTGCTTATCGCCTTTTACTGCATAAGTACGACCGAGCCAATAAAACCCACGTGCCAAACTAATCGGAGTTTTAACAACTTTGATAAACTTATTAAAATGTACTAATGCTTGATCAGGCTTTTTTAAAAAACTTAAAGAAAGCCAGCCCGCAAGCCACTCCTGCTCTCTTATAGTTTCAGGACAAGTAGCAAAAGGAAGCGTTGCAATTCTATAACTATTAGCAAAATCTTTGTAATCGATGAATTCACGAGCATAATAGGACTGAACACGACACCACTTAGCAAAATGTTTACGGTTATTTTTAGCTTTCTTAAACAAAGTAATAATTTCCTTTGTCGGCTTTTGCATTTTTTTAAAATCTAAATAACGATATAATAAACCAGAAGTATAGTATTTTTCAGGAACACTTTTAAAAAGCTTTTCAGCATTTGGCGATTTACCTATAATCGCAATTTGGACTTTAAAAGAATTACGGTAACCTTGATCTACATATTTCAGGGATTGCTCAGCAGATCTAATATCATTTTTCCATAAATGTTCTTCTATTCGCTCTAAATGATCACTCGCAGTTAAATATTTATGCCACTTATTGTAATATGCATTTTCTTCTTCAGGAGTGAAATTGGCGTATACCCAAGCCTCTTTAATAATAGGTAGTAATATCTTCTGATCTTTGATTAAACTACTTGCAGCTGCCGCATAAAATTTATAACCTTTGCCGGTAAGAGGAGGATGTTTACTAAACCAATCAAAAATTACTTTTTTATTTGTATTATTATTTAGATATTCTTCCGCCCTTTCTTCAAGCAGCTTATTTTGAGGCCAATCCGGGTTATTGCATAAAAACCTTATTACATGTTCAAAACTATTATCTAAATATTTATTATCTAAATATTTCTGAGAAAGTACAATTTTTGTTAAAATTTTATTATTTACTTCTAGAGCTAAATCTTCGGCTTGTGACCAATTTTTTTGATCGATATAGGTAAAAACTTGCTTAACATTATCTACAGAATCAGAATTAGCATTTACTTTCAAAACTAATAACAAGAATATAGAAGTTAATAATTTTATTGTGATTTTCATAAGTTTTATGATTTGTTGCGTGGATACCTAATAGTCATTACGGGCTCCTAAAAGCGTTGTTGCATGACTCGTTTATGTCATTCCCGCGAAAGCAGGAATCCAGTAAAACCTATAAAAAATAAGTTTTTTATAGGTTTTACTGGATTCCCGCCTACACAGGAATGACATAGAGACCAACTAAATACCGGTAGAACCAAAGCCACCGCTACCACGCATCGTTTCCATAAGACTACTACTTTCTTCCCATAATATACGTTCGTACTTTGCGATTATCATCTGTGCAATTCGCATGCCTTTTTCTATAATGAAATCTTCTTTACCGAGATTAATAAGAATGACCTTTATTTCACCTCGATAATCTGCATCAATAGTACCGGGTGAATTAGCAACCGTGATACCGTGTTTAACGGCAAGACCCGAACGGGGTCTTATTTGGGCTTCAAACGAATCCGGTAGTGCTATAGCGATACCTGTTGGAATTAGCTGTATTGCGCCTGCTTTTATTGTTATAGGTTGCTCGTTTACGGCTATTAAATCCATCCCCGCACTATGCTCTGTAGCATATTCCGGCAGACTGCCGGAAAAATTTTCTAGTTTTTTAATTTTAACTTGTGTTATTGTCATATTATTTCATATCAAATTTATCGTTAATAATTTTATTTTCTACCGCATCAATTAAAGAATTAGCAAGATTATCTGTTAATATCTTACTTCCCATGCCAAGTTTCTTTTTAAGCCAAGACTGCTTAGCATACAGATATTGAAACTTAATATTATCACCGAATTTTTCTTTCATTACGCTATACATATCACCTATGCCGTCAATTAAGCCGTAATCAAGCGCCGTTTGCCCTGCCCAAAATTCACCGTTAAATAAAATTTCGTCTTGCTGAGTTAACTTCCCTGCTCTTCTTGTTTTTACATATTCTATAAAATGTTCATAAACCTGCTTTTGCAAATTTTTGATAATTTTAAGATCATCTTTATTAATAGGTTTAAACGGATCCAATACTGATTTATTCTTGCCTTCCGTATAAACTCTTCTTTCTATCCCAAGTTTATTAATTGCTTCATGAAAACCGAATCCGCTTGATACTACTCCAATACTACCGATAACCGAACTCGGCAAAGCATATATCCGGTCACCGCTGCAAGCAAGCCAATATCCGCCTGAAGCCGCCATATCTTCAATAAAACTATAAATTTTTATTTTATTTTCTTTAGCAAGGTCACGAATACGTTTTGCAATAAGTTCAGATTGTACCGGAGAACCACCGGGAGAATTAATAATTAAACATAATGCTTTTAATTTCTTTATTTTAAAAGCTTTTTCTATTAGTTCATTTAATGATTCTAACGTAAGTCCCGATTGCATAGTACTTACTTTACCGATAACACCGCTAAGGCGTAAAACGGCAATCACCTCTTTAGAATTACCAAAAACCGAAGCAAATAGTTGATCTAATTTACTTATCTGCCGTTTGGTTATTATCTGATCAAATTCAGCATTCGCCATAGTTGATTTATTTACTTCATTCATTAATTTTACTCATTTTTAATTTAATATACTCATACTCGCTTAATTTGAAAAATTGACTACGTAGTCTTATAAGATCTGCGGTACTCACCTATTAAGTATACGCTCCGCTCCTCGCCTTATTTATAGACTCCTTGCTCTTTTCCAAATTACACTTCGTCTATTTACTTGGAGTTACTATAGCATCCTTTTTTATTGGCGGCAAAGGCTTAGCCAGTTTATTCAGAGATTGCTCGTTATAGCTATTTTTAGGTTCAGGATAATTTCCAGGAATGGCAGATAAAATAGTATCTCTAACTTTTTCGTCATACCAATTTGTATTGCCGACAAAGCTAGTTACTATTTTGCCGTTTGGGTCTATTAATATACTAGTCGGTAAACTAACAACCCCTAAGGCTTTAAATAATTCATTTCTATAATCATGATAAATCGGCAAATATCTTATTTGATAGCTTTTAAAATATTCTTTCACAACTTTTATGTCTTGATAATCTTCTGAAATCGGCATTACTGAAAAAGGTAATTTCCTAAAATCTTTTTGCAACATATCAAGATCAGGCATTTCTTTGACACAAGGAGCACTCCAAGTAGCCCAAAACACTAACAATATAGTCTTTCCTTCAAACTGATCAAGAGAATATTGATTTTTTTCTTCATCAAAAAAAATTATATTATCAGGAACGCTTGAACCTCTTAAAAATGCTAATTTATCCTTAGGCTTCTCATAGAGCCTAGCATGAATTTTAGGAATAAAAATTATTATAGATAATAAAAATACTATAATACATATAAGATATTTATTATAATTTCTTAAGGTCATATAATAATTTATAGTAATGAAGACATTTTATTTATTCGTATTAGCATTTACATTATGTAGTTGTGGTATAAAAAAGCCTTTAGAAGCACCGCAGAAAGAGGCAAAACGTCATTGCGAGCAGTCGTAGACTGCGTGGCGATCTCGTCAAATATCCTGAGATTGCTTCGTCAAATTACTTCGTAATTTTCCTCGCAATGACGTACTGTATCAATACCTCTTAAGCGTCGTACCTTGCAAAACTAAGTCAAAACAATAAGACGGCATATTTTCTTGCGGTTCGATCAATATCGGATTTACTTCACCACACTCATTATCACACATATTTTTATCAGATAAGTCTAAGCGTGTTTCGAGAGTAGTAAGACTAGGATGCTCTATTCTTATATTTGCACTTCTCAAATAACGAGAAGATTTATAAGGTAACATGCTAATAAAGTAATATTCTCCTTTATTATTAGTAGTAGCAATACCGGAACCGGTAAAGCTTGAATCGCTTTTACTTGTAAATCTTCTTTTATCAACTCTAGTTTTTAAAGGTTCGTAAGGATATTTACCTCCGCTTCCTGCTTGCCATAAATAAACTTTAGCATCCGCAACCGGCACGCAATTTTGATCTAATACTTTTCCTTTAATTAATATCCTTTCACCGTAAAATTTTGATAATCTTCCTGTTTTACGTAATAAATTATTAGTAGTTTCAAAAACTTTCGGTTCATAATCATTAAATATATTTCTAGTAATTTTACAACGATTAAGCTTATTAGGGTAAGTTTTAAAAGCAGCAAATATGTTTAATGTCCATAAACATAAAAAACAAAATATAAATTTTTTCATTTTTCACCACTATATTTATAAAATTCTGCATCTAACTAAATTTAAATCAATCATTTTTATTAATCAAATTATTTTTATTCTCATTTGATTATTAAGTAATTGATTGTTATAGTAAACTTTGTTATACTAAAATATTAATATATATGCAAAAATTTTTATCTTTAATAATTGTAATTCTAATACTTTACAATATAGTAAAGTTAAAAATATCTCCCGACAACAATAATCCTACAACTATAGCTGTAGAGCAAACGGCTTCAAATAATTCATCTACCAATGAAAACCACACTAGTATAAATAATGAACCCCCTATTTCATTAAACGGTAACTTATTTGAACGTATGGTTTCAAAAATAGTAATAAATGCTCTTAAAACCGAAGAAGGGAAAGCATTTTTTGAAAATATTTTACAACCGTTAAATGGACCTATCAATCCTAATGATTACACTATTGAAGTACGTAAGGATTTAGTAAAAACACTGTTCAAAATTAATACGCTCGGTAGCGGTGGTAATATCGGTCCCGCTTCTTGCGGACATGTAGTTACCGTATTTTATCAAATATCAGATATGAATAATACTTTAATATCTGAAGATACTAAGACTTTTACTTTAGGCTCTACTCCTGTAATGCTTGGCTTAGATAATGTAATAATCGGTATGATGGTAGGAGAAGCACGAGAAGCTATTATTCCGGCAAAATATGCCGTTAATAATAGTAATAATATTATCTTCGATGATGCTTATAATTATAAAGTTAATGTAATTTTAAAATCCATATTACCGCAAAATTTTGTTAAAAGTAATGAAGTTAAAATTTATGACGATGAGATAGCTTATCGTGTTCCTTTATTATGTGGTGAAAAAGTAAGCTTTAATGCTAAAATTACTCGCTTATCAAACGGTAAAATACTATATGATTCGAAAACAAAAGGACAACAAATAGATATGAAAATCGGCGATATTACATATCCTTTAATTTTTTCTTACGCCTTGCAAGGTAAAGTAACGGTTGGAACACGCAGTGTTATTGCTGAAGGCAAAACATTTAAAACTTTAGGTTCTAACATAAATAAAATTATTTCTCATGAATCGTTACCAATAAATGAATATCTTTTGCTTGAACTAGGAGACTTTAAACAAAATTAAATAAATATGAAACAAAATAAAATTCAAAGACAAAAAAATTATATTTTATTATCTATCCTTGTCATAATGATAATAATTGTATATCTTATAGCATTAATAAAAATTGTAGGGTAAATTTTGTAATTATTAAAAATTTAACACTCAAATTAAACGAGTATATAAACATCTTACTTTAAACTTTAATTACGCTATGAGTATGGACATTATTAAAAAAAACAAAAATATTATTATATTAGTAGGTTTAATATTTTTAGCAGTAATTATTTATATCTCTACAAGTAAGAGTTCCGATAATAAAACAAATGATAATATATTAGAAGTAAAGATAGCTATACAAGATCATAAATTTGTTCCGAATATAGTTGAAGTACCAAAATCGACTAAGATAAGGTTAATTGTTCATAATGAAGATGATACGGTAGAAGAGTTTGAAAGTCGTGATTTACATCGTGAAAAAATAGTTATGCCAAATGAGTCAATACATATTATACTTGCACCTCTCAAGCCCGGAAAATATGAATTTTTTGGAGATTTTCATCAAGATACGGCTCAGGGTTTTATAATTGTTAATGATTAGATAAAAAATATGTTTAAAATTGCTTTAGTAGTGTTTCGTGAATGTTTAGAAATATCCTTATTACTTGGTGTAATACTCGTCGTAACAAAACAAATAGAAAAATCTCGTCTTTATATTATTGCTGGAGTAATGCTTGGAGTAGTATTCGCTTCAATTTTTGCATTTTTTACACGTAAATTATCTTTATCTTTTGGCGGAATAGGCGACGAGTTATTCGATTCCGGAATTATGATACTAATAACAATTCTGATTAGCTGGACAATAATATGGATGCAAGGTTACGGTATAAAAGTAAAGCAACATATAAACGACTTATCAGTAAAAATTCATGAAGGTAATGCCAGTTATTTCATGTTGGTTTTTTTAGTTGCCACTACTATATTACGAGAAGGTGCAGAAATTATTATTTTAGTATATAGCATATCTTCAGTTGAAACAATATCAAGCAGTATTTACCTGCAGGGAGTGATAATAGGTGCTACAAGTGGCTTCTTACTTGGTTTAATAATATATTTCGGTTTCATTAAGATTGCTAATCAAAAATATATTTTTAAAATCTCTACCATATTATTAATGCTAATAGCAGGCGGATTTGCAGCAAGTGCTGCAGGTATTTTAACCTCTTCCGGTCTAGTTATGTTTTTATCCGATCAACTTTGGGATAGTTCATGGTTAATAGCAGATAGAAGTATGATAGGTAAAATCTTACATATTGTTACCGGTTATATTGCAAGACCTAACGGGCTACAAGTACTGGCTTATTTTACTACTATATTACTGATAAATATTATCATACAAATAAAATTAAGATATTCCAAAAATAACTTAATATCAGTACAAAAAAATGAATCAAATTAATTTTATCAAAGAGAACAATTAAATATGTTAAAACTTTTATCAGAAATTGGTCCGGTAATAGCATTTTTTGCAGGCTTTTTTTATGGAGGCGGTATACAACACGCTACTCTTTATATGCTTATTACCTCTGTTATTTGTATTACCCTTTGTTATGTTATAGATAAGAAAGTATCCAAGCTTTCTATTATTTCTACGACTGTTTTATTAGTTTCGGGAAGCATTACTTTAATTAGCGGCGATTCAATGTATATAAAAATCAAACCTACTATATTATATGTTATTTTTGGAATAATATTTCTCATGAGCGGTATAAGAAAAAATCCTTTTATCAAATATGCTTTAGAGAGTATAGTACGTCTTAAAGAAGAAAGCTGGATAACCTTAAGCTATAGAACAGCGGCTTTTTTCTTTTTTATGGCTGTAGTTAATGAAGTAGTTTGGCGTAATTTCTCAGATGAAACATGGGTAAAATTCAAAGTATTCGGTGTAATACCTATTACTTTTATATTTATTTTACTGCAATTACCTCTTTTATTAAAGAATAAATTACCGGATAGTAAGATATGATATATAATACCTTACTATTTTTACTTTATGTCATTACCGCGTAGGCTTTGTTGCATGGACCGGTAAAATCCACTGTGTCACCCCGTGGCTTGACCACAGGGTCCATACAAACAATTTAAAATACTAATAATATTAGTATTTTAGATCCCACGATCAAGTCGCGGGATGATACAGAAAAGCACTGGATCCCTGCTTTCACAGAGATAACACCGATGGCTTTTTAAAAATCGTAGGGTACTATTGTTATGATATTACAAGTTCTAATTTTTATAGCTCTTTCTTTTAGTCTATCTGCTTGTTTACCTGCTATTTTTACCGCAGCAACCACTACCGGCATTGTTGCTTCAAAAGATCAACCAATGTCTGAAACATTAAATGATTCAAGGATTTCTGCCAGCATTAAAGCTGATTTAGTAAAAAACAATTTTAGAGATTTAGGTGCTAAAATAAAGGTTGAAGTATCACAAGGAAGAGTATTATTAACAGGAAATATTCAAAAAGAATCTGATGCGTTAAAAGCCGTAGAAATTGCTTGGAATCAAAAAAGCGTAAAAGAAGTTATTAATGAGTTGAAAGTAAATAAAAACAGTAATCATTTTGACTTAGCCCAATATACTAAAGATAGTATGATAACCACGCAAATTAAAGCTAAAAATTTAGTCAGAAAAGACATTAAATTTGCTAATTATACTATTCTAACTATAGAGAATACTGTTTATTTATTTGGAGTTGCAAGATCAGAAGAAGAGCTAGAAAAGCTTGCTTCTATTGCATCAAAAATAAAAGGTGTTGAAAAAGTTGTGTGTTACGCTAAAATAATAAATACCTTTAACACAAATAATGATAATAGTGAAGAATCATAAATTAAAATTAGACCTCTTGCAGAACGAAGCTAATAAAGAGAAATTTGAAGGAAACACGGCACGTAGCACCGCAACGTACACTTTAGTACGTGAGGATGCGAGTACCAGATTGACGTATACCTCAGATATTTCAAAAGTTGGAAATCAAATAAGTGGTAAGCCTGCACAGCGTATAAAAATACCTGAACACAGGCGAATCCCGAAATTTGACGTACCAAATCTTGAAGTATCAAAGGTATACAAATTACCTTTAGGAGCAAGTTATGCAAAGGGTTTATTACTTTTGTTAATTTTTTGTTTTGGTCTAAGCGGTTGTAATACCTCAAAAAGATTACCTTATTCCCACAAATATTCTTACAAAGAATTATCAAAAGATGATCCTCATAATCTAACTTATAAAGGATATTATAAAATCGGTAAAAATTATAAAATAAAAGGAAAGACTTACAAACCTCACAACCCTAAATCTTTTACCGAAACAGGTTATGCCTCATGGTACGGTGGACGTAAAGACGGTTTTCACGGTAAAAAAACAGCTAACGGCGATAAATTTAATAGAAATTTATTAACTGCTGCACATAAAACTCTTCCGCTCCCTTGCTTAGTTAAAGTTACCAACAGAGCCAATAATAAAGCAGTAATTTTAATGGTTAATGATAGAGGTCCTTTTAAGAAAAATCGTATAATAGATGTTTCTCAAAAAGCGGCTGAAATTTTAGCATTTAAAAATCAAGGCATAACTAAAGTAAAAATAGAATATTTACCTAATGAAACTGAGAAATTTCTAAAAAATATTAATCTAAAAAAACCACAAAGTAAAACTTTAGCTAAAAACTCTAAAAAATCTTCATCTATTAAAGTTACAAAAAACAATAAATGTAGCGTTAATTGTCATATAAAACTTGTAAATTTAAAGTATAAATTGGCAGTAAATCCTTAAAAGATGTGTGAATATTAAATCGTCAGTAGTCGTAGGCATTGTTGCATGGCTCGATTTTTAACGTCATTGCGAGGAGCAACTTAAGTTTCAACGAAGCAACCTCAGGAGTTTTTGTATTACCACAACCACTTTGTGGTCCCGCAATGACGATACATATCAACTACGTATATTCTTTTTCTTTATTATTTTTGATTTAGCTTTTGTAGCAGATTTATTATTAGAGGCAAGCTTGATTGAAGGTTTAGGGACTATAGGCTTAATATTAAAATGCTGATCTAGTAGCCCCATCATCTTTTGATCACGAGATGCGGCACTTTTGCCGCCTGTAACAACGGCAATCAATGATTTACCGTTCCTAGAAGCAGTAGTTACTAAATTATAACCTGCCGGTGTATGAAAACCTGTTTTCATCCCTTCTGCACCTTGATAATTTTTAGTAACCCTATTATGTCCGTTTACTACGTTTCCACGAAATACAAAGCTGGTTTTAGCAAATAACGGATAAAATTTAGGATAATCTCTCTTCAAAGCCATAGCAAGTTTAGCCATATCTCTTGCGGTAGTTTGCTGCAATGGGTCATGCCAACCTGAAGCATTTTTAAAATAGGTATTCTTCATACCGAGCTGTTTAGCTTTAACATTCATTAAATGAGCAAAAGCTTTCTCTGAACCTTTCATACCCTCAGCAACCGTTACAGCAGCATCATTAGCAGATTTTATAATTAATCCATTAATTGCCTCTCGAACGGTTATAGTTTCCCCTGCTTTTAAACCCAGCTTACAAGGCGGCATTTTTGAAGCTTTTGCTGATACAAATAATTTTTTATCTAAAGGTAACTTACCAGCTTCAATTGCTTCAAACATTAAGTATAGAGTCATTAGCTTAGTTAAAGAAGCGGGGTAAATCCGAATTTGTGAATTATGGGCCTGCAACACTTTACCGCTTTTTGCATCAATTACTAAACTAGTTTGAACAGGAGGTTTATGGGTATTTTTTACGGCTTTTGTTGCTTCGCTTATAGGAGCAAAGAAAAATGTTACGACAAAAATATAAGGTAATAAAAATTTCCTAAACATTTTAAATAAATAAAATATTATTCAAATTAAATCAAGTGTGATTTTTCGTCATTGCGAGGAAAAATTGAAAATTTTGACGAAGCAATCAAGTAAAAAATGCATAGCATTTTTTATTAAGATTGTCACGCTTCCTACGATCGCTTGCAATGAGGATGAAAATAATACTTACTACACATTAACCTTTTTATTAAGATACATTAATATAAACAAAGCAGGCAAGGCTAAAATTATAGTAAAGATGAAAAAACCGTCCCAGCCCATCATATTTACAAGTTTTCCAGCATAAATAGTGACAGTATTGTTACATAAACTACTAGCACTACTAAGTAAAGCATATTGTGTTGCGGAATATTTTTTATTACATAAATTACCTATATATCCGACTAAAGCAGTAGCACCCATAGCAGCAGCAAAATTCTCTATAGTAATAGCAATTAACAAAGCTTCAAAAGAAGGAGGCTGATGATTAAGCCAAATAAATGCAAAATGCGTTAAGCTTTGGGCAATACCGGTAACAATCAAACCTTTAAAATTCCCCACCCTATACATTACAATACCACCGACAAAACCGCCGACTAAGGTTGCAATCAACCCATAAAGTTTAGCTATTATTGCTATTTCGCCTTTTGTATAACCAAGCTCTATATAAAAAGGTGAGGCAACCGCTCCAAGCATAGCATCGCCTAATTTAAAAAATATTACCGTAAGTAAAATAGTTGTGGCAAATTCTCTTTTGAAAAAATCCTTGAAAGGATTAATTACTGTAGAAATCCATGAAGTAATAGAAATAATATTAATTTTTTCTCTTACTAATTCTTTTTCGTTTACGGTTATTATAAATATCGTTGCAACGACAAATATTATAGCTATAATACAGAAAGTTAGTTGCCAATTATTTCCAGTTATTTCTGCAAGGTACAAAGCACCTGCCCCTGTAATAAGCATACCGATTCGATAACCGAATACGGCGGTTGCACTAGCTATGCTTTGTGTTTCTTGATCAAACTTATCTATACGCAACGCATCAACGGCAATATCAAACGTGCTAGATAAAAAGCCTAATAATATAGTCAAAAAATATAAAGAAGTTAAAGAAACTTCAGGATTTTCCTTGCTCATAGCAATTAGTACTAAAGCCATTAAAGAGCTACATAATATAAGCCAGCTTTTGCGATGTCCCCACCTACTTAAAAAAGGTATTTTAAAATTGTCGACTAGAGGCGACCAAAATACTTTTAACGAATATGATAACTTTGCAACCGCAAAAGTAGTAATAACGACGATATCTATACCCGATTCTTTTAACCATACCGCAAGAGTAGAAAAAATTATAACCAGCGGCATACCGCTAACTATTCCTAAAATAAATATTTCAAATAATCGATAGTCTTTAAAAATCTTGGTAATGAGCATCGTGATATTTCATTAAATCGTCATTGCGAGAAGGGACATAGTCCCGACGTGACAATCTTGTCAAGCATCCTGAGATTGCTCAGTCAATTACTTACATAATTTCCTCGCAATGACGAAAATATTAGTGTTGCAATAATAATTAATAAAATTAAGAAATATAAGCTATTTACTTTATAAATCAACCATTTTCTCTTAACTCCTTATTATACAACCTATAATATTCATCTTTATTCTTAAGCAATTGTGTATGAGTTCCTTGTTCACAAATCTCACCGTTTTTCATGACGATAATATTATCAAGATCGGTAATACTGCTTAAACGATGCGTAATAATTAAAGTGGTTTTTCCTTGGCGTAATTTCTTTAACGATTCTAGAATTTTCTGTTCGGAAGCTTGGTCTAAGTTGCTTGTTGCTTCATCCCAAATTAAAATAGGGGCATCTTTTAAGAAAGCTCTAGCAATAGATAAACGCTGACGCTGACCACCTGAAAGAGTCGTCCCTTGCCCCCCTATCTGCGTGTCATAACCATTCGGCAGATGCATAATAAACTCATGAGCATCGGCATATTTTGCTGCTCTAATTATTTCTTCTCTTGTAGCGTTTTCCTGACCGTATGCTATATTTTCTGCAACGCTTGTATCAAATAAATGAGTATCTTGAGTAACTAAGGAAATCTGACTTCTAAGTGAAGTAAGCTTAATATCTTTAATATCATGATTATTAATTAAAATTCTTCCTTCATTTGGATCATAAAAACGCACTAATAAATTACTAAGCGAAGTCTTAGCACTACCTGAACGCCCGACAAATGCAATAATTTTATTAGGCTCTAGCCTTAAATCTATATATTTTATAGCTATTTTACCCTCAAACCTTAAAGCTAGTTTTTCAAAAGTAACTTGTGGATTATATAAATCTACGTCTTTAACATCTTCATGATCTTTAATAAGAGGCTCGGTATCCAAAATACTAAATACCCTCTTAGCTGCTGCTATTCCTTCTTGTAAATTAATATTTAACGATACCAAACTTTTAAACGGTCTATAAGCTGCTGCAAAAGAAGCCAAAAAAGCAAAAAGAGCCCCTGGCGTACTTTTCCCCTCAAGGACTAGATTACCTCCGTACCATACCATCCCTCCAACTGCAAGACCGCTTAAACCCTCCATAATCGGTGAAACCATTGCATCTAGCTTAGATGTTTTTTTGTAGAACTCTAAGATATTATTAATAATCAACGATGCTCTATTACTTTCTATTTTTTCGCCTACAAAAGATTTAATAATCTTAATTGACTGAAATGTTTCATCAAGCCGAGAGGTATAATGCCCAAGCTCTTCTTGTGACTGTGCAAATATTCTTCTTATCTTTCTACCCATCCTTTGCACCGGATAAACAGCTAAAGGGAAAACAAGAAAAACTACGCAAGATAATAGCGGTTCTAAATGAAACATTGTTGCTATTAAACATACTACAGTTAGGAAATGTTTAGCACATCCAACAAGTAAGTTAGAAACAGCTCCACGCATCAAAGAAATATCATTAGTAAAACGAGATATTAAACGTCCTGAAGATTGGTTTTGAATAAAAGAAATATCGGCAAATAACAAATGCTTATACATTTTTATCTGTAAATCGTTTAGTACCCTCTGCCCAACAAATTTTATTATATAATTCTGATAATACTCTGAAATTCCTTTTATAACAAAAGTTACAGTAAGCACTATAGGCATTATTATAAGCATTTTTTTATCATGTGTTAAAAAAACCTTATCAATAATAGGTCTAGCCGCATGTACGATCACTGCCGTACAAAGTGCTGCAACAACCATACAAAATATCGAAAAATATATTTTATTTGCGTAAGGTTTAACATGATCTTTTATCAGCCTTTTTATAACATCTACGGCTGTGTAGTTATCATTTAAATTATTGTTATTCATTCTCGTTAAAAATATTAAATTGATGATGTGATTGATTCGGTACAGGCATTTTCAAATGCTCAAAAGCGGCAATCGTGATTACCCTACCTCTAGGAGTTCTTTGTAGTAAACCTATCTGTATAAGATAAGGCTCTATGGTTTCTTCAAGTGCGTCACGTTGTTCAGACAAGGCAGCTGCGATCGTTTCAATTCCAACAGGACCGCCGTTATAATTATCCGCTATGAATTTTAGATAACGATAATCATTGCTATCAAGTCCTATGCGATCAACTTCCAAACGATTTAACCCAAAATCAGAGATTTCCTTATCTACTCTTGATTTACCGTCAACTGCTGCAAAATCTCTTATACGACGAAGCAATCTTAATGCAATTCTTGGCGTTCCCCTACTTCTTTTAGCTATTTCTTCAGAACCAGAATCTGTCAAATCAATATCAAGTAGTTTACTTGCTCTATTTAGAACTTTCTTCAATTCCTCGGTATTATAAAAATTTAGCCGCATAGGAATACCGAACCTATCACGCAAAGGATTACTAAGCAGCCCGAGGCGTGTGGTAGCACCGATTAAGGTAAATTTCGGCAAGGTTATTTTCACTGACCTTGCGGCAGATCCTTCACCGATAATTATATCAAGCTCAAAATCTTCCATAGCAGGATATAAAACCTCTTCAACGGCAGTATTTAAGCGGTGGATTTCATCAATAAATAATACATCGTTCCTTTCAAGATTGGTAAGAATAGCAGCAAGATCAGCTACCTTAAGTATAGCAGGACCGGAGGTAGATTTAAAATTACCGCCGATTTCGTTAGAGATAATTTTAGCAAGCGTAGTTTTACCAAGCCCAGGCGGACCGTAAAATAAAGTATGATCAAGATGCTCATTTCGAGATTTTGCAGCCTTAATAAATACCGAAAGATTTTCTTTAATCTGCTGTTGACCAACAAATTCTTGCAAATATGACGGCCTTATCGGCAATTCTTGATCATTTTTACTTTTTTCAGGTGATAATATATTAGTCATTATTTTAAATCGAATATAATGACTAATAATAGCTAAAAAATAGTTTTATGCTATAAATTATTTTAGACTTTTATATTAGCCCTCTTCACAGAAACTAGTTACTCCTTCTTTAAGTTTATCTACGGTTTCAAAAAATTTTTCTGTATCAGTGACGCCTAAGTTTTATAATTCTTCTTTAAGGTAATTTTTATTTAATCCTTTATATAACTTAAAATAATGACCAAATATCTCATTTGATAATATTATATTAGGATTTTCATAATAATTTTTCAAAACTTCTGCTACATCTTTTAGAGTAAGGTTATTTTCATCAGCTATTTCTGTAATTTGTGCGTCCAATTCTTGTCTATCTTGAGATTTCATTCCTATCTTATTCTTATAACCTAAAATATTATATCCAATTAAGCTTTTATTCTCTCTTATAGCATCCGATAAGGCTTTCTTTGATTCCTCGCTTACTTCTGTACTTAATGAAAAATTCAATCCGGCAAGTTTAGTATTTTTAACAAATGAGGATCAGGCAGAAACATCTATTATTATCAAAAAATATCCCACTTATATCTAAATCGCTTATTTTTGTTTCGTTTATATCTTCAAGTAATTTTATTAAATTTTCTTGTGTTATAGGATTTGATGAAATATCAAGAGCTTCAATATTAGATTCTTTAAGAAATTTAATAAAATTATTTATTATTCCATTGTCTAATCTTATATTTGTATTTTGCAATTCTAAAGTTTTTTATAGATTTCTTAAATAAATTATTTATTAATCTATCTAATCCCTTATCTCTTAAATAATTATGAGCTAGTTTAATATTTTCTATAGTTCCGTTCCGTTTACTCTTAAGGTATCTAAAAGAACATCTATCTTATTAACATTATTCAAAACATTTATAAAACTAATGTCGTAATTCGGCATAGCGGATCTTTAAAAAATTCAGCAAAGAACTTTATTGATTTTAAACTCCACGAAAAACTATCAGTGCTTAAGTACTTTATAGTAGCGTCTCCTTGTAAAGCATTAAATAACCCATTTTAAAGCATCTTCAGGAATTTTAGAGTATACAGCAACTGCAAATAGTGGTGATTGTGGTACAAAATTAACCTCGGTAATACTTAAAAAGTAGCAGGCTCTTTCTCTAGCTCTTTTAATATTTCTTCAGCCTGTATTTTTTCTAAATATTCTATTAACTTGGACATATATTTTCCTATTAATTTTAGTAATTAAAATTAATATAAAATGACTGCTAATTTATCAACTAAAAATTAGAATTTCGATTTTTCAGGGCTGTTTTGATTAATTCATCAATAGAGATTTCGGGATTTTGGGTAATGATGCCTTGAACGGCGCTTTGAGCTTCAAATCTAGAAAATCCTAGATTTACTAGAGCTTTTATTACTTCATTACTTGCAACGGGTGTGATATTCTTAATATTTAAGCTATCTTTAATAATAGCTGAACCGCTTGATATTTTCGCTACTTTACCTTTCAGCTCTAGCACTATACGTTCAGCAAGTTTAGCCCCTACTCCGGATATTGCTTTAAATATATTTTTATCTTCATTATTTACAGCAATTTGAACATCCCAAGGCGTAAGGCTTGACAAGATAGATAAAGCCATTCTTGTACCTATACCGTTTACTGATTGTAGCAAATTAAAAAAATTCTTCTCTTCTAGAGTCAAAAAACCGTAAAGATGAATATGTTCCTCTCTAACATGGGTTTCGATAAATAGTTTATAAAACTCCCCTTCAGCAAGTTTACCTAAAGTTTTACCTGAAGCATAGACTAAGTACCCTACCCCGTTTACGTCAATTATAACGTAATCATTGCCTTGGGAATCAACTTTACCGCTTAACTTACCGATCATATATTTACTTTTTCTTTTTACTATATATTAAAATTAGTATCGGTAAAGCTGTAATAATTGCTGCTAAGATGTAATGAATAACAAGCGGTCTATCCATCATATGACACTGCCCATCATTAGGAATAGTTTGAGCCAAAACCATATAAGCAACTATTATCGCCACTACTATATATAGACCGGTAAAAAACAAATATTTTATAAAATTTTTCATGTTAATCTCTTTTTGAATCAGTGATATGATGTTATTCTTGCGAAAGCAGAAATCTAGGGGTAAAGCAAGATAAATCGAGCTTTTAAAAAGCTTTAAAATACTGGATTCCTGCTTTCGCAGGAATGGCATCAGAGGTTTTTTCTTCTCTTAAGTTAACACTCATACACGAAAGCGGGAATGACATTAAAAACTACACAAACTTATAATAAGTTTGATTCTTTCCCCTTTACTTATTAAAAGTTTACGCTCTAAACCATATAACAAATCTCTACTAGCCGTTGCCGTAGAAATATTTTTATGTACAGTAATATAATCTTTTCTAGAAAACCATTGATCTATTAAATTAACCTTAGCAAATTCCATTTTAGATAAAGGTGTATTTGCCTCATATGTAATATTATTACTATATAATCTTAATGCTGCAACTATTTTATCAAGCATAAACTCGATAAACAAGGTCGATTCACCAAGCTTATCACACTTACTTAAAACACTATAATATTCACTTTGATTATTCCTTATCAAACTTTCAACGGAAATATACTCAAGAATTTTATTAGCTTGCATTAGTAATAATTGTTGCCATAATCTACCGATTCGTCCGTTACCGTCTGAAAAAGGATGGATAAATTCAAACTCATAATGAAATATACAAGCTTTAACTATTCCAGAAATTTTCTTATCTTGTGCTATAAACTCAAATAAATCCTGCATTAATAAAGATACACGACTTACCGTAGGGGCAAAATGTATAATCTCTGTGTCTTTAAATATAGCGGCATTACCTTTACGCCACTTTCTGTTATCTTCTACTAATCATTGCATTAATATCTCATGTGCTTTTAATAATGATTCAATTTTGAAGGGATTAAATATAGTTAGATTATTGTATAGTTTTATAGCATTTTTTACTTCTAAAATATCTTTTTCAGGTACGAGTACACGCTTGCCGTTTATTATATCGGTTATCTGCTCTACGCTTAAACTATTTCCTTCAATTGCTAAAGAAGAATGGATGGTTTTAATTTGATTATTTTTAAGTTTTATAGGTTGAGCTTGCTACCGGCTAAAATACCAAGCTCATAAGAAATATCTTGTGATAACTCCAAGATTTTATTAGTTATTTGAAAAGACGGTTTACTATTGTTTACTATTCATTATATGATAGTATCATATGATACTATCATTGTCTCCAAAGAATATTTTTTCTATATCATTCCCATAGGGTATTAGCCTTATTGCATGACTCCAAAATCATCATTGCGAACAGCGGTAGACTGCGTGGCAATCTCATGAAATAATAACAAACTCCTGAGATTGCCTCATCAATTGCTATGCAATTTCCTCGTAATGACGTATATCTCTTTATTTTACAATACACTCATTAGACTACCTACCTTAATATCTTCTATAACACCACTTTTACGATCTTTTAATTCAACAATATTATTTGCGGCTTTTTTAGGACCAATTACAATTTGATGAGGTGAGCCTATAAGATCATGCGTTGCAAATTTACTGCCTGGACGTGCTTCGGTATCGTCATATAACACTTCTATATTTTTATCTGATAGCTCTTTATAAGCCATTTCCGCAAGCTCTACGCATTTACTATCATGAATATTTAAATTAATTAGAGAAACTTTGAAAGGAGCAACGCTAGAAGGCCATATGATACCTTTCTCATCGCAATTTGCTTCTATGATAGCCGCAACTAACCTTGAAATGCCTATGCCGTAAGAACTCATTTCTATAGGAGTTAGTTTACCATGCTCATCATTAATAAGTGCATTCATATTAACCGAATATTTTGAGCCTATATAAAAAATATGCCCGACTTCTATTCCTTTACTGCTGGTTATTTCTTGTTCAGATATAGGTAATTTATTTACTTCATGTTTTTCTTCAGCTGCCGCGTACCAACTTTTAATTTCCTCTACATCAATATCAGGATTATCTTTTAATGTCTTAAATTTTTTATCGTAATAAATAGTACTTTCACCAGTTTCAGCGATTATATGAAACTCATGGCTTAAATTGCCACCGATCGGACCGTTATCGGCAATAACAGGGATAGCAAACACGCCTAAATCCCTGAAAGCATTGATATAAGCCTTATACATTTGATTATAGGTTTTAACGGCATTTTCTTCATTTATATCAAAAGAATAAGCATCTTTCATTAAAAACTCTCGTCCTCTCATAACACCAAAACGAGGTCTAATCTCATCACGAAATTTCCATTGGATATGATAAAGATTTTTCGGCAAATCCTTATATGACTTAATATTATGACGAAAAATATCCGTAATCATATCTTCGTTAGTAGGACCGAATAGTAAAGTATTATCGTGGCGATCTTGAAATTTCAGCATTTCTTTACCGTAATTATCAAAACGTCCTGATTCCATCCATAAATGTGCTGGCTGAATACAAGGCATTAGAATTTCCAAAGCTCCCACTTTATTCATATTTAAGCGTACTATATTCTCGATATTCTTCAATACTTTTAAGCCAAGCGGAAGCCAAGTATAAATCCCTGCTGCTTGCTGCCTAATCATTCCGCTTCTAAGCATTAATTTATGCGAAGTTACTTGAGCTTCACTTGGCTCTTCCTTTAACACAGGTACAAAATACTTTGATAATAACATATTTTATTTACTTTCTTGCTATATTTATAATCAGTAATTTTGTCATCCCGTGGCTTGATCACGGGATCCAGTTTTTTTAAATTTTTTTCTGGATACCGCGATCAAGTCGCGGTATGACAAAATTACTGGATTCCCGCTTCCGCAGAAATGACATTAATAACGTATCACCTTTTAGCAGTAAGGTTTAAAAACTCATGACGATATTTCTGCTGTTCGGCAAATATACCCATATAATGCATGGTATTCATAACGCTATTATCTTGCATTACGCCACGCATTGACATACAGCTATGTACGGCAGAAATCTTAACGGCAACGCCAAGCGGCTTTAAATTCTCCTGCACACTTTCTGCTATCTGTACCGTCATTTTTTCTTGGATTTGTAGTCTTCTAGCAAAAATATTTACTATTCGTGCTAGCTTACTTATGCCGACAATACAATTATCAGGAACATAAGCTATATCTACTGTACCGTAAAAAGGTAATATATGATGTTCACAGAAAGAGGTAAATTTTATATTCAGTAAGATAAAATCTTGAAAATTACAAGTTTCATAAAACTTGGTATTTAATATTTTTGCTACATCCTTTCCATAACCGGAAAATATTTCTGCGTAGCTATTAATTACTCTATCAGGCGTTTTAAGCAGCCCTTCTCTGCTTGGATCTTCACCAATGAATTTTAGTAACGTTCTTACTGCCTCTTTAGCTTCTTCTATAGTTGGTTTACTCATGTGCTAGTTTTATACTTTTAAAAAACATTACTCTAACACAAATATATACAAACATCAAGCCGCCTACTATAGCAATAAACCCTCCTCCGCCCATCATTCCCATTAATAGCTTAGCTGACATCGGCATTACACTATTGGGGTCTTTCCGCATAACACCATAACCACCGGCGAATGCTAGACCTAGTATGTGCAGAATCTGCCCGAATGTTAGGAGGTAAAATATAAAATTAATAATATTGTCATTGCGAGGAGGCACGAAGTACCGACGCGGCAATAATCTAGGGAGTTTTTGTATTACCTCATGAGATTGCCACGCTCTTTTTAGTCGCTCGCAATGACATTGATACCTCCCAATACCCAAATAACTACACCCCATACAAGCAATGCTAATCCCTACTATAGACCCGTGATAATGAGCAGGAATTGCTACATTTATACCTGTGATATTCATTGCTATAAGCCCACCAAGTAAGAATAAAGTAATAGAGCAAAGTAAGATGGTTTTGATTACTCTATCATTTATTGTAACCGTGTCATCCCGCGACTTGATCGCGAGATCTATAACATTATTCTGATATTTTGTTTGGATCTCACGATCAAGTCGCGGGATGACAAATACCCACACCAACTCAACCCCCATACCTATTAAATATAAAACAGGAGCAATGCCGCCTAGATATTTCATATGATTTGTATAGAATACTTTGAAGGCTCCATCGATAATATCATAAAATATATGACCGAAAAGTGTAAGAATTCCGAAAATAAAATTTAAATAAAGTACGAAAAGACAGAATTTTTGAAATTTTAATTCTCTACCTATTAACTCTCCAAATAAACTAACCCAAATAAATATTAATATTTGAGTATATATAAATTGCAGTAAATGACCTCCGCTCCAAAAAAGTAATTCATAATAAAATTCTATCTCGATTGGAATAATTTGAATGATGTTTTGCAAGCCATTATAAGACCATCCAAAACAAACAAAGCTTAAAATAAACATTATAATAGTCGATAATACGGTAAAATTAACTAGACTATTTAAATTCGTCCAATCGAAGAAATATAAAATATTTATAGCGTACAATAGCAACGTAACACCAAATAAGCTTAACCCCAAAATAAATACGATATTTTCAAGCATCGGTATATAATTATTCATCACCGGATTATGCCCGGCTATTGGGGAGATGGCGATTAGAAGAGTAGCTAGAAAAGCAAGTTTGGGGTAAAGGCGAAACACATCATTGCGAGCGAACGTAGAGAGCGTGACAATCTCAGGAATTTTGTATTGTTTCATGAGATTGCCGCGTCGAGGCTTTGCCTCTCCTCGCAATGACGTTTCACTCCCCCAAACACTAGCCGTAACGGACAATAACCAAATCAATACCGATAAATTAACATGAATAATTAAAGCAGATTTGAAAATATGCGGATTTGGGAAAAAGCTTGATAATTGCGGGGTACGTAGTACCACCAAAATAATTGAATATAAACCCGCAAATCCCAAGGATAAAATACCAAGCTTAAGCCAAGAATTAGTTAAGCTATTATTTTGTAATTGATTGGTAGAATTCATAACTACAGGTAAATATTAAATATAATCTACAAATAGCTCACGTTATTTAAATAAGCAATATTTTTTTATTTGCTTTAAAAACTAACATACGATATTAATAAGTCAATCAAGAGTTAATAGTTAGATATGACTAACCACCTACGCATCGGTATCGGTATTTTAATCTTTAATAACAGGAATGAAATTTTATTAGGTAAACGTATTAGTTCCCATGGTGAGTCTAGTTATGCTCCTGTGTCGGTGGACATTTGGAATTTGGAGAAACATTTAAAGAATGTGCTATCCGTGAAGTTTTAGAAGAAACAAATCTGATCATTGAAAACCCACAATTTATAGCGGTAACTAACGATATTTTTGAAAAAGAATAAAAGCATTACGCCTTGATTTTCCTTAAAGCTCATTGTTTAAATGAGCATGAATTACAGAATTTTGAGCCTCATAAAGTAGAAAGCTGGTAGTGGTTTGCTCTTGATAATTTACCCTCTAACCTTTTTCTACCTCTAAAAAGACTCATTGAGAAAAAATATTATTTATATAAAAAAAGTATTGATTAACTAAGTTTATCTAATTTTAAATATCCGGACGCGTATTTGTGTAAAACACTAGCAATAAGAGTTTGATAAGGCATTCTTTCTTGTGTTGTAATTCTTTTTATATGATTTAAATCATATAACGGCAATCTAATATTAATTCTTTCCGATTTTTTAAAAAAATTAGCTGCGGCAATTTTAGCTATATTTTTTTGGCTCTCTAGTGCTTTTTTAGGTAACTCTAAAAGCTCATCTTGTTCAAAATAATCTAGTATTTCTTGTTCTTTTTCAGTAAATTTGTATTTTTTCATAATCTAAACCTTAGTTTGACAATATCATCCTAACTATAGCAATATTAATAAATAATCACCTTAATTTATAATTATGATAATACAGATTTTGTTGTAGCGGATTGAATGGTGGGTTTGAGAAGACTTGAACTTCCGACCTCACGCTTATCAGGCGTGTGCTCTAACCAGCTGAGCTACAAACCCACAGTGCAGAAGTATGGTGAGCTCGCCGGGATTCGAACCCGGGACCCTTTGATTAAAAGTCAAATGCTCTACCAACTGAGCTACGAGCTCTTAAATATATTGCATATATTCAAAAATTATGTTTTACTTTATCGCCGAAAAAGGCTAATCTGTCAACAATTATTTTTTAATTTAAATGTAGGAAGTTTATGCAGCATCAGGACGTAGCTATAATTATCCCCTCAAGGCTAAGTTCAACTAGGCTTAAACAAAAACCGCTGCAGCTTATCGGCTCTATAACTTTAATCGAGCGGGTATTCAAACAAGTAAATCAAACTGCTCTTGAGCATACATATGTTGCGACCGACTCGGAAGAGATAGCAAGCGTTATTAAAAAAGTCGGAGGAAAAGTAATATTCACGGATAGTGCTATCTCAACCGGTACTGATCGTACTTATGAAGCTTTTAAATTAATTCCAAATAATCAAAACATTAATTACATAGTTAATGTACAGGGAGATATGCCTTTTATTGAACCTAGCTCTATTTTGAAAATTATAGAATATTTAAAAAACAGCGAATACGATATTGTTACACCGATAATAAAAGTAGATAGGGAATCAGTGGAAGCTAGTAGTAATGTTACCGTAGCGGTTGACTCGGCGGGGACAGCGTTGTATTTTTCGCGTAGTCTTATCCCAAACGGTGCAGAAGAATTTTTATATCATGTAGGCATGTATGGTTTTCGCAAAAACGCTTTAGAAAAATTTGTATCTCTTAAGCCAACTTTTTTAGAAAAAACAGAACGTTTAGAACAATTACGTGCCCTTGAAAACGGCATGACTATAGGTACATGTTTAGTTGAGAATGTTCCTATTTCCGTAGATACGGAAGAAGACTTAAAAAAAGCAGTAAAATTTTACGAAAATATTAGTAAACTAGGTTTATAATAATGGTACATTTCATTTTTGTTACCGGCGGCGTTGTTTCATCACTCGGTAAAGGTCTAACGGCAGCATCTCTTGCTATGCTATTGCAAGCGAAAGGTTTTAGAGTAAGTGTACGAAAACTAGACCCTTATCTTAACATTGACCCGGGAACTATGAATCCTCACGAACATGGTGAGGTATATGTAACCGATGACGGAGCAGAAACCGATCTAGATCTTGGACATTATGAACGTTTTACCGGAGTTGCCGCATGCAAATTTGATAGCATCACAACAGGTGCGATATACTCAAAATTACTTAAAGATGAACGTTTAGGAAATTACGCCGGCGTTACTGTTCAAGTCATCCCGCATGTTACAAATATAATAAAAGATTTTATACTTTCAAACACCAAGGGTTTTGATTTTATTATTTGTGAAATAGGCGGTACAGTCGGTGATATTGAAGGTCTACCGTTTTTTGAAGCTATAAGGCAAATTGGTAACAAATTAAAAAGCGAAAATTGTTTATTTATTCATTTAACATTATTACCTTATGTTAAAACCGCCCGTGAATTAAAAATAAAACCTACCCAACACTCAGTTAAAGCATTACGCGCTATAGGTATTTCACCTAATATACTAGTGTGTCGTGCAGAACGTAACATTTCAAAAGGCGAAATAGATAAAATAGCTTTATTTTGTAATATAGAATCTGAGTATGTTGTTCCGGCAATAGATCAAAAAAATATATATTTAGTACCGATTGCATATCATAATTCAGGTCTTGACAATAAAGTATTAAAATTTTTTAATATTAATATCATGCCGTCTAAATTAGATAAATGGCATGATATAATTAATAGGCTAAAAGATTCTAATTCAAAAGTAAGAATCGCTATAATAGCTAAATATCACAAATTAAAAGATGCTTATAAATCAGTAATCGAGGCACTTGATCATGCAGGTATTTATTACAAATACAAAATTGATTTAGTATGGATAAATGCTGAAAATCTAACTGAAGAGAATATTAATAAAAAATTATTAGATGTAGATGGGATTTTAGTACCAGGCGGATTTGGAGAACGGGCGACTAAAGGAAAAATTATAGCAATAAAATATGCCCGTACTAATAACATACCTTTTTTTGGAATATGTTTCGGTATGCAACTTGCGACGATCGAAATAGCTCAGAATTTAATCGGTATTAAAGATGCAGTAACGGAAGAATTTAAAGTAGACGGTACAAAAATTATTGAGAAAATAAATAAAAACTGTGAAGACTCAAAAATAACAATTGAAAATGTAAAAAAGACTATGAGGCTCGGCTCTTATCCCTGTAGTCTGGTCGCAAGTACCATTGCAGCTAATGCTTATAAAAGCCTTGAAATAAATGAGAGACATCGTCATAGATATAAATTTAATAATGAATTTCAAAATATTTTTGAAAAACACGGAATAGTATTTAGCGGTTTTTCAAAAGATGAAGAGATTGTAGAAATAATTGAACTACCGCCACTGCGTTGGTTCGTAGGAGTACAATTTCATCCGGAATTTAAATCTAAACCTTTTGAAGCTCATCCATTATTTATTCAGTTTATTAAAGCAGCAATTGAGTATAACAAATGTAATTAACAACAATATATGAGACTATTTTAAAAAATCTTGACATAGTTTTTATTATAGTCTAGGGTGCATAAAATAATATATCCGGACAGTTTCTGAAAAGCGTTTGAGGTCATTCCCGCATATGCGGGAATGACCTATAAAGCTCTAAGCCTTGCAAAAACATAATATTTTTAAAAACTATCTGGTACTAAAAAAATAAGCTCATAGTAAATCAATGGATAGCGTAGATTCTAATTTCACAATTTGGAATAAAGCCAGAAACAGTAAATTTAGACATATAGTATGGCCGATTAGATCGTATGAATTAACCAAGTTTATCCCGATGGCTTTACTAATGTTTTTTATTCTACTTAATCAAAACTTAGTTCGTAGTATTAAAGATAGTTTTGTTGTTACCTTAATTAGCTCGGAAGTATTGAGTTTTATCAAACTTTGGGGCGAAATGCCGATGGGAATTTTATTTGTTATTTTTTATTCTAAACTCTGTAATATTATGACAACAGAGCAAGTTTTTAGGATAATTACCGTTACTTTTTTATTTTTCTTCGCAATTTTTGGTTTTATTTTATTTCCGTACAGAGAGTTTTTTCATCCCGATCCCGAATTAATTAAGCACTATATCACTGTTCTTCCTTACTTAAAATGGTTTTTAATAATTTGGGGACAGTGGAGTTTGGTATTATTTTATATTATGGGAGAGTTATGGCCGGTTATAGTCTTTACTCTTTTATATTGGCAGCTTGCAAATAAAATTACTAAAGTCGAAGAAGCACCAAGATTTTACTCATTTTTTACTTTATTCGGACAAACTAATTTACTCATCTCAGGAACTGTAATTATTTATTTTGCTAAGAGTGAGCATTTCTTATTACCTTTATTTTCTCATCTAAACGATACAAATGAAATTCTTTTAAAATCATTTATTACGGTTATTTTAATATCCGGATTAATTTGTCTAGCTCTTCATAAACTTATTGATAAATCAGTCGTAGAAGCGGACAAAAGTATTAAATTTAAAAACCAAAGAACGGATATATTAAAATTAAGCTTGGTCGAAAGTGCAAAAGTAATATTAACTTCTAGATATCTCGGTTTTATTTGTCTTCTTGTAATGTCTTATTCTATAAGTATTAGCCTAATAGAAGGATTATGGATGTCCAAAGTAAAGCAACTCTATCCCGCTACAAAGGATTTTATAGCCTATCACGGTAAAGTGTTTTTTTGGACGGGAGTACTTACATTAGTTAGTGCGTTTTTAGGCAGTAGTTTAATTAGAATATACGGCTGGTTTTGGGGAGCTATTATAACACCGATTATGATGTTTGGAGCAGGTGTTATGTTCTTTTCATTCACGGTTTTTGAAAATCACCTAGGAAATATCGTAAATACTCTCGGCTATAGTGCGCCGCTTGTCGTTATAGTTTTTATCGGCGGACTTTGGCATGTACTTTCTAAATCCGTAAAATATTCACTTTTTGATGCTACTAAAGAAATGGTATATATTCCGCTCGATAGTGAAATGAAGACCAAAGGTAAAGCTGCAGTTGATGTTATGGGTGCTAAAATCGGTAAATCAATAGGTGCTATTATTCAATTTATATCCTTTAGTATTTCCCCAAACGCCGTACATAACGACATAGCTGGTTTATTGATGTTTAGTTTTATTATCGTATGTCTATTATGGCTATATGGCGTGAAAGTTTTATCGAAATATTATAATAAGATGATACAACGTTGATAAGGATATCCATTCCTGCGAAGGCTTGCTTGCGTTGATACCTAATCTTCATGAGCTACGTAGGCGTTGTTGCATGACTCAGAAAAGGCGTACGATGTCATTCCTAGCTCAGCCTTGTTGCGTGGATCTAGCAAAATAACTTTAAATATCGATATAGAAGTTATTTATTAAAAAATAAACCTAAAAAAACAAATTTTTTATAGGTTTTACTAGATTTCCGCCTACGCTGGAATGACATAAAACCCTCCATGCATACAATGCTGAACAGGAATGACCAGTGCTTTTCAAAAATTGCTTGATGCTATGAATCAAACTACTGTATTTTGAACATCCTCTCCTATTAATCCTTGATCAAGTCAATCAAAAGCCTCATCCAAGCACTTATATACTGCATTTTCTTGAGCTACTTCCGAATAATCTTCGATTAACCCTAAATTTTGACAAGTAATAACAAGTTTAGCTTTTAAACCATCACTCTATTGATTTTTAATATAATCTAATATTTTTTTTAAAACAGCTTGGCTACTCTATCCTTTGCTTTTTCATATTTATTTTTTAAGCTCTGTAATCTGTCAACATATACTCTTAACGTCTCTACTTCTTTACTTTGATATATTAAGCCCTCTATTTTTTTAATTTGTTTTATTAACCGCTCTGCCTCTTCATGCGGTTCTTTACATTGTCTTACTAAATTTGCTTTTGTAAAATTAGTATTAGCATTGTTATGCATTAATAGTGAAAGAATAATTTTGTTTTCTACTGAGTTAAGACCACAGTAATATAATACTTCACCCATCTGTTTATAGTCATTCACCGTAGCACCATATTCAAGTAACATTTTGGCTTTTTTAAAATTACCTGTAACCTCAATGTAGGGTACTTTTGTTTTCTGGGCTATCTACCGTATCAAAACTAACATCTTTACTGTTTTACTATTAAGACTATTGTTAATACTAATGCATAAATCATGAAACATTTCTGGAGCGGTTTTACATTCTTTTGTATTACTCCCCTTTCCTATACAAGATTTAAAAATATTTATTAACTTAGAAATTTTAGGCATAATTATTTTTTAGTTATTTTATTAAAATTCCATGTTTCATGGTATTTTCGACTCAGCATTATATTAATCTATTTTAATAAAGTCAATATGAATGGTTAATTTTTATGAATTAACCAATTAACAATACAATTTAAAAATTCTTTTTTCTTGAATCTATTTGTAATATAGTAATAGGCATATTTAATATTTATAGAGGGAGTAATGAAACAAAATCCAAAAATCTCATTAATAGGTAGCGGTAACATAGGTGGTACGCTTGCTCACTTAATTAGCCTTAGAGAACTCGGCAATATCGTGTTATTTGATGTGACTGAAGGAGTACCGCAAGGAAAAGCATTGGATCTCATGCAAGCTGGTACAATAGCAGGGTCTGATATCAAAATAAAAGGCACAAACGACTATAAAGATATTGAAGGATCTGATGCCATAATTATTACTGCCGGTTTACCAAGAAAACCAGGGATGAGTAGAGACGATTTAATTAGCATTAACACCGGTATTATGAAAACGGTTGCAGCAAATGTTAAAAAATACGCTCCTGATGCCTTTGTAATAGTAATTACCAATCCACTTGATGTTATGGTATATGTCATGCTTAAAGAAAGCGGATTGCCTCACAATAAAGTAATCGGTATGGCAGGAGTACTCGACTCATCAAGATTTAATCTTTTTCTTGCTGAAGAGTTTAAAGTATCGGTTAGCAATGTTAATAGCACGGTTCTCGGCGGTCACGGCGATGCTATGGTACCTCTTGTAAGATATTCTACAATATCAGGCGTGCCGATACCTGACTTGATAAAAATGGGCTTATCAAGTAATGAAAATATTGAAAAAATAATCGATCGTACTAGAAACGGCGGCGGTGAGATTGTTGCATTACTTAAAACAGG
The DNA here is from genome assembly GCF_047973405.1 of Rickettsia aeschlimannii. Classification (NCBI taxonomy): domain Bacteria; kingdom Pseudomonadati; phylum Pseudomonadota; class Alphaproteobacteria; order Rickettsiales; family Rickettsiaceae; genus Rickettsia; species Rickettsia aeschlimannii. Next base: position 46,601 of record NZ_JBFQGO010000003.1, read on the forward strand.
TTCTGCTTATTATGCTCCCGCAGCCTCAGCAATAGAAATGCTTGAGTCATATTTAAAAGATAAACGTCAGATTCTAACTTGTGCCGCTCATTTACAAGGTGAGTACGGCGTACATGATTTATATGTCGGAGTGCCTATTATGATCGGTAAAGAAGGTGTTCTAAAAGTAATAGAACTACCGTTAACCGCAGAGGAAAAAGCACTATTTGATAAATCAGTCGAGGGAGTTAAAAAACTCATTGAGACGATAAAATAAATTATAAAATTATATTATTGAAGCACAAATGCAACAAGATTTAAAATATTGAATTAATACTAATTATTAGTATTGTTAATTGAACATAAATGGTATTACATTTTGGTTTATTTTTATTAATATAGGGAAATTATGAAACATAAGAATGAATTAGACCAGCTAATAAGAAATCTTTATTTAATAAAAAATACTAATTTAAATAATATTTTAGAAATAGATAAACTAGCTATAACACGTACAACTAATTTTATAGAAGCTCTAATAAACAAAAGAGACCCTAGAACACCGGGACCGTATGTTTCTCAGCAACAAGCTAACCTCAAAGTAGCAAATGATAAAAATATACAGGGTGCTAGTAAAGAAATTTATTTAAAAAATCTACCTATTAGTATTGGTAAAGTTGAAGGCTTAAGGAAGACGGAAAAGGTAGAAAAACAAAGGCTCAACTTGATGTCCTCATATCCCCCTTTAGATTTTTCAGCATTATTAAGACTAAGTAATCCATTACCGATCACTAATGAGCAAGAACTAGAAATAAAGGACAATATTAATCTACTGCAATTGATGGAACAAGTTGTTCAGAAAGTAGGGAAAAAGAGCTTAAATATACAGCAAGATAAAAAAGTACTTACCTCACAAAAAAACGAACAAGCTATAACACACGGTCAACAAAAAGTAGAGCTTAGCCTTAAAGAAGAAATAATCAAAAATCCAACTAATAATGAAGAATTTAATAAGACATCAAAAGAAATTTTAGATTTGATTAATAATATCAACTCTCATCAACCATCTAGATTACAGGCAGCTAGAAATAAAATCCTGAGTAGCGGAGAAAGCCCTAATACTAAAAATACAAAAATAGAGGGATTTTTTCTTGAACAACATGAATGGGATAAATTTCAAGAATTAAGAGAGAGATTACAAAAAATAAAAGAGCCTAGAGAAAAATTAGATCAAATGAAAAATTTTTATGATGTGATTAATTCATTAGATAAAAATATCATTCTAGGAGTAATGCAAGAGAAACAAAAAGTGCAACAAGCTTCCAATCAAAAAGCACAAGAGATTATAAGAAGTAAATTTTTATACCTTGATAATGCCGGGGATTTTTCAGATGGTTTACAAAATTTATTTGAGAAGTAAAAAAATAAAGAAGAGACAGGGGAAACAGCACTTATAGAAGCTTCTAAAAATATACTCAGCAAAAGTACATCAGTAAATAAAAATTACTTCCGTAATACTAATAATTCAAGCGAATTAGATTTACAATATAAGATGTTGTTAATAGATCATGCAGATAATATCTCGCAAACGGTACTACAAAAAGAAACAGGTAAATATTCTCCTTCTTTAGAAACTATACCTGAAAATTCTATACCTAAGTTATCACCAATAGTACATTCCTCAACAGAACTTTTTGCAAAACTAGAAAATTCATTCAATGAACTAGCACAATTCACTGATAAAATATTAATAGATGCCGGCAAATCTTATGTACAACAGACAAATAAATCTAATACCGTTTCTAGATCTTCTTCTATTGATTCAGGAATAGACTCAAGTCAAGAAGAATTATCTACCACATTTGGAAAAAGCAGCTCTACTAATTTAATTGAAGCTCTTGATTTAGCACAAGCGAATATCAAATTCAAATACAGCAAAAGATAAGTTAACGGCAACAAAAGAACTACAAAAATCTATCCAACAAAAAGAAGTAAGCAATGAAAGACTTACTCAAGAAGAAATAGATAATATTTATAAGACACTAGGTATATTTGAAGAAATTAAGGAATATGAAAAGAGCGGCAATTCACGTGTTCCTCGTTTATTAAATAAAAATTACTATAAGCTAACTGATCCTTGTGAGGAGCATAGAAGCGATAATATCGCTTTAGAGCGGGATGATACTGGAATGCTAACTACTGATACTGATTTAGAGTGGGATGACACCGGAATGCTGCCTCCTTCCCCAAATAGTGCTGTTTTAGATAAATTAAAAGAAGCAGCAGATTTATATATCTGAGCTACAAAATGAAAAGCTATCTAAAGATACATCCCCGAAACAAGTTGAGGCAATAACTCATCCAATGCAGGAAGTAATACCGACTCCCCCTGCTCTTTCCTGGAATACTCATCCTATATTCGATGATACAATAAAGTTCTTAAAGAGGTTTAAAGAAGAGATCGATAAATTTCCACAAGATTATACTAAAGCCTCTACCATACCTCTATATTGAAGTAATGTTAATAGAAATTTAGGAAGAAGTGAGTTTTTAGCAAGTATGGTATCAACTTCTCAACAAGATAAGAGAATTAATGATATATTAGATAAACTTCAAAAAATTTCTACTAATTATAGTAAGATAAGTAATAATGACGATAAATTTAATAAAGAGATTAAAGAATCTTTTGTAGAAATTAATACCACATTAAAAAATATAATAGAATATAAAGGACCCAAAATAAAATATTTAAATTCCAATATAGAAAAAGTTCAAAAGAATTTATCTAATTTAGAATCTTTAACTTATGAATTATCTAAAAATACATCTCCGAAACATATTAAGCAATCAACCCAAGATCAACCTAAAATATCTACAGGAGCAATTACTGGTATAAAAGATAGAATAGCAAAATTTGAAGCAGACTCTGACAGCAAAATCAAAAAATACTGGACATAAGAAAAGAAACAGACTGTAGAAAAACAACATGAAAATACTCAATCTGACTATATAACTCCTAAGAAAAATTTTAAGTTTGAAAATCAAGGTAAAGAAATTAAAGAGAATAGTACCAAAAATTTAATAAACAAATTTGAACAAGGCTTTGATAGTAAAATAACAAGATACTGGACATCACCGGCGGAATGAGATAAATGGGAGGAAGAAAAACAGAAAGATACAGCAAAAGAGAATGAACTAATAAGACCTCGTACAAAATTTGCAATAGAACATTCTAAACATACTCAATCTAAAGAGCCTATATATCATCCAACTTCTGAAAAATTGAATATTAACGAAATAACTCACGATTTAAAGCTAAAGGCAATATAAAAAGCTTAAAAGACAAATTTGAAAACTTAGCAAAAGAAACGGAGCAAATTGGGACACAAACACAGCAAAGCTCCAAATCTTCAGGTAGTCCTAGCATAAAACCTACAGGTTGCAGTTAAAGACGGAAGAAATATCTAAGACAATTGATTCTTGTTTTTGGGTCTTGTTGCATGGCTCGTTTATATCATTCCCGCAGAGGCGGAAATCTAGTAAAACACATAAAAAACAAGTTTTTTATGTATTTATTTTCTCAAATATGTAAATTCTGTATCAATATTGAAGTTATTTTTCTAGATCCCCGCTTCTGCTGGGATGACACTGAGTAGGTTTTTCGAGCCATGCAACAAGGCTTTACTTTTGTGAGGATGACATCCTAAGTAAAACCAACACTGTACTCATTAATATTATAAGCAAAAATATGAAAAAGCTTAAAGTTAGAGATAGTGACTTAAAATTTTGCCATAACAACATACTAAAGAAAGGAGTAGTTGAGGATAGAATAATACCGCCAAAAGAATGTGATAGACTATAAAGCCTCATTTTAACATTAGTCTTAAATAAGGATTGAACAATAATTTGTAGCGGTACTGCATAAAATGCTGCAAGTCCTATTAATATAACGGGACAGAGAATATTAAATATTTGTTTGTATAACATTATTTGCATTCCTAAAGCAACAATAATGCTGGCAAATAAAGCCCATGTAATCTGTCCTAAAGGGTTTATTTTATCGGCAAACAGCCCTGCAAAAACAGCTGATATTCCATAGGTAGTAGTAAGAGCTATATTCATAAATCTTATTTCAGGATGATTTATAAAAGCTATTTTTGTTAAAAAAACTCCTAAGAAAATTACTAAAAAGTGATACACTCCTCCAATAGCACCGTTTATTAGTAATGCTATTATAACGGATAGTTTATTATTCCATATAATTTGTCGCAAGGTACTTTTTGATGACGTTCTTAAAAATTTGCTACTTTCTTTAAAAAAATTTCTCATCAAAATAGCAAATAAACCAAATATTGCACCAATAAAGAAATTAAAACGCCATAAATATTGGATATCGGAATTACTAGCGTAATAATAAGCTATAGCCGCAAGTAATGCACCTATTTGGCTACAGCATGAAACTATTCCTATATTTAAATTTTTCCGATTATCTCCTGTTTTTTCAGCTACATAAACCTTTATTCCGTCAACTTCTCCGGCAAGGCTTGCTAAAAAAACCATTCGACATAATGTTAGTATTACCGTAGCAAAAATACCTATTATCTCAAAGGAAGGAGTAATAGCAATTAATCCGGTAGAAATGCTACTCATGAACATTGATATCTTGATAGATTTAGTACGCCCGTATTTATCTCCGATAAATCCAAAAATTAAGGACCCTAAAGGTCGTACTATAACGGCTGCACTAAGAATAGCAAAAAAAACGAGTAGTTGTTTATCCTGCTCTATATTAGGTAAGAAATTTTGTGTAAGAATACTAGCCGATAAACCGAATAGAGCATAATCATAATAACGGATAATCGTTGTAAAAAATGCAACTAAAAAAGCTGAATTAGACATATAATATTTTCTTTTCGTGGCAACATCATATATATAATACCAACTATTTAGGCTGTGTGAAAGAAAATTAATTTAATCTATTTTTACTCTTTTTGTCTACAAATTATAAGATTTTTTTGAAACAGGAACAACTACAGCATAATTTCAATATAGAAATCTTTTATATTTATTTTACTATTGTAGTTTTAATTATAATATTTTATATTTGGTATATATTCAATTTTTAACCGTTTTAAAAATATGTACTTAGAATATAAAGTTACTATATCTGAAAATGGCAGAATAAATATTCCTGCAAAAATTTGTGGTCAATTACATCTTGCTTCAGGGAAGCAGTTAATGCTAATACACTTGATAAAGAATTAACATTGATTCCTCTAAAAAATAAAATTAAAGAATTTCAAGCATTAATAAAATCTAGAAATAAAGATAACATATCATTAGTTGACTCTTTAATTGAACCAAGAAGAAAGGAATTTAATAATGAATAAATATATTTTAGATTGATCTGCTTTACTTGCATTATTTAACTCAGAAACTGGTAGTGACAAGGTCGAAGAATTATTACCGTTATCTATTATGTCTACAGTAAATATAGCAGAAGTAGTAGCTGAACTAGATAAAAAATTGAACATATCTTTTATTCAAAGTAAAGAAATGATCTCAGCTTCAATAAATAAAATTGTAGCCTTAGATTTTGATCAAGCTATAGAAATTGGACGCTTAAAGAAAGAAACAGAACAATTTGGCTTATCTCTTGGTGACAAGAGCTTGCATTAGCCTAGGATTAATTACAAGCTATCCTATATATATACTGCAGATAAAATTTGGGCTAAACTGCAATTAAATTGTAAAATCGTTCTAATTCACTAGGCTCTATGAAGATTTCTAATTAATTTGCTATTTTGAGGTATTTTTTAGTGAAAATTGATAAGGTTTTTGAAAGAATAGCTACTCCTATTTCAAAAAAATCTTATAATTTGCAGCAAAAAATAACCAAAATTAAATCTTCTCAGAAATCTTCATAGAGCCTAACAGCTCATTTTATGATAAAATTTGAAAAAAGAGCCATTATGATACTATAATAATTACCTTCCTCTTCCTGAGTTTTGCTTTTCTATTTTTTCTCTTCGTGCTTTCATAGCTTTTGCTAGTTCTTTTTTATGCTTATCTCCTCCTTGAGGCATTTGTTTACCAATATCCCTTGCCTCTTTTTTTATAGTTTTTGGAATCGATATAGGTGGTGGCGGAGGCGATGGGGGAATAGGAATACCGCTTCCAGGCATTGGAGGCGGCATCGGTATAGTACCGCTAGGCATAGTTGGAGTATTTTTTGAAGATTGATTAACAACTTCTGCTTGCTGCTGCTTTATCTTCTCTTCTTTCATACGTTTTATAGCTGCTAATGCTCCTTGTTGCTGTAAATCTGCAGCTGTCGGCTCTCTTTTTGTAGAAGTTAAGTGTTTATTTTTATTATCAAACTTTTTTTCTCTATCGGAAGCACTATTAATAGTATTATGTTCTTTTTCTATAGCCTTAAATTGATTATTAATAGCTTTTAATTCTGCAGCGATTTTCCATCTTTCTTCTCTAGTAATATTAGAATTAGCTTTTTTTTCTTCAAGCCCCTTTTTCCTCTCTTCTAGTTCTTTCTGTTTTTGCTTTAATTCTTCTATACGTTTTGCATGATTATCTATTTTTTCTTCTGTACTCTTTGTTTGCTGCTCGAAAGAATCCTTTACTTGTCTGCTTTGAACTTTTTTCTTTAACTCTTCATCAAAAGCAAGCGGTTTATTTCGTACAGGCTTTCCTAAATCAGAATGTATTAGATCTTCAAAATTTTCTCTAGAAGCTAACGGTTTTTTACTGGTATCAGGTGTTTGAGGATCATGTTTTCGTAAATCTTTTGTAATTTCTTGTATATTTTTATGAAGTTCTGTAATCAGCGCCACTTTACCTCTCACAAGTTAATTGATTTTAAAAATATAGTAATTAAACCTCTTTTATAGCTTCAACGCAAGCAAAAGTTGCTATTTTTAGTATTTCATTAGCTGTTGCTGTAGCTTGAAGTATTTGAACTGGTTTTTCAAAACCGTTTGTTATAGGCCCTATAAAGCTGTTTGACGAAAATTCTTGTAACAACTCAGTAGAAATAGCAGCTGAATTTAAACCAGGCATAATTAATACATTTGCAGATCCTGATAATCTACAAAATTTATATAATTTACGTAAATCACCATCTAAAGCCACTTTAACCGACATCTCTCCGTCATATTCAAAATCTACCTTCATACCGCTCAGCTCTTCTTTGTCTTTGCTAAAATTATCTAGTATATTTACTGCTTCACGAATACGAGCTGTTTTTGCCTTAGAAGAATTACCAAATGTTGAAAAAGAAAGAAGTGCAACACGAGGAGTGATTCCCATATTTTTAGCAATTTCTGCAGTTTGGGTTGCTATTTGTGCAAGTTCCCAGCTGTTTGGATATTCTGTAATACAATTATCGGCAATAATAATATTATTATCTTTAGCAATCATAATTGAATAGCCAAGGATGCTACGATTAGTTTTTGGTGAAATGACTTTCATGATATCTTCTAAACTATCGATATAACTTTTCGTAACACCGGTTAAAAGAGCATCACCGTCACCGCATGCTAACATACAAGCAGCGAAAATATTCTTATCAGTTTTAACAAGCTTTGCACAATCACGGTATAAATAACCTTTTCTCTGAAGTCTTTTATATAAATAATCAGTATATTTCTCTAAACTATTGCTTAAGGCCGCATTCATTATTTGAATTCCGTCTAAGCTAATATCTTGACCTATCTTTTTTAACGTGGCCTCAATTCGTTCAACACGACCAATTATAATCGGATGACCGTATTTCTTGTCTCGCATCATAAGAGCGGCAGAAATTACTTCTTCTTCTTCACCTTCAGCAAAAACAATCCGTTTAAGCGGTGCATTATGAATTTTTTCAGCTAAGAAATTCATATAGTTAGCAGTAGGATTTAATCTGCTACCTAATTCTTTCTTATATTTACCTATACTAAAATCTTTAACCCTAGCAACGCCGCTTTCTATTGCAGCAACCGCAACCGCCGCTGCTACTACGGTAATTAAACGAGGATCAAACGGTACGGGAATGATATATTCCTTACCAAAAACCATCTTACGCCCTGAGTAAGCTTTATACACCTCTTCCGGTACAGGTCTACGGGCTAAATCTGCAATGGCTTTTGCTGCAGCTATTTTCATTTCCGTATTAATAGTCTTAGCTCTTACATCTAATGCTCCTCTAAAAATATAAGGAAATCCCATAACATTATTAATCTGATTATTATAATCAGATCGCCCTGTTGCTATAATCGCATCATCACGCACAAGTTTTATATCTTCCGGAGTAATTTCCGGATCAGGGTTAGCCATAGCAAAAATAATCGGATTACTTGCCATTCTACTCACCATATCTTTAGTTACTGCCCCTTTCACCGATAACCCTATAAATACATCAGCGTTATTTAAGCTTTCCGCTAAAGTTCTAAACTTGGTATCACTTGCATATAGCTCTTTCCATTTATTCATACCTTCTAGGCGTCCTTTGTAAACAACGCCTTTAGTATCACATACAATAATCTTTGATTTATCGGCTCCAAGAGCAATTAATAAATCAATGCAAGCAATAGCAGCTGCACCTGCTCCGTTAACTACGATTTTTAAATCTTCAAGCTTGCGATTAGTAAGATACGCAGCATTTATTAGCCCTGCGGCGGTAATAATCGCCGTTCCATGCTGATCGTCATGAAAGACCGGTATATCCATTAAAGATTTTAATTTTTCTTCTATAATAAAACATTCCGGAGCTTTAATATCTTCAAGATTAATACCCCCAAAACTATAACTGAGATACCTCACGGCATTAATAAATTCTTCAGGGTCTTCTGTATTCACTTCCAAGTCAATTGCATCAATATCAGCAAATTTTTTGAATAGTACCGCTTTACCTTCCATCACCGGTTTTGAAGCGGCAGCTCCTAAATTACCAAGCCCAAGTACGGCAGTACCGTTAGAGATTACGGCAACTAAATTACCGCGAGCAGTATATTTATATACATCCTCTAAATTTTTAGCAATTTCAAGGCAAGGAACCGCAACCCCTGGGGAATAAGCAAGTGATAAATCTTGCTGAGTAACTAAAGACTTTGTTGCAGAAATAGCGATCTTACCAGGCTTATCTTTTTCATGATATTCAAGGGCCTCAGCATAATTTATTTTATTCATTTCATCCATTTTAGAAATTCCTGTTTTATTTGTTTGTTTTGGTTTTTCGTCATTACGAGCAGACGCAATGGGTGTCGACGAAGCAATCTCAGGCAAGATTCCTGAGATTGCCACGCTTCTTTCAGTCGCTCACAATGACGTGGTAAATTCACCCGATTATATACATAATAATTGATATAGTAACTACTGAGAAAAAAGTAGTAAATGTTATAATCGACGCCATAGAATCAGGATCACCGTCAAGTTGACGAGATAAAACATAAGCCGTACTCGCACATGGAAGGCAGCTATATAATATTCCTACCGATCTATCTAATCCGTCAATAGACATTAACCATAGTACTACTACACTAACTAGAGGAAATGCAACTAATTTAACAAAGCTTGTAAACATTACATTATGTAAAAGCTCTTGTCTAATAGTAAAATTAAGCCCTGCCCCAACATTTAGCATACCGATAGCTAAAGCGGCATTAGAAAGGCTATCTAACGTTTTCTTAAGCCCTAAATGTAATTCAAGATTTGAGTAATTAAAAACGAATCCTACTAAACTTGCGATAATTAACGGATTACGCACAATTAATTTCATCATTAAAACAAAACTAGTTCTAATAGTATTAGTAACGGATTTATTAGGGATATAATAAGCGAAAATCATTACCGATAAAATATTGGTAAAAATAATCATATAAGAAGAAATAACGGCAACGATTGAAAGCCCGCTAGGACCAAGCAAGGGGCTACTTACGCCAAAAAAAATGTAGCTATTATAACGAATCGATCCTTGAAAAATGGAAGTAAATTGGACTTTATCTATGTTGTATTTTTTTTGGTAAATTATAAGACCGATTGATACAAGAATAGTGGATATAATAAGAGCTGCTACTAATTTACTTATGGATACAACACTTAAATCGGCAGTAGATACGTAATTAAACAGCATGGCAGGAAATAGTACAAAATACGATAACTTCTCAATACCACGCCAAAATTCTTCTGAAGTTAACCATTTATTTTTGATAATACTACCAAGCAGCGTAATTAAAAAAATAGGTAACGTACTACAAAAAATTTCATTCATTTGTTAATAGTTTTTATTTTAACGTCATTGCAAGGAGCGAAGCGACTTGGCAATCTTGTCAAAGTTCCTGAGATTGCCACACTCACTTCGTTCGTTCGCAATGACGCTTAGATACCCATGGGGGAATAATATATAGGCTACAACTGCCTTTCAACCAGCTTTTTCATTTCCTGCACCCCGTAAAGCTTTATAAAAGTCCCAAGTCTTGGACCTTCATTCTGTCCAAGCAATATTTGATATAAATCTTTGAAGTAATCACGCAGATTTTCATATCCTGCTTTCATTCCTATATCATATATTGCTTTCTGAATTGCTTCAGCTTCGGTTTGATCAGCTATATCAGATAACATATCTAATATATCCTGCAAAATAACCTTATGCTTTTCAGAAGGAGATAAATATGATTTATGTGCTTTAATAAAGTCATTATAATATCTTATAGCAAATTCTGCTAAATGATCAAGATAAGGGCTAGTATTTGGAGTTGCTTTTGGCTCATATTTGCTAATAAATCCCCAAAGCACCGATTTATCGGAAGGATTACACACAGAAGTAAGATTTAAAAGCAACGAATAGGTAATTCCAAAAGTCTCAATTTGCGATACATTTCCGTGATGGATGTGATAAACGGGATTTGCAAAACGCTTTGCCCTATCCTCTTCTAAATGATATTTCTGGTTAAAAGTAATATATTTATCAACATTTTTAGGAATTACATCAAAAAACAAACGCTTAGCTCTAGTCGGATTTTGATACATAAATAATGCCATACTTTCAACAGGAGCATATTGAAGCCAATCATCAACACTAATACTATTACCTTTTGATTTTGATATTTTCTCACCGTTTTCATCTAAGAATAACTCATAACATAACTGCACCGGCGGCTTTCCTCCTAGGATTCGGCAAATTTCCGAATAAAGACAAGCATTTGCCAAATGGTCTTTGCCGTACATCTCATAATCGACTTCAAGCGCAGCCCAACGCATACCAAAATCCGGCTTCCACTGTAATTTGCAATGCCCTCCCGTTACCGGTACTTCTATATAATTACCGGCTTCGTCTTTATACGTTACAGTGCCTGCTTTAGCATCCCATTTCTCTATAGGTACTTGCAGTACCTTACCTGTTTTCGGACATATAGGCATGAAAGGTGAATAGGTAGCCTTGCGCTCTTCTCTAAAAGTTGGTAGCATTAGCTCCATTATCTCATCATATTTCTCAAGCACCATTATCAGCATCTCATCAAACATACCAGCTTTATAACAGTTAGTACTGCTATAAAATTCATACTCAAAGCCGAATTTATCAAGGAATGAGCGAAGCTTTGCATTCATATAATGCCCATAACTTTCACATTCACCAAATGTATCAGGGATAGAAGTAAGCGGCATATCCATATACTGTGCCACCATTTCAGGATTTGGGATATTGCTAGGTACTTTACGAAGCCCATCCATATCATCGGAAAAGCAAATTAGTTTAGTCGGAATATCAGATAATTGCTCAAATGCTTTCTGTACCATCACCATGCGGGCATTTTCACCAAAAGTACCGATATGAGGTAAACCTGAAGGACCGTAACCAGTTTCAAATAATACATACCCCTTGTCAGGAATTTTACCGTTTAAGCTGTCTAATATCTTCTTAGCCTCAACAAAAGGCCACGCGTTTGACTTAATAGCATCTTCCAAAATTTCTGACATTTATTTTTCTTGCACTTTAATTAATAATCAGCAACAATATACTAAATTTATTTATTTGTAAAATATCAAATTAAACGCCATCATTGCAAGGAACGAAGCGACGTGGCAATCTCATCAAACTTCCTGAGATTGTTGCCACGCTCCTGGCAGTCGCTCGCAATTACATTAAGAACAAAAAAACATGCCATTTAATACTATTATAAATTACATCAGAAAAGATAGCTATAAAGTTCTACATTTAGGACTGATTGCAATTTCTATAATAGCACTTGCTACCGCTTATATTGCTGAATATATATTCCATTATACACCCTGTCCTTTATGCGTTTACGAACGATTTCCCTATTTAACCCTAATCAAAATTTGCTTAACTGCTTTAACCATCCGACAGTTACGTAAGTATACTTTAATATTCATTCTCCTAACTATCCTTAGCTCTTGCATATTATCAACCTATCATAGCTTCATAGAAAGAGACATAGTACAACCAAGTGCTCTTTGTTCATCAATGATTCGTATCCCAAAAGGCTTATCTATACAACACATCAAACAAATGTTCTACTCGCAGCCAATCACGTCCTGCACGAAACCTGCCATCAAAATCTTTGGTATTTCTATGGCAGAGTATAATCTACTCTTAAATATTGGTCTTCTAATCTGTTTACTCCTCGTTTGGTTTTATCCAAAATCTAATAAATGGTTAAAAAATTAACTATTAACTTGCAGAAATTCAAAATATTATGTATAATACTCGCACGACAAAATAATATTTAAACATAAAGAAATATTTATATGATGAATCAACCAATAAATAATGCTAATTACAGACTTCCAGACAACCAACTGTACACCACTTAGTATAAGCAGCCTCAGCCGGAAATGCAAATATTGTTGAAGAATTAATTGAGCAAGGTCATGATGTCAATACTAAGGATGAAAAAGGAAATATGGCATTATTTTATGCCAGCACTAAAGAAATAACTAAAATTTTATTAGACAAAGGGGCATGTTTCGAAGTTGAGCATGAATATCTATACTCACCTATACATTATGCGGCAACAATAGGAAATAAGGAGTTTTTTACTTTTTACTTAAAAAAAATGTGGATGTTAATACTAAAGATGGAAAGGGACGTATACCTATACCTATACATTATGCAACTTATTCTAAACAGCACGAAATAACTCACAAATTTTATTACAACCCGGCAGTGAAATTGATACAGTAGCCAATTATGGCGGCACACCTTTTTTCTATTTGCTACTAAAGTATGAATCAGGTCAAAATAAAACGTTACTGGACTTCTTTTTAAATAATAACGTTAATCTCAACATTAATGCGTGTGGTAAGTCAATTTTTAATCACGCACTAACATCAAGAGATAAATGGTTACTTGAGAAGTTAATATCTAAAGGGGCTGATATAGGATAAGGCGTTCTATTGCGTAATCCATTCGATCACAAGTATAGCAGAACTTGTAAAGATAGGTGTTGATAAAGAAAAGATAGTTTATGCATTAAAAAAATATAATTCTCATATTAATGAACAATTAAAAATTAACACCATACAAAAATACTTAGGTGCAAAATCAGCAAACAATTATAAAGATTATGATTTAACGGATGAAGAAGGGTTTGCAAAAAATACACACGAAAAATTATTAAAAGATGTTATGCAACGTCTTAAAAACGGTGAAGATAAAGATGGCATTATTAATACATTAATTAAGATTAGTATTAATGAAGATACAAGAGCAGAGTTAATAGAAAAAGTTTTTAATTATAATGTTAATGATAATAATACTGTAGCAGCTCCAGCATTAGTTACTCCTGTAGCAACCACTATAGAGTAGTACCGGCTCCATCAACTTCAACAGAAGAAAAGTTATCGGCTGAAGTGAAGACACGCCTTTACAATAGGGAAAATAAGGATGATATTATCGTGCTTCTTTATCAGACTACTAACGAGAATGTAAAAAGTGAGTTAATAGATTATATTTGTGAATATTCTTTCGGTACTGAATTAGCCGGACAGATAGGTGCAGATATTCAATTCTAATTTAAAATCTCTTTAAGTTCTTTTAAAGAAAAACCCAGTGATTTTAGGTAGTCTAGTACTACCTTACCACTATCTAAGACTATAAGCCTTTTGCTGTAATTTACGGCATCTTCTAAATTATGCGTGATCATAACGGAAGTTATCTTATGTTTCTCTATAATCTGTGCTGTTTTTTTCATCACTTCTAAAGAAGCTTTCGGATCTAAATTTGCCGTATGTTCGTCTAGAAATAATATTTTAGGTGGATGAGCTATGCTAAGTGCCAGCAGTATAATCTGCTTTTCTCCGCCGGGGAATTTACCTAATGGCTGTGAAAGTAAAGACAAAAAGCGTTTAGGCGAACCTGTAAGCTCTAACAACCCGCTACTTGTTAACCGTTCATTACTAGAGAATCTACTTTCCCACAAAATGATATTTTCTTCAAGGGTTAGCTCGGTAAATAGTCTCTCTTCAGCTTTTTATGTTAATGTAACTAATGTAGAAGCTTTTTGTCCTTTAGGTATTTTATCGATTCTGACTTGATCTAGACACACTTTCCCGCTAGTAGGTTTTAAATAGCCGGCAAGTATTTTAGCTAAAGTAGACTTACCGCTACCGTTATGCCCCAATATTACAACAAACTCTTCTTTAGCAATATTTAAAGTAGTTTCAGCAATTATAGGTTCGGTTCTTTCTTTAACTTTGAACTGTATATTTTCTGCATATAAATAAGGTTTCATAAAGCCTCTCTTTTTACAGAACTCAACGAAATAAACAATACTATCCCTAAAATAAGCTTAAGATTTATGGGATCGATACCAATTCGGAGTAAAACGCCCAGAGCAATAAAGTAAAATAATATACCTATCAAACAAGAAAATATCTCTTTAAACGCATTAAAATTATTAGCATGGATTAAAATATGACGCCCTATAACAATCGCACCAATACCGACTAGTGCCACTCCGAAACCCATATTAATATCAGCAAAACCATTCACTTGTGCAGATAAAGTACCGGTTAAAGCAGCCAAACAATTACTTATGCTAAGACCGATAGTACGGTAAAGCTCGGCAGGTTTTCCTAAATTAATCAATAAATCTTTATTAAAGCCAAAAGCACGAAGAAATAAACCGAGCTTACCTTTTAATAACATTATAACTGAACATATAATAAGACAATTGATTATTACTAAAGGTATTAACCAATTTTCGAGATCTAATATAGATAATAGAGTCGGCATACCAAGAACCGGTATATTAGGACGCTGCATAATTTGTAAGTTAACCGAATAAAGCATAAAACTTGCAAGTATTCCGGCTATAAGCCCATTAATGCGGTTATTCTTCTGCATAAAACTAACTATACTGCCTATAATTCCGCCTGCTATTACGGCAAATATTAATGCAGGAAATAACCAAATGAAAGGCTGCGGGCAAACACTACCGTACCAAGTACATAAGTACCGTCTACGGTAAGATCGGTAATTTTGAGAATCCGATAACTTATATACATCCCTAAAATAAGCGGCAGCATTATTAAGGATTGCTCAAGAGCAGTAACTAAAATGTTCATGTTACTACTCTTCAAGTTCTTTACGCGTGAAAGGAAGTACGGATAAATTTTCTTTAATAAGAATATCTTGTTTAACCAATGATTTAAGGTTAATAAATAAAGTTAAGTCTTTCATATCCCCAAATGGAATATCTTTCGGTTCTATTCCTTGTAAGATTTTTTTTGCCATTAAACCTGCTTCTACGCCTATTTGCTTCTCTTGTACTCCTATTGCAATAGTTGCCCCGCTAATCACCGAACCTTCATCGGAAGCAATTATCGGAATACGGCGTTTAAATGCTTCTTGCTTTAAAATATTAATCCCACTGACTATTAAATGATCTTTCAAAATTATAAAACTCTGCGTATTTTCAAGAGCATTTTTTACAGCCACAGGCATATCATTGAAATTTTGTATCATTACCGTGTGCAGAGAAATATTGTTTTTTCCAGCATATAATTTCAACATTTCTACTTCAGATATAACTTTCTCGCCACTGCTATAAATTAAAGTGATATTCTGTAAAAAAGGTAATTTACTAATGGTGTCAGTGATTTTTATCTCATCGTTAACATAAAGGTAGGTTTTTACTATTAATCATAGCAGCAGCACAAACAATCGGTTTATTTGTTATATGAGAAATAACAGTTTGGCTGGCTGTCGTGCCTATTGGAATTATTACATCAATATCCTGATCTGTTATTTGCTTTATAATGGCAAGTAAAATATTAGAATCAGCATGAGCATTTTTAACTATAATTTCTACATCTATATCTTTTAGCAACTCTTTAATTCCTGATATAATCTCAGTCATTGCGGCATGTTCAAGTGGAACAATGACTGCTACTTTTTTTTGATCCGCATAAACTGCAGCTGCGATGAATAAAACAAAAAGAAAAGAAAAAAATTTTTGAAAAATATTAGAGATAAACATTTTAATATCCTGTTATAAGTTATAATTTAATAATCAAAATTTAAATTTGCATATAGCAAACACATAAACACAAAAAATTATCTACGCTAACGCCAATTTTGTATTAAACTATTAACCTTTAAAGATATCATAAATATTTTTAACTGTAGAAATATAAAGTTATGTCAATAACCAATAAATAGTATTGCCTAAAAGAATTACTTGAGATAGCCTATACTTCGATGTCATGACCGCTTTTGCGAAACGTTATTATTGCATAAAGTTGTTGCACAGCTACAAAAAAAACCTACTCGATGTCATCCCTGCATAACATCGTTGCGTGGATCAAAAAATGCATTTGGTGTCATGTCATACCGTGGCTTGACCACGGTATCCATAAAAGTAATTTAAAAATACTAAATTTTTAGCCGCGATCAAGTCGCGGGATGACAGGGGTGGAATCGACCACCCACGCAGGGATGACCTAAACAAGCCATTCAGCCTCAATGAAAAAGGAATTCATTTCTTAAACTATGCATTTTCTGTTTGTTCTAATACCGTTTGCCCCAGTAATTGCGATAGAACATCTTGACCTGCTTCAGTCCAACTTACAGGTGGCTCTTCGTTTGGCAAACCTGTACCATAACGATCATTAAATACTCTAACTGCTTGCTGAGTAAATTGATCAAATGTACTTGTGGATTCTACTCCATAGCCACATTCTTTTAAATTTTCCTGTAAAGTATTAACTCTTTCTCCAGTACTATCAAGACTTAATAATAATTCACTCTTTTGCTCTTGCGTAGTCTCAAAATATCTACCAAAACCAGCTTCAGCTAATTCTTTCCAAGGGAATTTTGATCCAGGAGCTATATGAACATTTCCTTCTCGGTTTACAGTTACTTCACCAAGACCGACTAAATCATGTTTTAAATCTAAATCTGGATACCTTTCTGCTACATCCTTAAGAAATTCTTTTAATTTCCCTATTTGCTCTTCAAGAAAATCACTTTTTGCATCATTAATAAGCATGACTCCAATACCAAACTT
Organism: Rickettsia aeschlimannii; assembly: GCF_047973405.1. Taxonomy (NCBI): domain Bacteria; kingdom Pseudomonadati; phylum Pseudomonadota; class Alphaproteobacteria; order Rickettsiales; family Rickettsiaceae; genus Rickettsia; species Rickettsia aeschlimannii. The sequence goes on from NZ_JBFQGO010000003.1 coordinate 64,108, forward strand.
ATATTAACACCTACTTCTCCTTTCCAACTACTCTTGCCCGCATAAAAAGCTTGATCTGTTAAATCATTATGATATCATCCTTATCAATTATGTAATGAACACTTGCACCTTGCTTATCCAATACTTCACGAACAGCCTTAATATCTTTGCTTACAGAATAAGTAATTACTACACAGCTAGGTGTTACTCCTTCCGGTCTTGGAACCATATATTTACCGTTTGGACTATTGGTATTACTATATTACTAATACCGTTATTTTCGATAGCCTTACTTTTACTCATAAACTTCCTCCAATATATTTAATAATTGTTGATGGTTCAGAGTTTACTAAACCTTAACAAAAATTAATACTGTGGTAATGCTAAGTCAATGAAAATTTAAATATTATTCACAAGTATCAATACTGATCTAACAAGTTCAATGATTATTTTTCTAATATTTAGATTTTGTACTCTAGTAAATGCTCTAATAAACAATAAAAGTGCTCTTTCCATAGTCCTTGATAATTCTTTATAATCAAAAGAGACGTCATGTTCATATCGCCCTTCTTCTTCAGCAATATTATTTAAAAAATCACTTTCTATTTCTTTGAATAGATATTCAATTTTATTATTAGGAGTATTTTCATCGTCAGCTTTTAACTTTTCTTCTTCAGAACTATTAAAGAAATATTTTAAAGGCGTATTTAAAACTTTTGTAAAAACATATAACCTACTTATAGGTATATTACTTAAACCTTCTTCATATTTTTTAACTTGGAGAGCACTAATATCTAAAGCTTACCCTAATTCTTTTTGGCTAATACCTACAGCAAGATGTCGTTCTTTTAAACGTTCACTTACGAGTTTGTCCGGATGTTTTATTAAATAATTCATTTTAACAATAAGCTTTAATTATTAATAAAGCTTATTCAACTTTAAATGTAGTATATATTACTTTATATTTAATCAAGCAACTTTATTAAAAATTTAATATAAAAATGCTAATAAAGCCCTTTGGTTATCAAGAATCAAGGCTAATAAATAATTAATTAAAAGTATAAAAACGATGAGTAATAGAATAGTAAAATTACCGAATTGCGAGAATATAGTGGGAGAGATTAGTTTTTTAGGAATTAAACCTTGAGTATAATTTATTTCATTTAGATTTAGTTTTTTTATTGTTCTGCCAAAAGGATCTACTATAGCTGAAATACCGTTATTCGCTACTCTAATCATAGGTAAACCGTTCTCTACAGCTCTACTTCTACTAATATGAAAATGCTGATATGGACCGCTTGATTTACCATACCATGCATCATTTGTAATATTAATTATTACATCGGCTATTTCATTATTCGTCCGTACAAAATCAGGAAAAATAGATTCATAACAAATCAAAGGTTTAATTTTAAGATTATATTTTTCAAGATAAACAAGCCCTCCGTTCCCTTCTTTATAATCAATTAAACCATGAGTTAATTTTTTAAACGGTAGTATCTTTTTAAGGGGCATATACTCACCGAAAGGTACTAAATGTGATTTATGGTATTCAAATAATTTATGATTATTTTTATCAAGAGCATACATAGCTGAGTAAAGTTCAAACTCATCACCCTGTTTTTTATTATCCGAAATTCCTCCTGTTATCAAAATAGCATTTGTAGAATTTAGCATTTTTAATAATTTTGATTTAACTTGCGGTATATCATCAGGTACTACTAATGCTGCCTCAGACCAAATAATTAAATCGGTAGGTTCCAAATTTTCCGATAAATTAATATGTAGTATTAAATTATGCCAAAATTCTTCTTCATTCCATTTTTCGGTTTGAGGTATTGAAGGTTGCACTAATCGTACTTTTATATCAGTGAAATTTGTATGGTTATTACTTAGCCTTACTGCTCCGTAAATGACAATTACGGTTAATACTAGGACTGAACTAGCTACTAATATTTTTAACTGAGTAAATTGCTTGCTAAATAAAGGATAAGCTGATGTAGAAATATATATAACTATAAAACTAAGCCCATATATCCCTATTATACTTAAAGGCTGTATTAAAATATCTGAAAACGAAAAAGCATAACCGATCAAATTCCAAGGAAGACCGGTAAAAATCCACGAACGTACCCACTCAAATAATACCCAACATAAACAGAATATAAATTGGTAATATTTATTATTTTTAGCAAAAAAACTAAGCGTGCAGCTTGCCGATATAAAGCAAGCTAAAACTATAGGTAGTCCAAATAACGCAAAAGGAATTGCCCACCAAAAATCTGCAATATAAACGCTAACACCGATACTTATCCAATACATTCCACTTAAAAAATGCCCAAAACCGAATAAATAACCAGATTTTGTGGCTTCTTGCCAATTCTTGGATTTTTGAACTATATAACATAAGTAAGATAACGTTAATAATGCCGGTATAAAGAAAGTCGGAGCAAAAACTAACCCGCTTAATATCCCTAGCAGTAAACATATGATTTTAGGTTTATACATTTTTATCGATTATTTGTTTACAAAATAATACATCATGCTATCATTTCAGCAAGTTTTAATATAATGAGTAAATAAATGACTACAGGATTACTACAAGGAAAAAAAGGCTTAATTACAGGTATTGCAAATAATATGTCAATATCGTGGGCGATTGCACAGCTTGCTAAAAAACACGGAGCAGAGCTATGGTTTACTTATCAATCAGAAGTACTAGAAAAACGAGTTAAACCACTCGCTGAGGAAATAGGTTGTAATTTTGTTAGCGAACTTGATGTTACGAATCCAAAATCAATTAGTAATTTATTTGATGATATAAAAGAGAAATGGGGTAGCTTCGATTTCTTACTTCACGGTATGGCTTTTGCCGATAAAAATGAATTAAAAGGACGTTATGTTGATACTAGCTTAGAAAATTTTCATAATTCTTTACATATATCATGTTACTCTCTTTTAGAACTCTCAAGGTCCGCAGAAGCCTTAATGCATGACGGCGGAAGCATTGTGACATTAACTTACTACGGCGCTGAAAAAGTTATACCTAATTATAACGTTATGGGAGTAGCCAAAGCTGCACTTGAGGCTAGTATAAAATATCTAGCAAACGATATGGGAGAAAATAATATTAGGATAAATGCTATTTCGGCAGGACCTATCAAAACTTTAGCATCTAGTGCAATAGGTGGTTTTAGTACTATGCTTAAATCTCACGCTGCAACCGCACCGTTAAAACGTAATACTACCCAAGAAGATGTAGGAGGAGCAGCAGTATATTTATTTAGTGAATTATCTAAAGGTGTTACCGGTGAAATCCATTATGTAGATTGCGGTTATAATATTATGGGAAGTAAATTGTAGGGATTAATGTCATTCCCACAAAAGGCTCGCTTGTGTGGACCAATAAAATCCACTGTGTCACCCCGTGGCTTGACCACTGGGTCCATAAAAACAATAAAAAATACTAATATTATTAGTATTTTAAGCTAGATCCCGTGAATAAATCACGGGATGACAACTGTATTTTTCAAGTCACACAACAAAATCATCACAATCCATGATTTCTTTTTTTGAGGTGTTCAGGTTTTGGAGGAATAGACGGTTTTTTAGATTTTGCCTGAACCTTTTTAGCCTCTAACGGCAATGCCGGATTATTTAATCTATTTAACTCTTTTGAGATTTGTTTTAACTGTTCTTGTACTTCTACCTTTAAAGGAGTATGAGAATTTTTCATTTCACTATTTATTATTGTGCCTATTTTCTTAAGATTTTTTTTAGAAATGGAATATGATTTTATACCTATATAATTAACAATCTTTGACCACCAAGTTTGTCTTTTATCTAATCCTTGATATATTATATCTACTAAATCATTTTTTATGTTAATATATAATCAGAGGCTCCTTCTAAGGATTTAGATAAATGCCTTTTTATTTCTCCTTGTCTCTTATCTTCAATATTTACTTTTTTGTCTTTCTTGAGTTTTGTTATTGCTTTTTCAATTATTGAAGATATCTTGGTTTCTTTTCCTTCATGTGCTTTATTTTCTAAATTTTCTTTGGTATTAAAATTTATATTAGTTCCTATTTTAGCATCTACTAATTGTTTAGCATACTTACCGTTAGGATCTTGTATTTCTCGCTCTATCTCAGCAGATTTTAAACCTAATTTTGTATATATATCTGATTCTCGGAAAAGCGGAGCATATAATAAAAAATTAATACTTTGAGCTATTCTACTATCTATCAAATCTTTAGAATCTCTTTTGGGATAAAATTTTTCTTGTAAAATACGATAGTGTATAATATTTCCTGTGTTATATCTTTTACATCAAGAGATTGTAATTCTCCTTTATCATTAAATTTTGCTTTCATACCTGAGCGTTTGGCTTCCAATAATAATATTTCTTGAAAAACTTTATTATTAGGAGTACGACAAACGAAATTAGGATCGTTATCCGGCATTAATTCATTTGCATTTTCCATTATTGCTTGATTAAGTTTATGTAATTGCTCTTTATTAAGCTTTTTATCTAACAAACTTATAAAAGCTTCTCTTTGTTTTTGCTTACTTGCAGTACTAAAAGCCTGCTGCATCTTTTGCAAAACACCAAAATCAAAATTTTTGTTTCAGTATTCACTGTTTCTTTTTTATTTTTTGTAGCCATATTTAGTATTAATCTAACTTATAATTATTTAAATATAAATGATAGATTAAATTAATTTCTAGATGTTTTTACTATATTTATAATCAAAACTTTAAAACAGTATCTAGCAAGTCATACTGGTCCTTAGCTATTACCCAAAATTTCTATTGATTCTATTGTTTCATTATTTGATTGACTATGCATTACTAAATCTAAAATATTTGAAGATACTAAATTGCTAATATAAACACCTTTTACATCATTTAATACATAATCAACCACTAATAATTTAGAATCAGTAGAAGTTCCATATAATGACATTTTTGCCTCAAATAATTTTTTAAATGTATCTAATTCAAGTAATTCTTCACATACAGCATGTTCTTTAATATCTCTACTTACAAATAAACTCATTATGCTTCGTGCTAAACTATTTTTAATATAAAATTCTTTTAAGCATTCAATAAAATTTTCAAAAAAATTTAGTTCTTCAAAAGGAATTTTGAAATCAGGTAATAATTCTTGATATAATTTTTTCTGCAATTCCTTTTTTTCAATTAGTTCTTCAAAAGGAATTTTGAAATCAGGTAATAATTCTTGATATAATTTTTTCTGCAATTCCTCCTCCTCAAATTTTTTCAAATAGAAATTATCAATTAATAGCTTGTAAAGCGCAAGTACCCCACTAGGAAAGTTAATTTTCAAAGTTCCTTTTTTATCAATTTCTACAGTAAACCTATTTTCTTTTGCTTCTAAATATATTAGATCTCGAAATATACTATCCTCTTTTGTTCTACGAAGTAAAAAAGCTGCATCTTTAGAATCAACTAAATCTAAAGCATGTTTCATTATTCTTTCATTAAGCTCATGTAACCTATTGTTAGATATCATCTCTTCTGCATCTGCTAGAAAAGATTTTTTATCATCTACTTTTAATTTCCTTAAATTTTCTAGAACTTCTAAAGTTATTGCTCCTTGTTGAATTTTTTTAAGTAACTCATAATAGTTGCTAAATTCTACTTCTTGATTTTTGCATCCTAACCCCACATAAACATTGCATCCTGATTCTTTCTTTTGAGCTAATCTAGAATATTCTTTTTCAATTTCTCTAGGTTTACTAATACAAGAGATCATAATTTCTTTTAGCTTCATATAATTTATTCCTTACATTAAAAAAGAGTATTATATTTAGTTAAGAAATATTAACAAGTACTTTATAGAAGATTAAGATAAATTAATTTTTATTGAGAGGATGATGCAACAATGCTTTTTTGAGATGATTAGTTTGAAGATGAGTATATATTTGGGTAGTAGATATATCAGCGTGACCAAGCAGCTCTTGAATTACTCTTAAGTCTGCTCCGCCCTCAAGCAAATGACTTGCAAAACTGTGACGTAATATATGCGGAGAAATATGCTCAGGGTTAAGTCCTGCATAAAGGGCAGCAGATTTTAACAGAATAGCAAAATTTTGCCTAGTCATATAACCCGCTAAAGCTGATGAGGGAAATAAATAAATTAGATTTCTTGGTTTAGCTTTATTCACAAAAACATCTCTAATTGCAAGATATTTAGCAATACTGATAACTGCCTGTTCATTTATTACTATGACTCTTTCCTTATTACCTTTACCAAGTACCGAAAATATTTTTCTTACTTCTCCTTTAGACGTTTTATTAGTCAGAATATCAGCAAGCTTAAGACTAACAAGCTCCGAGACTCTAAGACCGCTAGCATAAAGCAAATGAATCATAGCATTAAGCCTGATACCTTCAAGAGAATTATCTTCAGAGCAATGTTCAAGTAACGATTTAATTTGATCTATAGATAATATTTCGGGAAGTTTATTTTGATATTTGGGCAAATCTACGTTAAGAACCGGATTAAAAACATTATGGTTTTCGCTAATTAAAAATTCATAATAACTTTTTATAGTTGAGATTTTTCTGTTGATTGAGCGTGCTTGCAAATCATTACTTGCTAGATACTCAATCCAGTCTCTAATATTCTCAGTAGTAATATTTAATTCGGATAATTTTTGTTTAGCAAGATAATTTTGAAAATCGAATAAGTCACGCTTATAGCTAAGTATGGAATTTTTTGACAATGCTCTCTCGACTAAAAGCATTTCTAGGAATTGCGAAATAAATTCCATAAGATGTTTTAATTTCTATAATGGAGGCCAGGGTCGGAATCGAACCGACGAATAGAGGATTTGCAGTCCACGGCATTACCACTTTGCTACCCAGCCTAATCAATGTCATACCACAATCCTATTTCATTCCTGCTTTCGTGGGAATGACATGAATACTACCAACATCCATACAAAAAAGCAACTATTTTTATATTACACTCCTAATCCTTGCAGGATATTTAAACAATTTATCCTTCATAAAATTCAAGAACTGGCTAACTAAATCTACTATATCGTCATTTTTAATATGGGAAAAATTCAGTAATTCCTTTAAAACTATGCTTGATTGTTTAGGTATTAGAACACTAGCTGATTGAAATAAAGGAACTACCGAGACGAATCTTGTAACTTTATCAAATCTTGGCTTAATCCCCTATCACTCTAATATTACCACCTAAAAATCCTATATCTTGAATCAATTGTTGACCACTTACTTTATCTTCGATTAATATAAATTTTGGCTGATATTCTCTAGCTAATTTTTCCATCAAATTCTTAAGCTCAGGATAATTAATTTTTTTCCGTACTAATGATACTAGATAATATTTCTGTTCAAGAATCCCCCATATAGTACAAACACTATAATCGGAATCTTCGGAAATCTTAATTGCCGCATCCCAGCTTTGCACAAAATAATCAAATCTTGAAGGTAGATTTTCATAAAAGCTAATATCTTCCATATTCAGTAACGATGACCTTTGTGCTATCGGTTCTTGTAAATATTAAGCATTATCATTATAGCTACCTATTTCCTGCTCTAATTTCATTAAACAATCAGGAGGTTCTTTATAGCTGTCTAATACTTTATTACCACAAGATATTGATATTCTTTATTCATTAATTTAAAGGAGTAATCTTGAATGCTAATCGTCGAAATTTTTAAATGATGCCATGAATTGCTATTATTAAGTAGATAACCTGATAAATCATCCGTATGCAGATGCTGCATAACTAAAACTATCGCTCCCTTATTACGATTATTTAGTCTGCTAACAAAAGTTTGCTCAAACCAATCTATAACTTTCTTATGTATTTTATAAGAATGAATTTGCTTGTGGGTATGAGGATCATCGATAATTAAGATATTACCACCCTCACCTGTTGCCGATCCTCTAACCGATGTTGCAAATCTAAAGCCATTAGCTGTCGTTAAAAACTTACTTTTTTGATTATGGGTTTTACTAAGGATAGTACTTGGGAAAAGTTCTTATACCAATTAGAATTTAAAATGAACCGACAATCTAGTGAGTGTTTAATGCTAAGTATTTGAGAATAGCTGGCAACCATAATCCTTTTGGTAGGATTAACCCCCAATAAATAAGCAGGCCAAGCAACACTAACACAAATAGATTGTAAGCTCCTTTGGCGGTATATTAATTATTAAACGATTAATATCACCGCTTTGCACGGCATTTAAATAATCGGTAATTATTCTTATATGCTTACTTGGATAATACTCCGCTCCAGGATTAATAGTATTAAATACCTTAATTATAAAACTATGAAAATCCTGTCGTAAAATAGAATTTAAGAGCTCTTTAGAGTGGAGCATATTGTCCTACATCGTCATTGCGAGGAAAAATTGTAAGTTTTGACGAAGCAATCTCAGGCAAGATTCCTGAGATTGCCACGCTCCTTGAAGTCACTCGCAATGACCTTAAAACCTTATCATAAATTATCATTGCCATTAATCCCCTATAGTATATAATTTTGAAAAATAATATATTTATCTATGAAATTACTAAAAATTATTTTTATCATTACTATATGCATTAATTTTCCTATATTCGCAGAAAATTTAGAGTCGGTTACTATAACCGAAGATATTGAAAACGACGTATTTATCCCTCTTGATGAAAATCATCCTATTTTAAATCCAAACGATAATATTAATGATAGTTCTGAGTTTAAGAATTATACAAATGGCAAAATTATTGCTCTAAATAACATTACTGCTACTTCTGAAGAGATAGATTTTAAAGTCGGGGAAGAAAAATATTTCGGTAATATAAAAATCAAATTGCACAAATGTATAAAAAAACTTGATCCATATAATGAAGATAATTATTTGTTGATGACCATAACGGAATATAAAATAGACGAAGATCCTAATTTACTCTTTCAAGGATGGATGATTTCTTCAAGCATTTCACTTTCAACGTTTGAACACCCAATATACGAAATTTTTGCTAAAGATTGTTTTTAGATGCAATATTTAATTTCAAGTTTAATATTTTTAATTCCAAGCCTTGGGATGCTGGCGGGCTTATCAGCTGCAGCTACTGTTACAATTTTTTTGCTTATATCATCCCTGCGAGGTATTAATCATCATTGCGAACAACTGAAAGTAGCGTGGCAATCCAGTAACAATGTCATACCGTGGCTTAACCACGGTATCCAAAAAATAAAAAAAGACTGGATCCCGCTACAAGCTCGCGGGATGACAATGTTATTCACCGCTTGGTGCTTTATATCTTGTTTATTCGCAATTCATCTTATTAATAGCTTAGCTACTTTTACTCAAGTTTTTATACTCTTATTTCTTGGCTTTGCAGTTAGTAATTCTGCTCCTTTTCAAAATCGCTTACAGCTTAAAAAAGCCTTAATATTCGGAATTCTCACAGCAATATTATTATTCTTCATCGAATATTCTTCTCATGGATTTTTAACAAGAATATTCAAAGCTAGTTTTGGCTTATATATGCTAGATCGTGGTTGTGCTTTACTTTCAATTACCGCTTGGGTAGCGATTATAATTTTACTTTCTAACGGTAAAAAACGACATGCATTAATGCTATATATATTAGTGCTTTATTTACTAAGTATTTCCGATAGTTTAGCAAGTTTTTTAGGCTTCGGTATAGGAGGAGTAATATTTATTTTAACAGGATTTATGAAGCCGATATTTTTCAAATTAATCGCAATAAGTTTAATTACCGGCTCGTTACTATTTCCTGTGATAGCTAAACAAATAGAACCACGAGATTTATCTGAAAAATATTTAGCTACACAACCTTCCGCTGCTCATCGTTTATTTATTTGGCATTTCGTCGCAAACAAAATCATTGAAAAGCCGATTTTAGGCTATGGCTTAGCTTCTTCTAAATATATCGAAGCTGGTGATAGTGAAATGATCGATTACAACGGAGAAAAATGGCATCCTTTGCCGCTTCATCCTCATAATAATATATTACAAATTACTCTTGAACTCGGTATAATAGGTTTAATATTATTTTTATGCTTAGTTTATAAATATCTCAAACAAATTAGTAATCTCGAAAATAAAAATTTCAAGGCAATTTCCTATGCATGTTTTATAAATTACTATATTATCGGCATGATTTCATATAATATTTGGCAAATATGGTGGATATCAAGCGGTATTTGGGTACTAGTTTTAATGAAGCTACTAGTTAAACCTGATATTGTCATTGATAATTGATGCTATTTGAGGTAAATATAGAGTTAAGTGTCATTAAACCTACGTCATTGCAAGCAGCCGTAGGCTGCGTGGCGATCTCATCAAATATCCTGAGATTGCTTCGTCGAATTACTGTGCAATTCTTCTCGCAATGACGGAAAAATATAACAAAAAACATATGCTACAAAACCCAGAACTTTTACAAGAATATCTACCAATTGCTATATTTTTCGGTATTGCGGTATTGGTTTCCGGTTTAATAATGATTCTACCTAACCTATTATCGACAAAAAAATATAATAAAGATAAGCTAGAACCTTATGAGTGCGGTTTTGAGCCTTTTAGCGATGCAAGATCAAAATTTGACATACGTTTTTACTTAGTTGCTATTTTATTTATTATCTTTGATCTTGAAATTGCATTTTTAGTGCCTTGGGCTATTAGTCTTAATACGATAGGTAAAATAGGCTTTTTCTCAATGATGTTTTTCTTATTCGTACTTATTATCGGGTTCATATATGAATGGAAGAAAGGAGCTTTAGACTGGTAGTAATATGAAAAATAATTTTTATCAAGAAGACGAATTATTAAGTAATGAGCTTTCTAATAGAGGATTCTTACTCACTAAAGTTGATGACGTTATAGGCTGGGCAAGAGCTAATTCCTTATGGCCTATGACTTTTGGGCTTGCTTGTTGTGCTGTTGAGATGATGCAGGCAGCAGCAAGTAGATATGATATGGATCGCTTCGGTATGTTATTTAGACCAAGTCCAAGACAATCCGACCTTATGATAGTTGCAGGAACGCTTACTAACAAAATGGCACCGGCTCTACGTAAAGTATATGATCAGATGGCTGAACCTAAATGGGTGCTTTCAATGGGTAGCTGTGCCAATGGCGGCGGCTATTACCACTTTTCCTATTCGGTAGTGCGTGGCTGTGATAGAATCGTACCGGTTGACGTATATGTCCCTGGCTGCCCTCCTACCGCCGAAGCATTAATTTACGGGCTTATGCAGTTACAAAAAAAAATTAAACGCACTACAGGTTTTAAGTATGACGCTAGACAAACTCATTGAAAGACTTGCAGCTAAATCTAGTATTTTAATAACTCCAATCACGGTTAAAGATTACCTAGCTTATAAAATCGAGCCGAATTTTTTATTGCCGTTTTTAAAAGCTTTAAAAGAATCGGAAGAATTACGCTTCACTTTACTTACTGATTTATTTGGGGCTGATTTTCCTCAGAATAACGTAGTCAATTCAGTTGGGCTTGGCTACAAGGAGCAAGGCGCAAAACCTATAACTAATAGGAGAGCGACGAGCGACAATGTAGGCGAGTCCAAATCAATTGACTATAAAAGGTTTGAAGTAGTATATAATTTATTAAGCTTAAAATTAAATAAGCGTCTTATAATAAAAGTATATATATCTGAAAAAGAAACTATACCTTCAGCAATGAATATATTTAGTGCCGCTTGTTGGTATGAGCGTGAAGTTTATGATATGTACGGGGTAAATTTCGAAGGTAATGACGATAAAAGACGCATACTAACCGATTACGAATTTGAGGGGCATCCATTACGTAAAGATTTCCCGTTAACAGGCTATACACAAGTTAAATATGATGAGAAGCTAAAGAAAGTAGCTTATGAACCTGTCGATTTAGACATAGAATATCGTGAGTTTGATTTTAGCTCGCACTGGCATAGCCCGAGTTATGTATTGCCAGGTGATGAGAAGACAACCGATGTCATTCCTGCGAAAGCAGGAATCCAGAAATAAAATGAATGTCATCCTGTGACTTGACCGCGTGATCCAGAAAAAATAAAAAAGACTGGCCCCCGTGGTCAAGCGAACTAGGTGACAGTAGGAAAAATACTATGACTAACAACTCGAAAACTATAACTCTAAACCTTGGTCCACAGCATCCGGCAACTCACGGAGTTTTAAGGTTAATCCTTGAGATGGACGGGGAAGTAGTAAATAATGCCGCCCCTCATATTGGGTTACTTCATCGTGGTACAGAAAAGCTTATTGAGCATAAAACATATTTGCAGGCTATACCATATTTTGATCGTCTTGATTATGTTTCGCCGATGTGTCAGGAACATGCATTTGCTTTAGCTGTCGAGTCGTTATTAGAATGCGAAGTCCCAAGAAGAGCTCAGTTTATCAGGGTACTATTCTCAGAACTAACAAGAATTTTGAACCATACTTTGAATATTGGCAGCCAAGCTTTAGATATCGGTGCTACTACTCCTTTATTATGGCTCTTTGAAGAGCGAGAAAAGATCATGGAATTTTACGAGCATGTTTCCGGCTCTCGTATGCATTCAAACTACTTTAGACCGGGCGGGGTTGCAGCAGATTTACCCGAAGGTTTACTTGATGATATAGATAAGTTTATAGAACAGTTTCCTCCTAAACTTCACGATATTGAAAGTCTACTAAATGAAAATAGATTATGGAAACAACGTTTAGTAGATGTCGGCGTTGCGTCTCAAAAAGAGGCAATGGACTGGGGGTTTTCAGGACCAATGCTTAGAGGTTCGGGTATAGCTTGGGATTTACGCAAGTCAAACCCTTATGACGTTTACGATGAAATGGACTTTAAAGTACCAATCGGCAAAAACGGTGATTGTTACGACAGATATTTCGTTCGTATGCTTGAAATGTACGAATCAATCAAGATAATCAAGCAATGTATAGAAAAAATGCCGAAAGGTGCAGTTAAAACCGATGATCCTAAATTAACACCACCGACAAGAGCCAAAATGAAAGAATCGATGGAAGCAATGATTCATCATTTTAAGCTCTATACGGAAGGATATAACGTCCCAGCCGGCGAGACCTATAAAGCCGTAGAAGCCCCTAAAGGCGAATTTGGTGTATATTTATACTCGCAAGGAGGTAATAGACCTTATAGATGTCGTATTAAAGCACCCGGTTTTGCTCATTTGCAAGGACTAGATTTTATGTCTAAAGGTCATTTAATGGCAGATGTTATTACTATTATTGCAACGCTTGATATAGTATTTGGTGAGATAGATAGGTAATATATTGGTCATGCCGTGGGCTTGTACTTGCGTTGCTCTGTCATTCCTGCGAAAGCAGGAATCCATAAAATAAAACTAAAAAACAAAAAATGTATTGAGTATATATATTATGCTCTAATAAGCATGGTACTTTATATATTGGTATTACTAATAATATAATACGTCGTGCTTATGAACATAAACAAAAAATAATAAAAGGTTTTACCTCAAAATTTAATATTATAAAGCTTGTTTATACAGAAGAATTGACTGATATTCAAGAAGCACTTACAAGAGAAAAAAACTTGAAAAATGACAACGTAGTTGGAAAATAAAACTGATAGAAAAAACTAATCCTGAATGGAAAGATTTAATTGAATAGTTCTATGGGTTCCTGCTTTCGCAGGAATGACATAAAACTATATCGTACTAAAAATATATGAATACAAAAATTACAAATTTTACATTTGATAAGAAAAATTTAAATCTAGCAGAAGAGATTATAAAAAAATATCCACCGCATGGAAAAAGAAGTGCAATACTTCCGCTGCTTGATCTAGCACAACGTCAAAACGGCGGCTGGCTACCTGTTCCTACTATCGAATATGTTGCAAATATGTTAGAAATGCCTTATATACGGGCTTATGAGGTTGCAACATTTTATACTATGTTTAACTTAAAGCGAGTTGGTAAATATCATATCCAAGTATGTACTACTACTCCTTGCTGGCTGCGTGGTAGTGATGATATAATGAAAATTTGCGAAAAGAAATTAGGTGTAAAACTCAAAGAAACTACTGAAGATCAAAAATTTACTTTAAGCGAGATAGAATGTTTGGGAGCATGTGTTAACGCTCCGGTCGTACAGATTAATGACGATTATTATGAACATCTAACTCAAGAAAAAATGGAAAAAATAATAGACAAGCTTCAAAATGACTAGAATCTTATTATTATTACTTAGATTTTATCAATATTTCATTTCTCCACTACTTGGCAATAATTGCCGGTTTCACCCGACTTGTTCTGAATATGCCAAAGAAGCTATATCAATGCACGGCAGCATAAAAGGCTTGTGGCTTACCTTTAAAAGAATCATCAAATGCCAACCGTTTCGCGACGGCGGATATGATACCGTTCCAATCTCTATAAAAAATTCCAAACCACTTAATAAAAAAATATAAATTATGTTTATTGTAAACCTTAAATATACCTTAGGCTTAGACCTTTCTTCTGTTGAAAAATTTATTACGGAACATAGAAAATTTTTAGATACATGTTATGATAAAGGATATTTTATTTTATCAGGTCCTATACATCCAAGAATTGGCGGTATTATTTTAGCTAATATAGAAAAACTAAGTCAACTTAAAGATATATTAAGAGAAGTTTTTATATAAATAATATAGCTGAATATGAAATTACTAACTTCACTCCTACAAAATAGCATAAGAATTTAAATATTTTTTTCAAAAACATGAATAAACTAATCCCTTTACCTCGTGAATTTTTTGCAAAAGATACTAATGTAGTAAGTACTGAGTTAATCGGTAAAGCTCTTTATTTCCAAGGTAAAACAGCTATCATTACTGAAACTGAAAGCTATATAGGGCAGAATGATCCTGCTTGCCATGCAGCAAGAGGGCGGACAAAAAGAACGGATATAATGTTTGGTCCTGCAGGCTTTAGCTATGTCTATTTAATTTACGGAATGTATTATTGTTTAAATTTCGTAACTGAAGCTAAAGGCTTCCCTGCTGCAACCTTAATAAGAGGCGTACATGTTATTTCGCCTAAAAATCTATACCTCAACGGTCCGGGTAAATTATGCAAATATTTAGGAATTAATATTTCTCATAATAAATGCGATCTTATAAATAACAACGAATTTTTTGTCGGCGATATCGGCTTAAAGCTACCCTACTCTACTACTGCTCGTATAGGTATTACTAAAGGCACGGATAAATTATGGCGTTATGTTGTTACAGATATCACTAATTTAATCTCTCAATATAATGTATAGCCTTAATAAGGTCATATTGATTTACGGCGAAAGGACCTCGAAAAGGTTTGTCTAATATAAATAATAACAAAAGCATTGATGATAAAGTGATACAAACTAAACCAACCGAAATCTTATGTAAATAAAGCTTGGCACCAAGCATACAGACAAAAATTAAATTAATAGCAGTCATTATACATACAACTATCCAATATTGAATATTTAAGGAAAAATAGGACATTTTAATCCTGTTATACCTTACGGTATAAAGCTCTTTTATCTCCTCAATGATTTTCTGCTTAGTCAATAGCTGCATTTGCTCGCTTGCTTTACAAGCTTGTAGTCTCTTATTAATATCTTGGAGGAAACTAAGAGCTTCATGACCGATTTGCTTGCCGTCTTTCATTAATTGCCATTCACGCTGCATTACATCTTCGGTATAATTTTTAATATCTAGATAAATTGCAGGTCTCATTTCATAGGGAAGCCAACCTACACTATCTGCAAGCCTCATCAACACTATAGATTCTGCTGCCACCCCTTCTTGTGCTTTATTAAAATTACCGAGTAAATAAATTAATACAAAACCGGTTGACCGCATACATACATACTACCGACTACACCCGATAAAAAAACCCGCCAAGACTTCCAAGCTCTTCTTTTTGAAAATTATTAGGAATAATGTAACATCCAGCACAAAAACTCATCAAAACAATATTTATTATGATGAATAAAACAATATTAGGAACGGTATAGATAAAGTCAATTATATGATTAACCATAGGTATTATTATGTCCTGCTGAATATTTATGTAATATACTAGAAATAAGAGTTTGATAAGGTAATCCCTCATAAGCAGCTTTTTGTTTTACTCTCATTAAATCACTACTAGAAATACGAATATTTATTCGAGTATCTTTTTTTAAATAATTAACTGCTGCCACTTGTGCTATATGTTTCTCTTGTTCAAAATTTTTAATTCTTTGCTATTCATCATTTTCAAAAGACTCTAGCAAGGCGTTTTCTTCAGCACCTAGTATTATATTTGATATATTCTCTTTATTTCTCATTACTTTTTCCTATTTTTAGATATTTCTAAGTAGCTTTGCGACGTGGAATAACAGTCTTTCAAAAAACTGTTCCATCAACTTCAATAATAAAAGTCACTAAATAGGCGTATTCATTAAATTTAACTATATACATTTTTTGCTCTGAATATTTTTATTAGGATTTGGATGTTCTATTATATCCAATAAACAATTACTTTCTATAACTGATATTATTTCTTCAAAACTTACCTTGCGCTCACTTATTAACTTATAATTTTTTTCAGCAGAAAAGCTATAATTACATTTCTTTGTCATCTTATGATATTAGTACAATGTATGCTTTATATCAATACTACACTTCCGTCTCTTCTAAGACCACTGTAGAATCAGCAAGTTTAGTAATTTTTTCAATTTTTAACCGAGCTTCTTTTAGTTTTTTCTCACAATGATTCTTAAGTAAAATACCTCTTTCAAAGCTATTAACTGCCGTCTCTAGACTCTCTTGTCCGTTATCTATTTTTTTAACAATTTCCTCAAGCTCTTTTAAAGCTTCTTCAAAGCTAATATTTGCTTCTAAAGTTTTAGTATTAGTCATTTATTTTTATTTTTAAATGGTTATCTGTAGTAGTTTTGTCTTCAGTTGTTTTGGGGTATAAGTAATTTTTTTAGCTCACTGCTATCAAAAGTTTTCTTAGGAGCAAAAATACTCCCTTGCATTTTTATATTAAGATGTGCCACACTATCTTTATCAGAACTTGTATTTGAGGTATTTAACTTAACAAGCCTTGCCGGTACGTAAAATGATAAAATACTAGATGCATCCATATCAAAATTATATATATTAACTGCAAAAGAGGCCGCACCGTTACTATATTGTGTTGCAAATTTTACTTTCTTTAAAAGGGCAATACCTTTTTGTAGTTCAATATCACCGCTTATACCTCTAATATTTTCTTGTCCTGTGGTTATAGCACTATTTATATCTTTATCTAAATTTTGTACCTTATAATCAGCTGTATCAATTTTTTCTATAAAAGAATCAATTGCAAAATTATTAACATCTATATTGTTTATAGCAAATTGTGATTTTGTAGTAAGGTTATATAGCTGGCTTTGAAGAGTGTTACCGTTAGTTCCTAAACTACCGCTTATACTTATTTTTCCGCTACTTGCAGTAAATATTTTAGGCATAAGAGCCGAAACTTTGTTTAAATCTATTGTATTTAAAGCATATACGAAATTTATAGCATAAGGTTCTAATAAAATATTGCCGTTACCTTGAAGCTTACCGCCTAATAATTCTGCTTCAATATTATTAAATTGTAATAAATTATTATTATTTGCTACATAAAATTTAACATTTTTCAATATTAAATCATTTTGTAATAATGTCGACAATGTACCGGAAACTTGTAAGGTAGCTTTATCTAAACTATAATCATTTATTAATTTATTTCTTAAATTAAGCATTCCTGCCGGTGATAATAAATCAGTAGTAAGATTACCGTCCTTAATTTTTACGGTCAAAGACGGGAATACACTCGATGCATCTAAGTTCCAGCTAGTTGATAAATAGCTGTTAGCAGTTTTAAAATCTAAATTACTAATTTTTATATTAGCTGGTACGATTTTAGCAAGCAAATTCATTTTGTCAAATACATGATTGTTATATTTAACGCTATCTATCAGAATATCTAAATTAGCTAAATATCCTATTGTTCTAATAGGGATGAATTTACTTGGATAATCTAGAGCTTTCATATCTTTAGTTAAATTTTTTGTAAATTCGATAAGCGGCGAAATTATTGGATACGTTCTACTGCTTAAGTCAAGCGAAGATATATTAAGAGTAGCGTCTAAACGAGGTGTTTGAGCAATAAATTTACTAGAAAAATTTCCTGATAAATTTAAATTATCTGTTTTGAGTAATAAATTTTTAAAAAATAAATCTATTAAAGTGAGTTTTAAATCCGATGACAAGCTAAAAGGAATAGCTTCTTTAATAGTAACGTCGTTAAATCCTAAAATATTCAGTAACGAATTTATATCGTTGTGCTTTAAATATAGCTGTCCATCAAACATACTTCTAACGGCATTCTGTGTTACATTACCTGTAAGCTTAAATTCTCCACCTGATTTAATATTACCTGAAAATTCATTTATCTTTAAAGTACCCTTTGATAAGTTAGAAGAAAAGACTATTTTTTCTAGTGCTTCATTATTACTTAAGATTATTTCGTTAATTGCTACGTCTGCTTTAAGTAATTTATCGGCAAAAATAAATCTAATATTTGAAGAAGAAGTATTAAATGTTACCTCTGCATTTGGAGAAATTAACGAACTTAAATCTATTTTAGGAAAATCTAGTTTTACATTAGTAGTAATATTATCATTTTTAGCAATATTAACAAATCCATTACCAATAATAAAAGACGATGCTATTACTATGCCTTTTAGCTCTATTTTATCTTCATTATTTGAAATATTAAATTTAACGTTTACTACCTCATGTTGATTAAATTTATTAAAAAGATGGTTTAAATCCGGTAATATATTATACATTACCGATGCTAAATTTTTAATCTGATATTCACCACTACCGCTAGTAAGCTTAGAATCTTTGTAAATTTGCGATAACTTAAAACCATAGTCATTATTATCAATATTAAGACTAAAATCTACTATATCGTCACGTTTATTAATTGAACCTGAAATTTTACCTATATAGTTACTTGTAGTTTTAAATATGTAATTGGACGATAAAGCATTTTCTTTTTTTAATATACAATTATTAAAATTTAAAATAGAATAATCTTGTTTATTAATAATACTTAGATTAGTAACATTTAGATTTATATTTTGTAATTTATATTTAAAGAAATTCTTTATTAACTCTTCATGATTATAAATATTTAATACATTAGAATGTGAATAAAATTTAGCATCTAATATATCTATTTTATTAATTTTAGGATTAAATTTTATAAGCGACCACAACGAAAAATAAATTTTAATCTGCTCTAAATCTAACTTTCCTTCTTCTCTTATCGTCTCAATAACTAAATAGGACAAAGGAAATTTATTCACCTTTATTTTTCCGATATTTTCTTTCGCAATTCCTAAATGACTGGTAAAATTATTAGTAACCGAATTATAGTTAACAAACGATAATGCACCAAACATTATAAATAACAATAATGAGAAACAAATTATGACGCCGGCAGCTATTTTTTTTATCATGTCTGTAAAAAAGTTTTTAAATATATTATTATATATAATTATCAAAATTTAAAGGCAAATTAATGAATTCTTTAGAAAATTTAATTTTAGTCGGTGTAATAAAATCATGTCACGGAATTAAAGGTCATGTAATGTTAAAATCTTTTACCGATCCTGCTACAAAAATACTTGAAAGAAATTTAGTAAATGAGTCAGGAGCAAATATACATATTAAGCTAATTAGCCAAAATGCCAAAGGAGAATTAATTTGTACATTTAATGATATAGTTACTCGAAATGAAGCTGAAAATTTAAAAGGTTATAAAATATTTTGCTTAAGAGCAAGTTTACCGGAACTAGAAGAAGATGAATTTTATATAGCGGATTTAACTCATTTACCGGTATTAAACCAAGATCATAAAGAAATAGGCAAAATTAAAAATATTCTTAACTTTGGTGCCAGTGACATAATTGAAATAGAATTTTCAGATCAAACAACCGAATTATTACCTTTCAATAAAGAATTTTTTCCTATTATAACTAAAGATTATGTAATTTTAAATTATCAAAGAGAAGCTTGAATAATTTACCATAGTTTTCAATTTCTTTATAGTACCCTACGATTCTTATTCACCTCTGTCATCCCGTCGCGTGACCACGGGATCCAGTTAAAAATACTAAATTTATTAGTATTTATTGTTTTTATGGACCGCGTGGTCAAGCCACGGGGACAGGGTGACGCAGTGGGTTTTACCGGTCCACACAACAACGCCTCGTGTGAATGACATAGAATATAATTATTTCAATCCTTAATTGAGTAAATTATATAAAATTGACAATTAATCCTTAAATACTATAATTAATACATGTATATAAATAGAAGGTTAAGCTCTATGCCTAAAACTTTAAAATACTCACTTATTATATTTATAAGTATAATATTATTATTAATTGTTATTCCTTTCTTTATTCCTTTAAATAATTATAAAGGAATAGTAATAGATAAAGTTAAAGAGGCTACAAATAGAGATTTAACTATTAACGGCGACATAAAATTATCTTTACTACCGAATCCCGCAATATCACTATCAGAAATTAAATTATCATCAATAAACGGTACAAAAGAACCTCATCTAGTTTCCGTTGAAGGTGCTAAAGCGTCATTGCGACTTTTCCCTCTTTTTAGAGGAGCAATTGAAGTAGCTTCTATAGAACTGCAAAAACCGATTATAAATCTAGAAGTTTTAAGTAATGGACAAAAAAATTGGCAATTTTCTACACCTAATAATGCATCCAAAACAAATGAAATTAGCTCTGTAGAATCTACCGATACTGAAACTGAATTAGTACTTCCTATTTTGATTAGTCATTTTAAAATTATAGACGGCAAAGTAATATATATAGAAAAAAACAGTGAGAAAATATTTAACGATATTAACTTAGAGACTAAAATTAAAAGCCTTAAAGGTCCTATAGATTTGACTTTAGCTTTAAAGGCTTTGGAACAGCAAATTAATATAGAAGGAAATATTGAAGAAATCGGTAAAATAATTCCGTTAAGTACCAATATTAATCTTGCCGGTGAAAAAATTAAAATTGAAGGAAAATTTGATAGCAAAAATAATTCTTTCATAGGTAACGCAAATATTAAAGGTAATACTAAAACTTTAGGTATGCCTGCTGATTTACAAAATGACTACGAGCTAACTACGACAATTACTGCCGATAGTAAAAATATAGCTATTAAAGATGCTAGACTTAATTATCCAAATATAGAATTACTAGCAAATACAAATTATGATATAGAGCGTAATAACTTAAAATCAAATATTATTATCAATCCCGGGAACATTATAACCGAGATTAGATCTAATTTAGATAAGACAAATATTATGCTACAAGTTGATAGTTTAAAACCTATACTTGATGCTCTAAAACTAAAGACCGATAAATTACCGCCTATTATTAATCAAAAACTTATACTTACTTCTAATGTAATTTGTAATTCTCAAGCAATAAAATTACAAAATATTAATTTATCGGCTGCAAATAGTAATCTAACGGGAGATATTGAGCTTAAAAATTTAGCACAAGATATAACTATTTCGCACAATCTAAAAATTAATAATTTTGAGTCGTTTATGTCTCTTATGGAAGTAAGTAATTTAAGTAAGATTGGAGTATTGCAGTTAAACGGGGAAGTACAAAAAATTAAAGATACTTTCCATATTAATAATAAAATATCCGCTTTTAATACTAATATATCTATTAAAGGAGATATTAATTTAGCAACTCAGAAGCCAAATTTTAATCTTAACTTATACAGTCCGTTAGTTAATTTGGATAAAATTCTCACAAGTAATAGCCCTACTCCTGCTCCAAATAAAACTAATAGTCCTGCTACTCAAAACATACCTACAGCTAAAAATAATTCTCCTTGGTCAAATAATCCTATTAATTTAGGGTTTTTAAATAAAATTGAAGGGCAATTATCAACAAATATTGATAAATTAACTAACAACTCATTAATCATAAATAATTTAAAAGCAAAATTAAATATCACCGGCGGCACACTGAATATTACTTCAGTTAATGCAAGCATTTACGGTGGCGAACTAAGTAGCACCGGTTATGTGAGTTCAGCAAAAGATCAAAACGCTGCAATTAAAATCGATTTAAAAAATGCCTATCTCAAAAGTTTTACTCCGCAATCGGGTAAAATAGAAATAACTGATGGGCGACTAAGCTTTAAAGCCGATCTTACTTCTCACGGTAATAGCGTTTATACATATGTTAATAATCTAAATGGACAATTTAACGTAAATAGCGATAACGGGAAAATAAGCGGATTTGATTTAAACAGAATCGCAGATGCGGTAAATAATGCTAAAAATACCGAAGGAGTATTGCGACTTATTAACAGCTCCTTTAGTGGCGGATCCACATCTTTCAAAAATTTAATTGCCAGCGGAAATATAACGCAAGGCAATCTTAATTTAAATGAATGTAGTTTAGATGCTTCACCTGCCACAACAAATGCAAGCGGTCAAATTAACTTACCACAATATATGATGGATGTTAGTGCAAGCGTTACTATTGCGGATTTACCGCCTATAGCCGTTAAATTATACGGATTCATAAATAATCTGCAGCATAAATTAGACGTTCAAGCCTTTCAAACATATTTAGTTAAAAACGTATTTAATAGCGTTATTAAAGACTTAAAAAGCGGAGAGAAGAAACCTGAAAATATTATTAAAGATGCTTTGGGTCTCAGAAAGAAAAAGGATACAAATACAGAGGAACAAAGCAGCCCCCTGCAGGAAAACCAACAAGCAGATCCTGTGAATAAGCTTCTACAAAAAGGATTGAAGAAACTGTTTTGATGTGACCGTCACGGGTGTTGTATGACTTATTATTCCTCTCTATGTCATCATCCAGCAAAACATATAGTGTAGTAACAATGTTGAAGTTATTTTTTCTAGACTTAGTTAGCAAGCAAACTAGATGACAGTGAAAAACTCGTAAATACCCACGTTTTGATACAGTTATTCCTGTGCCAAACCTAATGGATACACATCCTTTGTTTCCTCAGTATCTAATACTAAATTAGGTATGTTTTTAGGGAAATATTGAATTGCTTTAGTAATTTTTGCTGTTTCTTCATCATAATTTGCCTTTTTCAACAAAATAATAAGGTCTTCATATAATGATTTTTTATTTGGATTTAACCCTATAGCTCTTTTGATAGAAGCGAGTGCTTCCTCCGGATTTATTTTATGTAATTTATTAAAAAACTCTTCGTGATAGTGTATGCTTTACTTGGATCTAGTTCAATAGCTTTCTTTAATAATTTAATCGCATTATCTTGTTGTTTTTCCATTAAAATAGAACTTAAACTATGAAAAACTTCAGCTTCTCTATTGTTATATTTTTCAGTTTTATCATAAGTTTCATAAAATTTGAAAGTTCTTCAGGATCAGTGTCAACGAATTTTCGTAGATTGTCTTTTTTTTTCTTGATATTGATATCTGTTATGAAGATCGAGATATTTTTTAAACAGCTCCACAATTTCATCTTTAGTCATAATTTATCCTCTATTAATCTACTATAATATAAAAACACTAACTTGGTAAAGCTAATATTTACCCATATTGTTTCTTCCATCCTATTTTCATCTTTTTATATTTCTATGCTCTGCTGCTGCTTGTCATTTTTTAAAAAATATATCGGCACTTTTCACTTTTTTTTGGATTCCCCTCCTCTTTCTAATTTCTTATAATCATGTTCTTTGTTATATTTTTTCCCACCTTTATAATTAGCATAACGTCTACTTCTAGTAAAACCCATCTACAAATATTTATGCACCATATCAGCTCCAACAAAATCATTATCCTCTAAGTATTTTAAAAATATTTCATATATTTTTTCACTACTTTCTTTAGCAATTTCAGGAGTTTTAAACTTCCAATAAGGCAAAATTTCATTTTTATATGGTTGACAAATGCATACTCCTTGCTTACCTTTACCTACTCTATAGCTTTCCGGGCATTTACGATACTCAATATCATTTTTCCATTTATAACTTTTATTATCAAATATGATGTATTTGTAATTAATAATTTATAACTACAATTTCAATGTAAGTATTTTAAATAAACTTTAATTTAAAATCGTATGATTAAGAAAATAGTACAAAATACGAAAACTTTGCACGTACGTCCTAATGGAAGATCAGCTGATTACATAACACCTAACTTCATGTATGACTGTGCCGGAGGTTGCAGAAATAGTTATTGTTATGTTATGCGTTATAACTACGAGACATTATATATCAATGAAAATATAGATCAAATACTTGACGTATTGGATAAACATATAGCAAATTTACCGACTAAAATTTCCAATCAAACAGATTCTAAATATTGGACATATGATATAGGTTGTTCTACCGATGTAAGTTTGAATTGGAAACACACTAATTGGTTAAAGATATTTAATTTCTTTAAAGAAGATCCACGTGCTAAAGCAACTTTTGCTACTAAATATGTCAATCCTAAATTACTTAATTTTAATCCTGAAAACAAAATAAGGATTAGATTTAGTTTGATGCTGGCAAGAATGAGTGAGATATTAGAGCCAAAAACGAGTCCAATTATCGAGAGAATAAAAGCGGTGAATATTTTTATTGAAGCAGGTTACGAAGTTCATCTAAACTTTGCTCCTATTATTGCTTATGAAGGCTGGCTTACCAAATATACAAAGTTATTTGAAGATTTAGCTCAATATATAAATAACCAATATAAACCGTTTATAAAAGCGGAATGCATATTTTTAACACATAACGATAAGCAGCATGAAAGAAATATTGCCTCAAATAGATTAGAGAGTGAAGCTTTAATTTGGCAACCAAATATACAGGAAAATAAAGTAAGCGAATATGTAGGCAAAGCGGTACGTTATAAAGCCGGTATTAAGAGTAGTTTTATCCAACGATGGAGTGTGTTGCATGACAGGTTGTCCCTATGGAATAAAATACTATATATTCTAACTCTTCCTACTTATCAAAATTACGAACAAAAGCATAAAATTTAAAAATTACAGTTATAAATAAAAAATCACTTGCATGAAAATAAACTTATGATATGTTTCTTCACATTGGGTTTCAATTTTATCTTCCATAAAAGTAACCCAACACTATTATCTCTCAGCTAATAGTGGAATATAGTGTTAGTTGAGTACAAAAGTAAAAATATAAAAAACAAGTAAAATATCGAATAGGCAAAAAATCGTTTAGCTTGTTTGTTATCAGAGGTGTCATAGAATAAAGAACCAGCATAATATAGAAATACTACCCCAAGAATACCAGAAATTATTAAATATATAAAATTATTCATTCCAATAAAAAAAGGCATTAGCGAAACAATAAATAAAAGAATACTGTAAATTAGAATTTGTTTTTTAGTATATAAAGTCCCTTTTACTGCAGGCATCATCGGTACTTTACAGTTTTTATAGTCATCGTTACAGAACAAAGCAAGAGCCCATGAATGCGGCGGCGTCCAAATAAAAATAATCAAAAATAATATAATCGACTCTAGAGATATAGTATTGCTTACCGCTGCATAACCTATCACAGGAGGTAAGGCTCCCGATACTCCGCCAATAACGATATTTTGTATAGAACGACGCTTTAACCAAATAGTATAAATACAGATATAATAAAAAATAGTGAATAACAGTAAAAAGGATGCAAGTAGATTAACACATAAAGCCATAAAAAATACTGCAAAAAATCCCGTTATCAAACCAAAAGATAAAGCTTCATCAGATTCTATAACTCCTCTTACTATCGGTCTTTTTTGGGTACGTTTCATTAAGCTATCGATGTCTCTATCGTACCACATATTAATTGCCCCTGCACTACCTGCCCCAAGAGCTATGCAAACAACTGCAATACCAGCAATAAACGGATGCACGGAATAAGGAGCAAGCCACATACCTACAAAACCCGTAAAAATCACAAGCGACATTACACGCGGTTTCATAAGTAAAATATAGTCTTTAACAGTACTTTGTGAATGATTGATTTTACCTAAATTGATTGGTCTTACTAAAGAACTCATATGAAATATTTTTTAATTAAATATAAAAAGTTTTAGGTTAAAAATCAATGATTGACTTTGATGCAAGAAATGTATATATTTTTTTGTAATTCAAATAATAAATAATAAGTTAAGGATATTATCAGTGACAAAAATTGTTCGTTCTAAATATAAAGCTAGTAGAAGACTTGGAGTAAGTCTATGGGGTGATAGCAAGGATGCTTTCAATACACGAAATTATCGTCCCGGACAACATGGGCAGAATACCACCATGATTAAAACTTCAGATTATGGTTTACATTTAAAAGCTAAGCAAAGATTGAAATGCCACTACGGTCGCGTCACTGAAAAACAATTTAGAAATATTTTTGCACTTGCTCAAAAAATGAAAGGTAATACCGGTGAAAACTTCATTGGGTTACTTGAAAGTAGACTTGATACGGTAGTTTATAGAATGAATATAGCTCCAACTATTTTTGCTGCAAGACAGTTAGTTTCACACGGACATATTAAATTAAACGGTAAGAAAGCCGATATCGCAAGCATACGACTAAAGGTAGGCGATGTTATAGAAGTTAAAGAATCTGTAAAACAAATACCGCTTATCCAAGAATCCGTTTCAAAACAAGGTCAAACAACACCGGGGTATTTATCATTTGATGTACCTTCATTAACCGGTAAATATTTAAGAGTTCCTGCTCTTTCTGATGTCCCATATCCTTTTGAAGCAGAAGTGCATTTAGTAATCGAGTTATATTCTCGTTAATAATTACAAAAAGGCAGGTTTTATTTATCTGTCTTTTTACTTTCTTCCCTACACCTACATTTTTTCTTTATACTATAATACAACTTATCACCTAATTCGGCAGCGTTTATTAAAGATAGATTAGTTAAGAATTTAACGTCTGAGCTAATAAAAGACTATAATTTGTGACGAAGCAAGAAAGTATAAAAATGCTAATTTTTAGCATTTTTTTATTATTTTTATGGAGTGCCACGCTACTTTCAATCGCTCGAAAGGTATTGCTGTGTGGATCAGTTTTTCAGTTGTCATCCCGCGACTTGATCACGGGATCCAGTTAAAAATACTAACATTATTAGTATTTTTAGTTGTTTTTGGATACCGTGTTCAAACCACGGTATGACACCGAGTGCCTTTTTCGATACACACAACAACGCCCGCTCACAATGACGATACCTATTTTTAATAAAAATAATGCTGCTTCTACCTTTTCCAAGAAGTTAGCATATGGAACGCATTTAATAATTAGCGGTATAACTGGTTTTATTGTAAATGGGACAACAGGAAGCAGTCTTTTTGTTTCAGCAACTCTTGCTGATGAAATCTTAATAACCGAAGGGTATTTTCAGAAACATTATCTTACTTCTGCCACGTTTAAAGGAAATTTAATCTACCCTATTACTACAAATCTCATCACAACTTTTCCTAATTATTCAGTACCAATTTATTTAACTTCTACAGCTGCAATAGTAGTAGGCTTAGCATATTATGGGACTGATTTCTTTAATTATCAGGAAAATTTAAAAGAAATTCAGACAAACTTAACTCCTAATATTAGGGTAATTGATCCTAATATACTTTCTAACAATTTTAAAAATGATTCAAAAAATGAAATTAAAGATGTAACCCAAGGGTTTTAGATTTAATTGAAGCATACATAAATAGTAGTTTTATTAACTATACCGGAAATGATGGCAATACATTAATTGCATTAACCTTACTCATACAGAACCCTAATGCTGCTATAGGACCTCTTGTTTCTCAAGGAGCAAAAATCAGTATTTTATGGTGTGGAAAAAATATAATAAGCACACTATTCTATAAAGCTTCTTTAACACAAAATACTCAAGATTTAATCGAACAAAAAGCTTTAGAACTGTTACTAAACGAGGAATATAAAAGTAAAATCTTAGGATTAAAGGATATAAGAAGCTATTACTAATAATTTATTTAATGATCTTAATAATACTTTCACTATTGGAATTTTACAATTAGGGAATTTAACCACTCAAAAAATTATACAGCTTATTGCATTGCAAGATATAATGAATTTAGTTCCAGGAGCTATTATATTTAATGAGTTTGAAAATATTAAGCAAGGATTTTTAAATATATTATATCAACTGGATATTTCTTACAGGCAAGAAGCAGAGAAAATTAACGAGAATAAAGCTTCCATAGTAAGAAATATATCCTCTATGCCAAGCAACTTAAAGCTAAAAAAGAAATATCAAAGAAAATGTTGTTTTTAGATAGCACAAAAAATACTATAACTACTATACTAGATATCTCCGATAAATTCATAAAATCACTTTACTATATTTATAAAGTAAAAAATGGAGAGATTACACCTGAGCAAGCTCTACTACTTAATCCTTGGTTTGAAACCTTAAAATCATTCTTAATAAGTTCCTTATTAAAAATAATCTTTAGTGGAGCAGTTATATCACAAGCGAGAATTACAAAATTAATAGAGGCAATTTCTTCTGAGAATAAAAAAGGAATAACATGGTCTACTAATGATACAAACGATGAACTTGCAATTTCTGATTATAACCTAATTATAGAAGAAAGAACTATTTTGAGTTTTGAAAAATTAGTATTCAAACTAGGAGCACATTATCTTCTTTCAGCTTCCTCAGGAAAAGGCAACACTACTTTTTTAAAGAGTTTAATCAATTGTATTGTTGATCCATGCCATAGCATTGGTGAAATTTCCATACCTACCCATTATCAAAATCCAAAAATAATATTTATTGATCAGAATAATTATATACCGGTTTAATCTACTTAATTTGAAATAATAACCTCCGGCCTTGATCAATCAATCATTAAAAGTAATCAGCAATTATTAGAAGAAAAAATTAACACACTATTTATAAAATTTAGATCTGAGCACATTAATTATGCACTTAAGTGATAAAAATTATGATGTAATAAATGCACCAAGTGACAGTCAAAAGAAAAAAATTGGAATCATTAAAGCTATAATTTAAAACCCTAAAATATTAATTTTAGATGAGATATTTGTTAATATTGATAAAATACCTATAGAAAATACACAACAAGCTTTAAAAGAATTTTTACCGGAAACTTTAATGCTTGTAGTACATCATGACGGTAAATCTCATGACTATAATAATTTTTATGATCAGTATATAAATCTTGAAGATTTGTATGCTGAAATAAAATTATTAGGAGAATAGCTATTCTATTCAACCCTATATACTTGACTACTTTTCATTTATCATGAGTATATACTAAATCTAGATGTTCAATTATGGGAGTTTTTTAAGATTTCTTTATAGATTTCAAGGTTTTTTCTTAGCATCAGATCAAGAGAGAAATTATTAATTACCGTATGTCTTGCCGCTTCTTGGATTTTCTTAGCAGTATCAGTACCTAAAATCGAGAAACAATAATCGATTTTCTGTGCTAACGCTTCGGCATTATTTGGTTCTACGTGGAAACCGGTTATATTATTATTTATTGTCTCTACTGCCCCGCCGATATTAGTTGCAATAACAAGCTTCTCCATCGCCTGCCCTTCTATAATAGTACGCCCGAAAGCTTCAGGTTCGATTGAGGCAGAAACGATAATATCAGAAATCCCATATAGGTTTATTATATCCGAATCATTACCGAAAATTTGAATTTTATTTTGAAGTTTTAGATTAGCTATAAGATCTTTTACTCTATTAGTAAAATTGGGATGTCTAGATATATCACCGACCATTAAACAATAAAAGTCTCTATGTTTTAATTTACTTAATGCTTCTACTAGAACAAGATGTCCTTTCCAGCTTGTCATTCTAGAAGGCATGAATATTATCGGCACGTTACTCGGTACATCATATTTATCACAACATTTTACAAGTTTTTCCGGCGTTAAATTTGCGGGATCGAAATAATCACAATTCACTCCACGCTTAATTACTACTATTTTATCTTCATCAATTTTATAGTTTTCGAGCAAGTGTTGTTTTACAAAATTAGACACAGCAATAACTTTCTTGCCTTTTAGCATTATGCTATTATAATATTTTTTAAAACTATTCGAAATATTATAAACCCCATGAAAGGTAGTCAAAAATTTAGCATTTGTCCATTTTGTTGCTAGATATGAACTCCATGCCGGTGCTCTTGATCTTGTATGAACTATATCAACATTATATTTTTTGATTATTTCTGCTATCAATTTTGCATTATTCAGAATTACAAAAGGATTTTTACTGCTACTATTCATTTCAATATGCAATATATCTTCCTTATCTAACTCTTTAACTAGAGTACCGCCTGCTGAAATTATGATAGGAGTATGACCGAGAATTTTAAGATATTTTGCAACTTCTATAGTACCTCTTTCAACCCCCCCCGAAACTAGAGCAGGAACTACTTGTAAAATAGTATATTTATTGTATCGTTTACTTGACTTTAATGAAGACATTAAATCTCAATCTATTAAAATAATTATTTAAAATGCACAAGCTTTATAATAAAACACAAGACAAATTTATTGTCTATGATAATTATAGAATAATTAATACAAATATTCCATCTGTAATTTTTTTACACGGCTTGATGTCTAGTATGCAATCAACTAAGGCTATCTATTTAATAGATTATTGTAAAAAAAACAATTATAATTTTATTATTTTTGACAATTTCGGCCATGGAAACGCATCGGGACAATTTAAGGATCAAACAATTAGTGATTGGTTAGAAGGAGTATCACTAGTTTTAGACAAATTAATTAATACGGAGGCAATATTAGTAGGTTCGAGCATGGGAGGATGGCTAGCACTTCTTGCGGCTTTAAGATTTCCTGATAAAATAAAGGGACTTGTGTGTGTAGCCCCTGCTCCAGATTTTACTGAAAATATTTGGCAAAATATATCTCTAAATGATCAAAATAAGATGCAAAAAGAGGAAATACTAGAAGTAAGCGGTAAAAATTGTGAGCATAAATATCCTATAAGCTATAAACTGATAGAAGATGCAAAAAAACATTTATTATTGACAAAGAAACATATTGATATAAATATACCGGTACATCTAATTCATGGGATGTTAGATGAAGACGTGCCTTATAATGTTTCAGTAAAATTATTAGAAAAAATAACGAGCAAACAAATAGTAATGAAGCTAATTAAAGATGGTTACCATAATTTATCTCGAGAAGAAGATTTAACGGTAATGACAAATTCCTTAGAAGAAGTAATTAGACTCTTAAGTAATATTAAATAAACAATAAATATGTATAGCAAAATAAATAAAGTTCATGATTTTAAAGAAGTTATAGAAGCGGTAAAACAAGCCGATAATACTAGCTTGGTGCTTTTTGATGTAGATGAAGTAATTGTAATGGATAGTGATGAATCTAGGTTAACACATGATTATAGAAAAGAATTAATGAAGAACATTGAAAAAAGACTTACTAGAAAAGAATGTGAATTATTACTTAGTATTGTTCTTAAAGATAGGAAAGCTAGATTTGTTAACCCAGATATCTTAACGATATTTGCTCTGCTTACAGAAAAAAATGTACCGGCAATGGGTCTTACTAAACTTCCTACCGGTAAATTCGGCGTAATTGAAGATATGATCGAATGGAGAATTCGTGAACTCACTGAATTAAAGGTAAATTTTCAAGAATTTTCACCTTTAGAAGATAAGATAATAGTGGAAGATTTTAATGCCGGCTACGGTAAACCTACATTAAAAGACGGAATAATTTACACTGCGGAATATGATAAAGGAAGCATGCTTGAGTATGTATTACAAAAAACAAATTATTATCCACAATCAATAATATTTATCGATGATATAGAAGAAAATTTATTATCATTACAAGAAATTTGTAAGAAACTAAAAATTAACTATCAAGGATTTAAGTTTACCGGTTCTGCTATCGTTCCTGAACCTGTTCTTGATGCACAATTAGAAAAAATTAGATTTGAAATTCTAGAAAAAGAATATAAATGGTTAACGGATGAGGAACTTAAAAAGCATACTTTGTCATCTAGTAGTTTGTCCACAGTATCCAACTAAAAATGTCACAACAACATACATTTTTAGTTGTTTTTCCTAGATGCCGTGGACAAACTACTAGATGACACCTATTCACCTTAGAGTATAATATTATGTCTGCAAAACTTATTGTTCTTTTTACCTTACTCATCTCGCTTTCTACTATGGCAAGTAAAAAGGAAGAAGAAAAAATTATAGGAGTGAAAGCAACTAAAGTACAAATTGCCGAGCTTTACGACATATTTAATATTGTAGGGCAATGCCAGAATGATAATAGTCGTGATTATTATGCTAATGCCACCGGAGTAGTGGAACAAGTCTCAGCACATCAAGGAGAAATAGTAAAAAAAGGGGATATATTGCTAGTTATAGATAAAAACATAGCAGAAACCACTAAATCTAGAGCAGCAGCGTTATTAAATACAAAACAAGAAGATTATAATAGAAAAGAAGCTTTATTCGCTAAAAAATTTGTAAGCAACGAGGAATATAAAAGGTCAAAAAGCGAACTTGAAAATGCAAAATTTAATTATTCCAAAGCTCTAAAAACATATAATGATATGATAATTACTGCACCCTACTCCGGTAAAATAGGCGTAATTAAGTCTATGGTCGGCGATGAAGTAAAAATAGGTGACTATCTTTTTAGCATTACCGGAACAGAAAACTCACAAAGTATTTTTATTGAATTGCCGGAATCTTTAAGCGGAAAAGTTGGAGTCGATACTGAAGTTTTAATTGCAGGAAAAATTAAAGGTACAATCGGGGCAGTATCGCATTACTTATCAGATAATGGTACTTTAACAGCTAAAATTATTTTACCTATGAGTACAAAAATCCTGCATAATAGCTTTGTAGATGTTATGCTTATAATTAACCCTCATAAAAACCTAACCGTTCCTGAAAGTTGTATTCAACGAAATAATCAAGGTAATTTTATTTATAAAATAGACGGTTATACGATAAAACAATTATATGTAAAAATCGGTACACGTACAGAAGGTCTAATTGAAATTATCTCTGACGATATTAAAGCAGGTGATTTAGTCGTTACCGAAGGTATGACTAAAATTGGTGACGGCTCAAAAGTTAAGATACTTGAGGAATAGTTATTTATATATGCTTTTTAAGCCATCTCTGTATTCTAGAGATTGTTGCACGTATTCCTTCTTGCCTTATAGAAGTAATAGTTAATAAAATCAAAATTTTTGTCACAAAGCAATAGGTTCGTATTTTTTGAATTACATAGTTATTTTTGAAAAAAGAAATATTACTTTTTTTATAGTCTTCATTTTTATTTTCTAGTAATCTTAATTGTGTAACAGCTGCTAATAACAAATTAATAGTAAACGGACTAAATTTACTTAAATAAGAATCATTAAGAACATAAGAAGTAATATTTATTAAACCTACTGAATATTTATTTGGGTCCATAAACGTATTAGTACCACCGCTAATTCGTACTTTAGACAATTCTTTGTCTATACCGCCTATTGAGTTTTTACTAGCAATAGATATCCATAAACAACAATCTTCACCGCTTCTTATATTTTCAGGAAATAAATTTTCTTGGAATAATGTCAAAGTTCCCATAACTGTCGGCATTGCTATTGGACAAGTTTGTATGACTTGAGGAAAAACATTGCCACTAAAAAACCCGGAATGAACAGATTCTATATATTTTCCTATTTCATTTATTTTTTGATATGAAGTATGAGAAAATATAAAATTATTTTCTTCCATAAACTTTAATTGGATTTCTATTTTATCCTTATAAAATAAATCGTCCGAATCAAGGAAAGCAATATATTTTCCTATAGCATTTTTAATACCTAAGTTACGTGCAGCAGCAGGTCCTTCATTTTTTTTATGAAAATATTTTATTCTTTTATCTTTTTTGCATATTGAAGTTAATTCTGATATATCATCAGTCGACCCATCATCTATTATAAGTATCTCAAAATTTTTGTGTGTTTGAATAAGTACACTTTTTATAGCTTCAATTGCCCAATTTATTCTATTATATACCGGTATAATAATACTAATTTTAGTATCATTTAGTACTTGTTTAGCCATAGTATTTGCTAAATCACAGGCTTTTTTATACGGAGTATTATTGGATAAAAAAGTAGCTGTACGAGTTAAAAATAAATAAGGAGAACCTTCCATTTTGATCATTTCTTCTTCTGTTAACTCGTGAAGAAACGATGACCATAATACATTACATTCTTCGTTATGATTTGATATTTTTTTACTACCTTGCTCTGAATGAAAACGAGATTTAATTAGGATAGATTCGTCAAAATGAATAGGGGCAACACGGAAAATTTTAAACCATAAATCATAATCTTGCGTTGTCGGTAAAGCCTCATTAAATATACCGACTTCATGAAAATATTTAGCAGGAACCAATAACGAACAACCATGTATTAATCCTCGTAATAAAGGTAATAAAGAAATATTAAGTTTATTTATAGGTAGCACACTATCCGGTTTAATATAACGTAGAAAGTTGCCTTTTTCATCGATTAATTCATAACCACCGTAAATGATAGTATCTTTATTATCTAATTTATTTAATATGTCAACTTGATGCTCGATTTTATTAGGATAATATATATCATCATGGCTAAGCCACGAAAAATATTCCCCTCTCATGTTTTTTATACCATAATTTAAGGCCGAACCACAACCTCCGTTTTCTTTATGAAAATAGCGTATTTTATCACCATATGATAATGCTACACGTTCTGTCTCTCCATTATCTTTTGAACCATCATTAACAACAATAATTTCAATATTTTTGTAAGTTTGTGCTAAAGCACTATTTATAGCTTCTTTCATATAATTAGTCCCATTATAGACAGGTATAATAATGGAAACTAAAGTATGATAAATATTTAGAGGTTTATCTTTTCTAGTTGTCATAACTTTTAAAAATAATTTATAAAATGTTAGTTTTATTGTTTAAATTTTCTATAGAGCTTTAGAAAAATAGATTTTTCTTCTTCACTAATAATTAGTTTATTTTTAAGAATTTTTATTTCTTCTAAAGCATTATTTAGCTCTGTTACAGTATTATTTAATTTAATTTCATAGTTTAAGTTTTTCTCTTTGCTATTTTTAAATGCATCTCTAGTGTGCAGCAACTGTTTTAATATATCTTGGGATTGCAAACCTAGCTTTTCTAAAAATTCTAGAATCCAAGCTAAGATTGGATAGTTAAATAATTGTTTTATAGGCTTTAAATCTGAGTTACTAGATATACAGATTATAGAATTAGGAGGATTTTTTCAGAATGCGTGTCGTTAGTTACACCATCTACTCCTTATAGAAAAATTCTTTGTTCGGATATGATTCAAAGTCTTTTTCAGTAATTCAATTAACTAAATGATGTATATTCCCTTCCGGTTCATTAAAAGGTACATTTACTATTAATCGTTTTTTATATTTAAGATTAAGTGCTAGATTTAACCCATCTTCAATATGCTCAAGTGCATATCGTGATACAATATAATCATATTCTTCTGCCTTTTTAATAAAACTAACTAAATCAGATTTAATATATTGTATATTAGATGCTCCATAATTTTGTTCAGCATAAATTATAAATTCTTTACTGATATCTATTGCTGTAATTTCTACTCCTAATATATCGCTAAGCATGAAAGTTCCGTGTCCCATTGCACAATCTATATCTAAAATTTTTATTTTTTGATTAGCATTAATAGGCTACTAAGTATATCGGCTTCTATAATTTTTTTAAAAATCTTATAGCTACTTTTATGACGCATTACCTCTAAAACATCATAAGTTTCCCCAGGAATTAATCTTTCTCCATCATTATAAATTTCTTCTAACATAAATTATTTAAACTATTATAATTTTAATAAATATTCGGCGATAAATGC
Organism: Rickettsia aeschlimannii; assembly: GCF_047973405.1. Taxonomy (NCBI): domain Bacteria; kingdom Pseudomonadati; phylum Pseudomonadota; class Alphaproteobacteria; order Rickettsiales; family Rickettsiaceae; genus Rickettsia; species Rickettsia aeschlimannii. The sequence goes on from NZ_JBFQGO010000003.1 coordinate 100,227, forward strand.
AGCAGGGTTTTCTACAGGATCAAGCATCTTTTTAAATTGATTTCTGCCACTACTATTTTCATGATAAGGTAAATAATGATTTTGCTTAATAAATTCTATATAGTTAATAATATCTTGCGGCTCATAAGCAAAATACATATATTTTTTTAATTCTTTAGATAGAGCATTGCTATTAAATTCATTATTCCAACCATTACTTAAGTAAATTATAGGCTTATCGGCAACCACTACTTCAGCAAGAGATGAAGTACCATCACTTATTACAATATCTGACACCATTATATCATCCAGTAACGACCTGAATGCATGTGCAGAAACAGTAACATTCTTTAAAGAGTTAAATCTACTTAATATATTATCCATATCACTTTGGCTTAAGTAATTTTTACTGACCGCATAGGTAAATAGTGTAACATGCGGTCTTATAATAAAATGAATATTAGGATGTTGTAATGCATAATTATAGAAAAAATAGTGATAATTTAAGAAAGTAGAACCTCCTTCATATAAATCTCTATTTTTAAATGATAATTCCCATCTAGGAAGCCATAAAATGGTTTCCGAGTTTGGTTTTTCTTTAATATTATAATTTCTTACTTCATAGTATGGTTGATAACCTGAAACAATAACTCTATCCTTAGGAAATTTATAATTACTAATAAAGATATCCTTTGTACTTTCTGAATCAACAAATACCGTCTCTATGCAACTTGATAACTTATCATCATCAATATTTTTTTGATGAAAGATATGCGGACCATAGACTATATACATAATTTTTGTTTTAGTTCCTCTAAAGCTCTTATACAAATTAGCAGCCGTAAAAGGTTCTGATATATAGCCTTGAAAATTTTCGTAAGGGTTTTGCGTAAAGATAAAATCCGGCTGATAATTTTTTAATTCAGAAATTTCACATTTTGTATTAACATTTGAATAAGAAGCATACTTACCGCATGGATATATCACATCTTGTGTATCAAATTTACTAATAAACCCGGTATCTATTCCTCCTTGAATATTGGGATGAGGATGAGGTACTATTACAATTTTGACATCATGACCTATTTTTTTCATCTCATTATACATTGCATATACGCCTTTGCCGCCGAATGTCTCTGTACTAACAAGGAAAACTATTTTTTTATAAGAATTTTCTTTGGAATAACAAAAAGAAGATATAAGAGTTATTAGTAAAAAAACACTTAAAAATAAAGTGTTAAGTTTTATTAATTTAAAGAATTTCATGTTTTTGATATGATAATAATGAATAGGATTACTTTTTAAACCATACTGTACGGTTAACATAATCCACATAACTTAAAACTATACGTAATATTTTCTTTGATATAAGTCCTGCTTCTGCATAATCCGGCACGATATCTTGCAAGCGTTTATTATTCTCGTGTTCTTCTGTAATAGCTTTCACTGATTGTAGTACCCGTTCAGCCTTAAAACCTGACATAATAAGCGTTCCGGCGTCCACACCTTCAGGACGTTCATGTGTTTCTCGAATATTTAAAGCAGGTAAATTAAGTATAGATGCCTCTTCAGTGATAGTACCGCTATCGGATAAAATACAAAATGCATTCATCTGAAGTTTGACGTAGTCCGTAAACCCAAAGGCCGGCAAAAATCTTATTTTATCGCCAAGATCTTTAAACCCCTCTAAATCCTCAAGCCTTTTTTTAGTCCTTGGGTGTGTTGAGAAGATTACAGGAAAATTATACTCTTTAATAAGCGTTTGTAAACTACTTAATAATTCTTTCAGATTATTTTTGACATCAACATTTTCCTCACGATGTGAGCTAATTAAGAAATATTGCTTTGTGGTAAGTGACAATTTATCTAAAATATCAGACTTTAATATTTTAGGCATAAAGCGATCCAGGACCTCAGGCATATGCGAACCTGATTTAAAAATAAGCTCAGGCGGTAAACCTTCGAAAATTAAATAACGTCTTGCATGCTCGGTTAACGTAATGTTAACGTCACTAATATGATCAATGATTTTACGGTTTATTTCTTCAGGTACACGCTGATCAAAACAACGATTTCCTGCTTCCATATGAAAAATCGGAATTTTACGGCGTTTAGCGGCAATTGCCGATAAACATGAATTAGTATCACCGTAAAATAAAACAGCGGCTGGCTTTTCTTTCTCAAGTACTTCATCAACTTTTTGGATAATAAGCCCGATAGATTTTGCCGTATTATCTGCTGCTACTTCTAAGAAATAATCGGGTTTTCTAATTCCCATATCATCAAAAAAAACCTGATGTAATTCATATGCATAATTTTGACCGGTGTGAACTAGGATGTGATTAGTATATTTATCAAACTCAGAAATCACGCAGCATAATTTAATAAGTTCAGGACGAGTACCGACAATCGTCATTACCTTAAGCATTTTTTAGCTCCTCTTGTACGTAATCAAGAGTCAGTAATAACTCTTTTACTTCTTCTAAATTTAAACGTTTTGTATTATGGGAAGTGTAATCCTCTAAAAGTGCTACTTTCTTTTCACCTTCAATAAAATATTTTGCATAATTAAGATCGCGCCCGTCCATAGGAATACGGTAATAATCCCTTAAATCATCAGCTTTTGCCATTTCTTCTGATGATACCAATGATTCGTAATGTTTTTCGCCGTGACGTGTACCGATAAAACGTATTTCATTTTTGCTATCGAATATATCTTGTAACGCTTTTGCGAGTACTTCAATTGTGCTTGCCGGAGATTTTTGTACGAAAATATCACCCTGATGACCATGCTCAAACGCATATAAAACTAAATCCACAGAATCTACAAGCGACATTAAAAAACGTGTCATTGACGGTTCTGTAATGGTTAATTCCTTACCTTGTTTTATTTGATTGATAAAAAGAGGAATTACCGAACCTCTAGAAGCCATAACGTTACCGTATCTAGTGACGCAAAGCACAGTCTCACCTGAAGAATGCATACGTGCTTTTGCTATTGCTAACTTTTCCATTAATGCTTTAGATAATCCCATTGCATTAATTGGATATACAGCCTTATCGGTACTCAATACAATAACTTTTGTAACTTTGTTATTAATAGCAGCATTTAAAACATTTTCAGCACCTAAGACGTTAGTATTTATTGCTTCCATAGGATAAAATTCACAAGTCGGGACCTGCTTTAAAGCAGCGGCATGGAATACATAATCTACACCGTGCATTGCCTCATCAATACTTTTATAATTGCGTACGTCCCCAATATAGAATTTAAGTTTCGGATTATTTAAAGCAATACGCATATCCTCTTGCTTTTTTTCATCTCTACTGAAAATACGAATTTCCTTAATATCGTTAATAATATCGGATTTAAGAAAACGAGAAAGCACCGCATTACCAAACGAACCGGTACCTCCTGTAATCATTAAAGTTTTATCTACAAACATTATATATAATACCTATTTTGTTATTATTCATTCTGTCATTGTGTCAATCGAGAAACACTCTAAGGTAGTCATCCTATGGTTTGTCCACAGGGTCCAGTTATAAAAATACAAACATAAAAAGCTCGATTTATCTCACTTTATGCTGGATTCCGTGTACAAGCCTATAGTAACCGGACATTTTTCTTCTATGTCATCCACGCGTAGGCGGGAATCCAGTAAAGTACAGCTTTTTTTAAAAGCTTTACTTAAAAAAACTATATAATAAAAAATCTTTAAAATGAAAGATTTTTTATTCTGGATCCTCGCTTTCCATTGAGATCTTTTTAAAAACTGTCCGGTACTATAGGACAAGCCACGGGATGACAAGAGTGGATAAACCTATATTCGCAACGACAATTTACTTAAACTCACACATACGCTTTACAAGCTCACGCCATTCAGGAGGCGTATATCCCGTCACCTCATTAAAACGAGTGCTATCTAGTGAGCGATCTATTACAAGCTCATCTGATGGAATAATATCGATTTCTTTATTATATATTTCTGCTACTAATTTTAACAATTCTAACTTATTAATCGGTTTTGAGGCAACATGATAAAGCCCGTGCAACTCTTTATTAGGTAACACAAAATCCCTTATTATTCTTGCAAGCTCTACTGTCGGGAATCCTGAATAAATAGCTTTCTCAAACCCTTTCACTGAACCTTCTACACTTAAAAACCAATTGATTAAGCTTCTATTGCCTGCTAGCTCATGACCTATAATGGAAGTACGCAATGTGATAGCATGCGGATAATCTACCTCACCAAGAAATTTTGAACGACCGTAAAGGTCATAACAGTCAGAAAAATCGCTTTCCTTATAATTACCTTTTTTTCCTGAAAACACACAATCAGTACTAATATGGATTAACCTTGAATTAGCTAGTTTACATAAATTAGCTAGCCTATGAGGCAGCAAACTATTTATCGGTAATGCTTTTAACGGATCATTAGCATCTGCCAATTGTTTTACAAGCCCTATACAATTTATTACTATATCGGGTTTTGTTTGATTAAATACCTCAACTAACGAATCATGGTTCTCAACATCTACATTTGTAATTAATTTATCGGATAAATCCTTAGAAAAGTAAGAACTAGCTGAATTATTTCGGGCTGTCGCAAAAATGTCAAATTTTTTATCACTACTTAAAAACCTAAATATGCTATTACCTAGCATACCGGTAACACCTAAAATTAATATTTTCATAGTATATTATTTATTTTGACCGAATCGGTTCTATCATAAATAATATATCTTTACAATAGTGTTTTGAGTGCGTAACAATATTGAGTTATAAATAATTAACTTGCCATAGAAAAGGGTTCTTATTCTATCTTCTGTAATTTTCCAACCTTCATCTTCTGCAAGCTCTAAATCATATTGGTCTTGCATATTCATCTACCAACGAGGATTAATATTAAAATACTTACCCAAACGAAGGACTGTATCAGCGGTAATTGAACGATGATGCTTAACTATATTATTGATCCTAATAACGGGTACATCAATATCACGAGCAAGTTTGCTTTGACTAATCCCCATAGGTTCCACAAATTCTGCTAGTAAAATTTGTCCGGGTGAAATAGGAGGTAATTTGTTTGTCATAAATTCTTGGCTTTGTTGCATTGACCGTTTTATGTCATTCCCGCAAAGGCGGGAATCCAGACTAAAAAATCTTTCATTTTAAAGATTTTTTAGTCTGGATCCTCACTTTTGCGGAGATGACATTGAGTAGGTTTTTCGATCCATGCAACAACTCCTCAATTCTTTCCTAATTAAATATTTTTTATAGAATCAAGCACGGTTTCAAGAATCATACTAGCAGCTACTGCATCATCGTTATTATTACGGTCTTTTCTTTTCACTCCAAACGATTTAAGGAAATTATTTGCAGCTTTAGTAGTTAATCTTTCATCTTGTAAATATATAGGCAAGTTTATAGATTTTGCTAGCTTTTCAGCAAATTTCATCACTATATTTGTTTGCTCCGTTACTGCTCTGCTCATATCAATCGGTAGACCTATTATAACACCACAAACTTTATATTTCTTGATGATATTAAGCAAGAAAGTAATAACAATTTTTTTATTTATCTCGGTTATAGTATTTAAGGGCATAGCAATACTACGTTCTTGATTAGATAATGCGATTCCTAATTTTTTGCTTCCGTAATCAATAGCGATAAGCGGAGCATTTGGTATTAAAAGCCGATAAAATTCTTGAAGATTTTTTATGATCATGATAGTTATAAAAATTACTTTATTAATTATTATTTATGCTAAAAACTATTCAGAAACATTTAGATACGAAATTAATGAAATTATCGGCGATTTTAGCCTTTATTTATTGTTTATTATTTAATACCGCAATATTGATTTATAAATTTGATTATTATAAAGCAACAATCTTTAGAGGGATATTAGAGTTATCAAAAGATTTTTGCTATATTTATATATTTTCTTTTATAGCGTTTTTCGGTCTTAGCGTACATAGATTAGTGTTAAAAATCGGCGTGGGGTTTTTATTTATAACATCCGCTATTGCTAGTTATTACATTTATTTCTTCAAAATCAATCCTACTAAACAAGTAATAGGTAGTTTTTTCTCAACAGATTTAAACGAAGTTTATGAATTAACCAGCATTAAGTTAATAATATGGATAATTTTTTGCCTTTTTACCTGTTTTTATACTCTCAAATCTTTTGCCGCTGAAAATTCTAAATCATTCGTAACAAAACTATTATCTGCCGCTTGCTTACTTATTTTTATATATAATATTATTACTCCTTCATTTAAGATACTAAAAAATTATTTTCCCATTCAGTATTTACATAATAGCTACCTTAATTTTGCCGGAAATTTCGGTGATAAAAATTATGCATGTATAGATATTAGCAAACAATATAACTTTATAGATAAGTCAGATAAAGATATTATCGGTGTTTTAGTTATAGGAGAATCAGCAAGATTTGATCATTTCGGCATTAACGGTTATGAAAGAGATACGACTCCTTACTTAAAGACTACTCAAAACCTAATTTCTTTCAAAGCTAAATCTTCTTCTAACCTTACCTATCTTTCCGTACCGTCGTTACTTTCACGTTATCCTGCAAGTCAAATTGAAAATAGTAGACAAGAGAACAGCTTTTTATCAATTTTAACAAATCTTGGCTTTAATACTACCTGGATCGGTACTCAAACTTTAATGAGGAGTTTTGCAAATTTTGACCTCAGTAATATATATAATGACGTTAATTTTACTATAGTACCGGGCGGCTCTACCCTATTTTCTTTAAATGATCATGATGAAAAAATATTGCCTTTTATAAAAGAAATAATAACAAACTCAGAGAAACAATTTTTAGTAGTTCACACTTCCGGCAGCCATTGGAACTATAATGCGAGATATCCAAAAGAGTTTGAGTATTTTACCCCTACCTGTCCTATTAAGGTTAAGGGAGATGCAAGTGATTGCGATAAGCTTGCTTTAGTTAACAGTTATGATAACTCTATTTTATATACCGATTTTTTTTTATCTAATTTAATAGATTTGCTTAAAGATAAAAATGCATTTTTATTATATGTATCTGATCACGGCGAGTCTCTCGGAGAAAATGGTTATTACGGTCACGGCGGTCCACTACTTGCAGAACAAATAACCGTACCTCTTATAGTTTGGGTATCAGATAATTTTCAAGCCAAATATCCTAAAGCAGTATCTTCAATTAAAAATTATGCTAATACCGAAATTAGCCATGATTATGTATTTCATTCAATCCTTGACTGTTTAAATATAGATTCCGACATAATAGATAAAGACTTAAGTATATGTAAATCTAGTTAAAAATTATTGAATTATTAAAAAATTTATATATAAATTAAGAACTCAATAATTATATGATTTATTATTATGTCTGATATACCTAAACTAGACGACTATTATTATAGATTTTTACAAAGTATTTTACTTAAAACACTAGAACAAAATAAAGCTGCTGAAACGTATTTATTGCAGAAAGATTTTAATAGCGCTTTAAATGAGATAAAAAAGGTAAATGAACAACTTGAAGAATATTCAAGCATTCTTTCTTTACTCAAAGTAATTAAAACCCATTTTAGTGATAAAAAAATATATAATTAAGTACCGTTTAACTTAAATCCTTTTTTTATAATTAAAAATAATATAGAGTGGAAATAAAAAAAGGTATTGAATTATGGAATATGCATTATTAATTTTCAGTATTATAGCGATTTTAGTTATAATACAAATGGTTAAAGTTGTACCGCAACAACAAGCATGGGTAGTAGAAAAACTTGGAAAATTCGATAAGGTACTGCAACCTGGCTTAAATTTACTCATCCCTGTCATTCAGAGAGTAGCATACAAACATACTTTAAAAGAAGAAGCAATAGACGTTACCGCTCAAACAGCTATTTCAAACGATAACGTAACATTATCTATAGACGGTGTTTTATATGTTAAGATCATTGATCCAATAGCAGCATCTTATGGTGTTAATAATCCTTACTATGCCATAACACAGCTTGCTCAAACTACTATGCGTTCGGAAATCGGTAAACTCCCTTTAGATAGAACTTTTGAAGAGCGCGAAACTTTAAACGTAGCAATTGTAGCAGCTATTAATCAGGCTGCTATAAATTGGGGCATACAATGTATGCGTTATGAAATTAAAGATATTCAACCTCCGCAAACTATACTTAAAGCTATGGAATTGCAGGTAGCGGCAGAGCGTCAAAAAAGAGCTCAAATTCTAGAGTCGGAAGGTAATAGACAAGCAAAAATTAACCATGCAGAAGGTGAAAAAGCACAAATCGTACTGAATTCAGAAGCTTCTTATACAGATCAAGTTAACAGGGCAAAAGGTGAAGCTGAAGCAATAGGCTTAGTCGCTACCGCTACGGCAAATAGTATTGAGATTGTCGCAACTGCTATACAAAAAACGGGAGGAAGTGATGCAGTAGCTCTTAAAATAGCCGAGCAATATATTAGTGCGTTCGGTAATTTGGCTAAAGATACCAACACCGTAATTTTACCCGCAAATCTTTCAGAACCGAGTAGTTTTGTAACCGGAGCGTTAACTATATTTAACCAATTAAAAGCTTCTTCGGGAACGAAAATAGATAAGTAGCAATTTATAAAGATTTATTATTGTAATAATAATTAGTTTTATATATCATATCAGATTATTAATTAATAAAAGGTTATGAATATGTCAGTATTTGTCGGCAAAACTGCTCCGGATTTTACAGCTAAAGCTATTATGCCTAATAATAATATAGACGATAAGTTTAAACTTAGCGATTATGCTGCAGGGGATAATATAGTGTTATTTTTTTATCCCCTAGATTTTACTTTTGTTTGCCCATCGGAAATTATAGCATTTCACAATAAGCTTGGTGAGTTTACCGAAAGACGTACTAAAGTAGTAGCTGTTAGCGTTGATTCTCATTTTAGCCATTTAGCTTGGAAAAATACTCCGCATAATAAAGGCGGACTTGGACAAGTACAATTTCCAATGGTTTCCGATATAAAAAAGGATATTTCTTCAAAATATAATGTACTTAATGAAGACGGTGTTGCTTTGCGTGGAACTTTTTTAATCGATAAGGATTTCATAGTACGTCACATGCTAGTTAACGACTTACCTATCGGTCGTGATATTAATTATACATTAAAAGTAATCGATGCTTTAACTCATCATCAAAAGCACGGCGAAGTTTGTCCTGCCGGCTGGCATAAAGGTGAGGAAGCAATTACCCCATCACATGAAGGTATAGCGCATTATTTAAGCTCACATGCAGAGAAGCTGTAATATATTACTGTTATTAAAGTGGAAAACTGTCCTACCGTGGCTTGTCTAGTGTTGTTGTATGGTTCTGATGTCATTCCCGCCTAGGCAGGAATGACATACAGCACTAATGCAATATCAAATAACCCTAAATAATGTTGAAAGAATTATTTTCTGCTCCTAGAATATCTTATAATATTGAAACAATTAATATTTTACGTCTTATTAGAAGTGAAAATATTGGTCCTAAAACTTTCTTTAGTTTAATTAAATTATTCGGTGATGCAGCAACTACCATAGATAACGTTCCAGATTTTTCATTGCGAGGCGGAAAGTCAAAACCAATTAAAATTTTCAGTAAAAGCGATGCTGAAAAAGAATTAGAGCTTCTCGAAAAAGACAATGCTAAGATCATCACATATAAATCTCCGGAATATCAAAATTATTACTTGAAATTTATGCCGCCAATATTAAGCTATAAAGGTAATATAGAGTTATTAAATCATAATAAATGCGTTGCAATAGTAGGTGCAAAAAACGCTGCTGCGAACGGAAGAAGCTTTGCTCATAAAATTGCAAATGTATTTAGTAAAAGAAGGTTATATAACCGTTTCAGGGTTAGCAGGAGGAATAGATAGTACATCAAGCTGCAATTTCTCAAACTATCGGAGTTATTACAGGCGGTATTGATCATATATATCCACCGGGAAATAAAAAACTATTTGAAAATTTAGCAGAAGAAGTTTTAATATTAGCTGAGTTACCTATCGGCTCTACCCAGCTTGGAAAACATTTTCCACAGCGTAATAGGATAATATCGGGACTAGCCTTAGGAGTAGTGGTAGTAGAAGCAAGCTTAAAATCCGGTTCATTAATAACTGCAAAATTTGCACTTGAACAAAATAGGGGAATATTTGCCGTTCCCAGCTTTCCTTTAGATCCAAGATGTCAAGGTACAAATAAATTGATTAGAGATGGAGCATATTTAGTGTAATCAGTAGACGATATTGTAGCTAATTTACTGCAATATGAAGAATTTATGAAAAAAGATGATGGATTATTTAAGGATTTTGTTGAGCTAGGAACAGTAAATACGAGATATGTTAAAGAACCGTCACAAAAGAAGCGTACTGCTATATTGGAATTATTATCGGCAGTACCCATAGACTTTAAATATTTACAAAAAGAAATAGAATTACCACTTCCTATCAATATATACGGTAATATTAGAATTAGAACTCGCCGGGACAGTAATGCGTCACGCCGATAATAAAATATCATTAGTTTATAATTAAGTAGATGAAATTAGTAATAGTAGAATCGCCGGCAAAGGCAAAAACGATAAATAAATATTTAGGTGATGAGTTTAAGGTCATTGCATCATTCGGTCATATTAGAGATTTACCTTCTAAAAAAGATTCGGTATTACCTGATGAAAATTTTGCAATGAAATATGATATTTCCGATAAAGCCGGTAAATATGTAGATGCCATAGTTAAAGATGCTAAAAAAGCTGATGCAGTATATCTTGCAACCGATCCTGATCGTGAGGGTGAATCTATCTCATGGCATATTACAGAGGTAATAAAAGAAAAGAATCAAGTTAAATCCGATGATTTTTTCAAAAGGGTAGCATTTAACGAAATCACTAAAAAAGCAATTATTCATGCCGTTGAAAACCCTAGGAAACTTGACACTAACTTAGTAAATGCCCAACAAGCAAGAAGAGCTTTAGACTATTTAGTCGGTTTTACCCTTTCACCTCTTTTATGGCGTAAGTTACCGGGATGTAAATCAGCAGGACGTGTGCAGTCCGTGGCTCTGCGATTAATATGTGAGCGAGAAGATGAAATAGAGCGTTTTAAGTCAGAAGAATATTGGGATATTAGCCTTAAAATGCAAAATAGTAATAACGAACTATTTACTGCTAAATTGACTCACGTAAATGATCAGAAGTTAGAAAAATTCTCAATTATTAACGAAAAAAACGCCAAAGATTTAACCGAAAAATTAAAATCTCAAAAATTTCATGTTGATAAGATAGAAAAAAAACAACAAAAACGTCAACCACAACCTCCTTTTATTACTTCATCACTACAACAAGAAGCAGCGAGAAAATTAGGTTTTAGTGCTAAAAAGACTATGCAAATAGCACAAAAACTTTATGAGGGTGTTGATATAGGTAAGGAAACTATGGGGCTTATTACTTATATGAGAACCGACGGCGTTACATTATCAAATGATGCAATAGCAGATATACGTAAGTTAATCGATAAAAGTTACGGCGATAAATATTTACCGACTAGCCCTAGAATTTATAAATCCAAAGTAAAAAATGCTCAAGAAGCTCATGAAGCAATAAGACCCACAAATATTACTTATACTCCTGATAGCTTAAAAGAAAAGCTAGAAAAGGATTATTATAAGCTTTATGAGTTGATTTGGAAAAGAACTATAGCCTGCCAAATGGAAAATGTTATAATGGATTTGGTAGTTGCAAATTTAGCTTCGGAAAATAAAGAATATTTGGCAAAAGCAAACGGATCGACTATAGCCTTTGACGGATTTTACAAGGTTTATCGTGAAAGTGTGGACGATGAAGCTGAAGAAGAAAATAAAATGCTGCCGCCTTTAAAAAAACAAGAGCCGCTTAAAACTAAAGAAGTTATTCCAAATCAACATTTTACCGAACCGCCTCCAAGATATTCAGAAGCAAGTTTAGTGAAAAAACTTGAAGAGCTTGGGATCGGTCGTCCTTCGACCTATGCTAGTATTTTATCGGTTTTACAAGATCGAAAATATGTTGCTCTTGAGAAAAAACGATTTATACCTGAAGAGCTTGGACGTTTGGTAACGGTATTTTTAGTCGGTTTCTTCAAAAAATACGTTGAATATGATTTTACTGCAGGACTTGAAAACGAATTAGACGAAATAGCAGCCGGCAAACTTGAATGGAAAGCTGCTTTAAATAATTTTTGGAGCGGTTTTAACCATAATATTGAATCAGTAAACGAACAGAAAATAACCGAGATTATTAGCTATGTACAGAAAGCCCTTGATTATCACTTGTTCGGTGAGAATAAAGAATCTAAAGTTTGTCCTTCATGTAACACGGGCGAGCTTAGCTTAAAGCTTGGTAAGTTCGGAGCGTTTTTAGCATGTAGTAATTACCCTGAATGTACTTTTAGAAAATCTATTGTTAGTGGTAACGATAATAATGAGAATGAAGGCGAGCCTGCCGCTATGCCTAATGAGAATAAAGTTTTAGGTACGGATAAAGACGGAGTAGAAATATACCTGAAAAAAGGACCTTACGGACCTTATATTCAACTTGGCGAACAAGAAGGCAAAGTAAAGCCAAAACGTAGCCCTGTGCCTGCTAGCTTGAACCAAAATGATATTACACTTGATATAGCATTAAAGCTTCTAAGCTTACCGCTAAAAATAGGTATTCATAAAGATAGCGACGAGGAAATTATGATAGGATACGGTAAATTCGGTCCTTACATAAAATATATGGGTAAATTTATTTCGGTGCAAAAAAAATATGATTTTCTAAATTTAAGCTTAGATGATGCGATGAAGCTAATTGAAGAGAATAAAGCGAAATTAGAGAAGAAACAAGCATAAATGGTTTAGTGTCACCACGTGACTTGATCACAAGGTCTCAGGACACAGGCTGTAATACAAGATCCCGTAGTCAAGCCGCGGGATGACAATTAATAAAATTACTTATTTATGACAAAAGTTATAACACGATTTGCTCCATCACCGACCGGTATGTTACATGTCGGGAATATCAGGGCAGCATTGCTTAACTGGCTATATGCAAAGAAGCATAACGGACAGTTTATTTTAAGATTTGACGATACGGATTTAGAGCGTAGTAAACAGGAATATAAAGACGCTATCGAGGAAGATCTAAAATTTTTAAATATTAATTGGGATCAGACATTTAATCAATTAAGTCGTTTAAGTAGATATGATGAAATCAAAAATCTATTACTAGACAAAAAAAGATTATATGCCTGCTATGAGACTCCTGAAGAGCTAGAATTAAAGCGTAAATTTCAATTATCTAAAGGTTTACCACCGATTTATGATCGAGCTAGCTTAAATCTAACTGAAGAGCAAGCAAAGAAATATATAGGACAAGGAAGAAAACCGCATTATAGATTTTTGATAAATCATGAACCGATTAGCTGGCATGATATGATCAAAGGCGAAGTTAAATATGACGGCAAGGCTTTAAGCGACCCAATAGTAATAAGAGCAGACGGTAGTATGACCTATATGTTATGCTCAGTTATTGACGATATTGATTATGATATTACTCATATTATTAGGGGTGAAGATCACGTTAGCAATACCGCCATTCAAATTCAAATGTTTGAGGCTTTAAATACTACTCCTCCGACTTTTGGGCATTTAAGTTTAATAATCAATAAAGATGAGAAAATTTCTAAAAGAGTTGGAGGGTTTGAGATCGCAACTCTTAGAAAAGAAGTTGGAATCGAAGCTATGGCAATCGCTAGCTTTTTTAGTTTACTTGGTTCATCAGCACAAATCTTGCCTTATAAATCAATGGAAAAGCTAGCAAATCAATTTGAGATAAGTAGTTTCTCTAAAAGTCCAACTATCTATCAACCGGAAGATTTAGAAAGATTAAATCATAAATTACTTATAAGTTTAGATTTTGATACAGTAAAAGAACGCCTTAAAGAAATAGATGCCGAGTATATTGATGAAAATTTTTGGTTATCGGTAAGCCCTAACTTGCAAAAATTACGTGATGTAAAAGATTGGTGGGAAATTTGCCATCAAACTCCGAATGTAGAAAATCTAAATTTAGATAAGGAATATTTAAAGCAAGCAGCAGAATTATTACCGAAAGGTGAAATCACTAAAGATAGCTGGAGCATTTGGACCAAAGAAATAACAAATACAACAGGCAGGAAAGGTAAGGAGTTATTTTTACCTCTTCGTCTTGCTTTAACCGCCAGAGAATCAGGACCGGAAATTACAGGCGTTTTACCTTTGATTGATAGAGAAGAGATAATAAAGCGTTTAACTAGTGCGTGACTCTCTATGTCATTCCCGCTTTCGCGGGAATGACATAGAGAGTCACGCAACTCCTCGCAATGACGATTGAGTATGACAATATTTTAACTATAATACTCTATCATGTTAGTATTAATAGCACCAGCAAGCTCTGCTGTATCACCGTAAATATTATCGGCAATAAGAGAAACTATACCTGCTGTTCCTGCTACTAAACCTTCCACAGTTTCATAAGCTACATATCCTGCAGTTAGCCCTGCTTTTACTGTATTTTTTACACATTCGATAGAATCGGACGGCGAAATTAAAATTGCTCCTAAGGTAAAAGCACCAATAAGGACCGGAGGATTATAATAAGCAAAAGTTGCAAGGCTTACTACAGTTGCTTGAGCAAATGCAGATACAACAGAATAATTAGAGTTGTTCACATCAGAAACAAAACCTTGAATGGAACATACAGTTTTTGCACCGTTTTCTATCACATTAATAGCATGTTCCGTTGCTAATAGCATAACATTGTGAAATCTGTCGCAGCTTTGGTAGCATTTTGAAAATGAATTGTAGCACTGTCAAAGTAACTAGATGTTTTTTTTGAAGTTTGTGGCCCCGTATAGTTTTTTGTCATGATTTTTCCTCTTAAAATTAAATCGTGACGCAATTATAACTTAAATGTTGGGTTGTGTGTCAATAGATATTATTAATAAATAATTAAAAAATTAATGATACTTTAAGATAAAAAGAAGGTTTAGCTGTTAAAAAACTTTTTGATTTTTAGCTTATCTTCTTTAGACAAAGTAGGCTTGAACCTGTATATATCTTTTTTATTAGCACTTTCAGGTCTAAATTGAAACTCGCCTTTAATTGTGTTGATTTGTAACTATCTGATCAGGAGACCCACATTTAGGAAAATCATATTTTATAACTATGTCCCCGTTTCTAAGTCCAGATTTATAAACGTTACTATTTTCGTCAATATTTTTTATTGTATAATTATTTATTAAAGCATCTCTATCAAAACCACGATCATATGCCACCATTGTTACTTTCTCAATCGGCAGCACTTTAGAAACATTAGCTAAATCTATAGTTTTACCTTGTTCTATATATTCGTTTATCTCTTTATCTATGCCCTTTGGAACATAATTTTTAACTATTTTTTTAAAATAATCACTTGAAAATTCTTGTTCTTTTGAGGTTTTAAATAAATCAAGCATAACATTATCCAGCGATTTACTCTTATTAATTGTCCAATTGCCAATAATATGTTTCAATTAAATTATTAGGTTCAGGTTCATTTATAACAGGCGATAAATAATAATTCTCAAAGAATTTATTAAATTCTTCTACAAATTCCTCAAGCGTTATAACACTGGAACGTAAGGCTAAAACCCTGCTATAATAATCGGTAAATCCCTCACTCCACCAATAAATCGTTCTAAGTTATTACGTATTTTCTTCCCTGTCCAATTATGTAGACGTTCATGAGCAAGTAACATTATATAATCCTGTTTGTCCAAACCTTGAGGAATAAATGCAGTAAAACTATGAGTTACGCCCGTTACGCCCATATTTCTAGGTTGATTCCCCTCGATTAAACTTATTAGATAATAATGGAAATCATTATCATGGAAAAATGTTCTTTGTTCCTTGATAATTTTATTTATATAAGAAGCTATTTCTTCATCTTTAAGATCAAATTGACTATGTAACGAAAGATATACAGGATTTTTTTGATCGACAATTTTGTAAACACGTAAATCACCCGCTACATAAACTGCACTATATAATTCAATCGGCACAGCTTTAAATTTCACGCTTTTACCAAGACCATAATCTGATATTATTTTCCAGCTATCAGGAATATTATTCCATTCAATGTTAAACGCTACTATATCATAGATCACCGGGAGTAGCAAAAAGCCCATAACCCAGTGAATGAATTAAATTTTGTCTAATTATTGCTTCGTCGATATCACAAGGATTACCGGTTTTTTGATATATTTCGTAGCTTAAACGAATAATATTGATTTTTCCCGTATTTAAAATAGCTTCTTCATCCGAGTCTTGATTTCTAAACTGTAATTTCTAATAGGATATTCTAGCTTAACAGCTTAACATTTTTGATTTGCTTGTAATATGTAGCATTTGCCCATGCATAGGGTAAATCTAAAACAACCTCACCACTCATATTGCCGATTATTTCCGTCTCAACTTTGATAGCTGAAACAGACTTATTAGACAAAGGTGTTATTTTGTAATTTATCTGCCTATAAGTATTTGCGGATACTAGATTTGAAATTAGAATTATGAATATTATCAAAAAATTTTTTAGAAAGTACATTTACTCATGGATTTTAGGGATTATTTAGAGTGTTGTGCGACTCTCGATACCATCACTGCGTGGCATTGTTGCGTGGATACTGAGTCGTCATTGCGAGGGAAATTACGCAGTAATTGACGAAGCAATCTAGTTAAAAATTCTGATTTACAGAATTTTTATTATTTTTTATGGATTGCCACACCGCCTATATGACTGCTCGCAATGACGATATCTATGTAGGCATGTATTCTATTTAATTATTACTTCCTGACCATTAACCCATAAGCTTCTATGTCTTCAAGCCACTTAGCGTTTTCTATTAAATATGATTCTTAAAATTCGGCAAGTGTAGAGATCAGGTTCGCCTGTTAAATTTTTAAGCCCATCAAATAAAATGTCTAAAAAACCTATTTTATTCTTTTTACAATAATCTCCTACATCTTCAATATGCTTCGCACGATCATCAACAAATACAATAAAACTAGTATTTAGCTCTTCAGAATTTTGATAAAGTACCGCTTTTTGAGTGATTACCGGTTATAAATATACCTTTATAAAAAATAGCATCATCCTTTTGTCCTGAATTATAAATTGCTAATTTTTCATTATCTGAAAATTCGATACCCAGCTCTTTTAGTTCTTTATATCACCAATCTTCCATAGAAGGAATATTGCCGTATTAATTTGTATAAGACCATAAACCGGAAACTTTTCCTTGAGCTTGTTTATAACTTCTACCCACTCTTCGTCAATTAATATTACTTTTCGCTACAAACGCCAATTACTGATAATTTCCTCATAATTGTCATAACTACTTTTATTTTCCTTAATTCTATCAATTATTTGATTATAAGGCGGCTTCTTAAAAGTTTTTGATTTAGGAGTTATAAGTGTATAGTCAACATCAATAAATATAGATGCACGAGTAGGAGCATTTTTTATTATTAAATCATAAACTTTTTCGGCACTATCGGCAGTTTCAAAATCTTTCATATATACTACAAAGTAAAATGAAGAGTAGTGATACGAAGTTTAACTTGGAAAAGAGTAATCGGTCTATAAGCCGAGGAACAGAGCGTATATTAAACGTTCAGCATCCGAGGTCTTACAAAGACATTGTTGCTAATTTTTCAAGTGGGGCGAGTATCAAATTTAATATTAAGTTCTTCAGTTAAAATAGCCATTAATTCAAGCCCTGCTCTATTTATCCATTCGCCTTGTTCATAAAAAAAATGATAAGGACCGCTAACCGGCGACGACAACCAAATTTCTTTGGTGGCACTTTGTTTATTTATTACATATACCCCTTTATCAGTATCAAGGTTTAATATATCACCTTGTAAATCTACATCTATACTTGCTTCTTTATCCTGCTCTTCTATCTTTTCTGCTATATATGCAATTGTTGTCTCGGCTATTTTACTAAATTCACTATTATTCATGATAACATCCCTTAAGTAGATAAAAATATACGCAAATCAACTTCAAAAAGAGCAAGGAGTCTATAAGGCAAGGAGCGGAGCGTATACTTAATACGTGAGCACCACAGCTCTTATAAGACGACGTAGCCAATTTTTGAAGTTCATCGAGTAGATGGTTTTTCAGGATCAATTGCCGGCTCAGGTACTTTAATCAAACTTTTTCGATAAGTTTCAACAAATCTATTATGATCATTAAGATTGTTAGAAAAATTATGCCCGCCTTTACCGTCAACTACAAAAAATAATGCATCCGTTTTAGCAGATTTTACCACTGCTTCTAAAGATTTTAACGACGGACAAGAAATCGGGCCGGGTGGTAAACCTTTTATATAATAAGTATTATAGGGTAGTTCTTGCAATAAATCTTTTTTTGTTAAAGCTCTTGCTAATTTAAATTTTCCTTCAGTCAAAGCATATATAGTAGTCGAATCAGCTTGTAGCTTCATATTTTTCTTTAAACGATTAATGAACACTGCTGCTATAATAGGCTTTTCTGCATTTGAGCCGGCTTCTTTTTCAATTATTGAAGCTAGCGTTAATACCTCAAGTCTAGTTTTTAATGGAGAATCCGGTGCAAGATTTTGCATTACTTTATCTAAATTAGCAGACATTAAATTTCTCATGTGATCAATTATCTGCTCTTTTTGATCACCGTAAGAAAAAAAATACGTGGAAGGCATTAAAAAACCTTCAGGTATTATCCCTTTTATTTCTCCAAGTAATCGACTTTCTTCATTAATTTTCTTTATAACCTCACTAACTACCGTACCTTCTGGGACAATTATCTTGTGTATTATAGATTTACCGCTTGCTAATATTCTTAAAGTTTGCAGAGGCGATATATTACGAGTAAACACATATTCACCGCTTTTAAGAGGTCTTTTTATAGAATAAATTTTAGCAATTACCTCAAAAATTCTTGGATATTTGATTACTTCATTAGAATAAAGTTTTGTAACTATTTGATTTACGGATAATTTAGGTTCAATAATTATCGTTTTATTTTGAGTAAGATTACCCGGCACAAAAATATAAAATATACTAAAATTTAGCAAAGTAATAAATATAGTTAGAGATACTATAACTAAAAAAAGTTTAGTTTTTAATAGGTTGTTTAACATAATAACTATTATTTTTATAAGGCTTAGAAATATTAATAAAAAAAAAATTACCACGAAATATGGTTTTTTCTTGACATTTGAAATAACATATATTAAAACTAACTTTTTGTTAAATTTGAATTATATAGTTTTTACTAAATCAATCAATAGTTTTAATATTTGGTAATTAAAATATTAAAATTAGATGACTAATGAGCAACAAATTAATAACGCAAACCAATTTACTATAACAATAGTATACTCCTGTAAAATGAAAAGTTAGAATTTTTATTACAAACAAAAAATATAAATCTTTATTCATAGTTCATATTACTATACCGGCGTTAATACTACTGATCTTATAATGGGCATTATATATTATGATACAAGATCACAATACCGATCTAAAACACGAAGAACATACTGAAAGGTTAAAAGCTTTACAAAATAAGTTAGGAAACTTATCCGGTTTCTTGACAACAATGCGTTCTGATAACAATGAGGAATACAAAAAAATTTCCAATGATTTAAAAATTTTAATGAAACAAATTAATACTATAAGAAAAAACATGGAAATATATTTTTTTATTATATTAATATTAATGTTTATTATAATTCAGAAAATGTTGTGGACCACCGGTTTCAAGTACTAATCTTTCTCTTTTAACAACTTTATTTTAGGTTCTAAGAACTCCTGTTTAATAATTTCTGCAGCTATATAAGAAGGTACAGCGTCATCTCGATCACTTGATACAAGCAAATTTTCCAAGCTAAGCCTGTGTTCACGTACTTTTGTACACCTAGCTAGCTTGCCTTTAAATTCATCGTGTCTAAAACTTTCTGAATTTAGCTGTAATCGGTTTGATTTAAATCCTAATTGCTGCAAAATTTTTTGGCTTTCTATTACCTGTTTATAAGCTTTTTTAGAATTAAATAATAATTCTTGAAGCTTATTACTAATAAGATTAGCTCGGCAATTAAATTGGATAAATTCCGGAATTATTTCTTTATCGGCTATAATATTTATCAACGTAACATATTTTATTTTTATCAATAGCCTAATAATAAAAAAGCTTATAAGATTAACTTTATAAGCCACAATCATAGGAGTACCGGAAGCTGCTATCTCTAAAGTATTAGTACCGGATTTTGCTAAAGCTAAATCCGCAACAGCATAAGTTTTAAGTCTCTCACTTGAAAATAAATAATTAAACTTAACATCTTCTAGAAACGGTTTTATTATTGCCTCATGAGCAGGATTTGCAAGAGTAAATATAACTTTAAGATTATTACAACTCTTGAATATTTCTTCAATAGAAGAAACAAAAACCGATAAATGCCTTAGAATCTCACCCTTTCTACTACCAAGAGTAACACACAAAACTCTCTCATTCTCATCTATTTTAAACTCCTCACGTAAAGCTATTTTATCACTATAAAACTCTTGCTCCATAATCGGATGACCTATATATCTACAATCAAGACCGACTTTAGTAAAATATGGAGGTTCAAATGGTAGTAAAGCAAATAAACAGTCATAAATTTTAGCGTATTTTACTGCCCTACCCTCTTTATATGCCCAAACTGACGGTGCAACGATATGAATCATTTTCAGCTTTGGTAAAAGTTTCCTTACTCGCTTTGCCACACGATAAGTAAACCCTGGTGAATCTATAGTAATTAATAAATCAGCTTTACTATTTATTATATCCTCCACAGTTTTATCAATTAATTTTTTAAGCTTAAAAATATGAGGCAAAATTTCTACAAAACCCACTAAATTTATGGAAGTAATGGGAAATAAGCTTTTAAAGCTACCGGATTCCTCCATATATTTGTCACCAACACCAACAAACTGTACAGCGTCATTCACAAAGCTTGATACAGGTGAATTTAGTTGTACTACTGTATCGTTTTTTAAATGCTGAATTATACGACCACCTACAAAGTCTCCTGACACCTCACCAGCTATAAAGTAAATTTTTGTCATTAAAGATAGTTATTTTTTAAGGTTCTCAATTTCTGTTTGTAATCGCTTTATACTTTTTGTAACTTTGCCTTCTTGTATACCTTCTTGTTTACCTTTTTTCTTCCCCTCTTCTATTCCTTTTGCCATACCTTGTTCTCTACCTTTTTCTTCAGCAGAAACTATATAATCACGCTCTTTATAGCTTTTATTCATATAGGGACGATAAACTATTTGCTCTTTAGGAGTCATCTCAAGTATATCAAGACATTTTGCTACTTTCTTTATATATGGTAATTTAAAATCTTTCTTAACTTCAGAATGTTTTACTACATATAGCCATTCATCCAATTCATCTCTTATAACATCATTAAATAATGGTACTGATATTACAATATATTCTGGAAATGCATTATATAAATCAAATATTTTACCTCTCATATCTCCCAAAGAAAATTTCATAGGGTGTTTTTTATCAACTTCTCTAAAAATAGTCTTACCGTGATATATAAGGTGCTTTCATATTATCAAAAGGAAAATACAATAAATTAATATGAAATATTTTTTTATAGTAGAATAATCCTCGCTCTTAGAAATACTATCAACTATTAATCTACTAGAATTAAAACAAACTTTATGCATAAAAAGATTTGTATAGGATTTATCTATTTCTACTATATATTTATGCCCTTCTTCATCTTCCACAATAACATCTGCTACGCTAGATTTTAAGCTATCATTTTCTTTATTACTGCCACTTTCTAGTAGGGCTTTTATTTTAACAAAACTTATAACCAGCATCTTTAAAAATAGCCGAAATAAATCCCTAGACTATTTCATAATCCCCTTTATCTTTTAATAAATATTTTATAGCGTAAAACTTATTATAGTACTCATATCTTTTATCCTTAAATCATCTTAAATATATTGCAAAAAATGAAGACAGTATCAACATTCTCAAGATCGGCAATCGTGCGCGCTACTCTAAGTATTCGGTTATAAGCACGCATTGATAAACGAAATTTATTTGCCGCTTCATTCAGTAAATCTTTACCTTCATCCGCAGGCATAGCGTAATCTATTAACAACTGCCCATCTAATCTGTTATTTGTTTTAATATTATAGCCCTCATATCTCTTTTCTTGAATTAAACGTACTTTCTCGACTTTTGCAGCTATATATTCAGATTCTTCCTCAGAGTTATCTACAATCAAGTCATAATTATAAACATGAATATTAGATACTTCTATATGCAAATCAAATCTATCCATAATAGGTCCCGATACTTTCATTTGATAGTCGCTAGCACATTTTGGAGCTTTCATACATTCTTTATAAGAATCGCCTCAATAACCGCATTTACAAGGATTCATAGCTGCTATTAACTGGAAATTTGTATTTTATATGAGCATTTGATCGTGAGATTAGTATTTCACCGTTTTCAATATGCTGCCTTCATGCATCAATAACATGCTGTGGAAATTCAGGTAGTTTATCTAAAAATAATACTCCGTTATAAGCTAGCGTAATTTCCCCAGGCTTTACTTTTTTCCGACACCGCCACCGACCATAACGGCCAGTGAGCATGAATAATGTGGAGTTCTGCACGACCTTGCTTTGGTAAGTTTACCATCTAAAAATTTTCCTGCAATACTTGTAATCATGCTACATTCTAAAATTTCTTTTGTAGACATTTTAGGTAGTATACTGGGAAGACAGGCAGCAAATCTTGATTTACCGGTTCCGGGGGGACCGAACATTAAAAGGTTATGCCCACCTGATGCTGCAATTTCTAAAGCTCATTTAGCAATTTTCTGACCTTCTATATCTTTAAAATCGGGATAATTTATCGGCTCATCTTGTAGCTTAGCTTCCGGAGGAGTTAAAACTTGTGAACCTTTAAAATGATTTACTAGTCCAATTAAATTACCTGCAACAAGTATATTATCATTACCCGACCAAGCAACTTCTGAGCTGTTTTTACTTGAACAAATAAGACATTTACCTCTAACAGAAGCCCCAATCGCTGCAGGTAAAGCTCCTCTTACCGGTAAGATTGAACCGTCTAATGATAGCTCTCCTATTATCAAATATTCCGCAATTTCAAGTTCAGGTAAAATATTCATTGCGGTAAGTATCGCACAAGCAATCGCAAGATCGAAGTGGCTTCCTTCTTTTACTAAATCTGCCGGAGCTAAATTTATTAAAATCTTTTTAGTAGGTAGTGCAAGCCCTATAGAAGATAACGCTGCTTTAACTCGCTCTTTTGATTCAGCTATAGTTTTATCGGCAAGCCCTACTAGATGAAAATAACAATCTTATCTCAATTATTAATTGAAAACATACTATAGAACAAACTTAGCTAGGTCAAGATTAGTTATTATTTTTGATAATTGATTTTCTACGAATTTATCATCGATAATTATTTTTTTGCCTTTCATTTCGCTAGCTTCAAAGCTTATATCCTCAAGCAAATTCTCAAGTATAGTATGCAGCCTTCTAGCCCCTATATCTTCGACTTCTAAATTAACGGTGATCGCATAATCCGCTATCTTCTCAATAGCAGAAGCAGCAAATTCAAGACGCACGTCTTCAGTACCTATTAACGCCGAATATTGTTTTATTAAACTAGTTTCAGGCTCAAGCAATATTTTAATCATATCATCTTTGGTAAGCGAATTTAATTCTACTCTAATCGGTAACCTTCCTTGTAACTCCGGTAATAAATCAGAAGGTTTAGCAATATGGAAAGCACCGGAAGCAATAAATAATATATGATCGGTTTTAACTGGTCCATATTTAGTATTAACTGTCGTGCCCTCTATTAAAGGTAGCAAATCTCTTTGCACTCCCTCTCTACTTATTTCGGCATTTTTTGCTCCGGAACTACTAGTCGAAGCTATTTTATCAATTTCGTCAATAAAAACTATACCGTCATTTTCAGCTAAATTTATAGCTTGCTGAATAATTTTTTCTTGGTCTATTAATTTTTCTGATTCTTCAGGTATAATAATAGCCATAGCATCTTTAACTAGCATTTTTTTTGTTTTAGTCTTACTGCTGCCAAGGGCTCGTCCAATCATATCGCCAAGATTAAGAACGCCCATAGATGCTCCAGGCATGCCCGGTATTTCAAAACTTCCACTGCCGACAGGTGTAGTATCAGCTACACTAATTTCAATTTCCGTATCATCAAGTTCGCCGTTTAAAATTTTTTCTTTGAACTTTTCTCTAGTCTCACTACTAGAAGTTTTACCTACTAAACTATCTAATATTCTCTCTATCGCTTTTTCACGGGCATTAATATCTACTTTCGTTTTTGCTAAAGTTTTTTCAGTATTAACGGCTATTTCGACTAAATCACGCATGATTGATTCTACATCACGCCCTACATATCCGACTTCGGTAAATTTAGTTGCTTCAATTTTATAGAAAGGAGAATTAGTCAGCTTTGCAAGGCGTCTTGCTATTTCCGTTTTCCCGACACCGGTTGAACCAATCATTAAAATATTTTTCGGTACTATTTCATTACGTAAATTACCTTCTACTCTTTTACGACGACAACGATTTCTAAGTGCAATAGCAACGGCTTTTTTAGCCTTTTCTTGACCTACGATAAATCTATTAAGTTCATTCACTATTTGAGAAGGGGTAAGCCCCATAGGGTCTTTTTTATAAGTAGTTTTAGTAGCTTTCATACAACTTTTTCCATTATAATATTATGATTAGAAAATACACACAAATCTGCAGCTATATTCATAGATTTTAAAGCAATTTCTTCAGCAGTTAAATTATTCTCGTAAGACATTAGAGCGCGAGCGGCAGATAGTGCAAATAAACCGCCTGAACCTATTGCTGCAACATTATTTTCAGGCTCTACGACATCACCGTTGCCGGTTAAAATTAATATATGACTACGATCAGCAACAATCATCATTGCTTCCAAACGTCTCAAATATTTATCGCTACGCCAATCTTTTGCAAGCTCAACTGCACTTCTAAGTAAATTATGCTTATGTTGCTCTATCTTTACTGCAAGTTTTTCAAATAACGCAAGACCGTCAGCCGTAGAACCTGCAAAACCGGCAATAATTTTATTATTTGCTATAGTCCGAAGTTTTCGTGCTGTAGATTTTAGTACGGTATTACCATGCGAAACTTGTCCATCTGCTGCTATAATTATTTCTTCATTCTTTTTTAAACAAAGTATTGTTGTGCCGTGTAAGGCTAAATTATCTGACATAATATAAAATTTATTGATATTAAGTTGTTAATTAAGTACTATTAGAATTACTGTTAAGTAGACGAATAGACGAAGTTTAATTTGGAAAAGAGCAAGGAGTCTGTAAGCCGAGGAGCGGAGCGTATATTAATACGTGAGCATCCGAGGGCTTACCAAAACAACGTAGCCAATTTTCCAAATTAAACGAGTATACTTGACTAATCCAATTTAATTAATTATTGTCCCTTGAATTTTCAAGACTTAAACTTAAATAATGAATATATACGCAATATACATTAACTCCACACAAAAAAATAATAATTTTATTGTTATTGAAGAAGGTTTTTCATGGATAGCGGCTCTCTTAAGTATATTTTGGGCATTATACCATAAAATGTGGTTAGTTGTTGCTATTGCTGTAATAGCGAATATAATCGTTACGGCGATTAATATCGAAGAGTTAAAGTTTATATTTAAGATAGTCTTAATATTAGGCTTCGGCTTTTTTGCTTCAGATATTAGAGAAAATTATTTAAAAAGAAATAATTACCGACTAGAAGATATAATAATTGCCAACTCTAGAATTGAAGCTGAATTAAAATTTCTAAAACGTAGTATGCTTGTTTAACAGAAACGTGGTTTCATAAATATTAAATCGTCACATTGCGCGCAGTCTACGACTGCTCGCAATGACGGAAAAATCAAGCCATGCAATAAAGCTTTTAACAGGAATAAAATGATGTATAACAAAGAAAATGTTTTTGCAAAAATCATAAGTAAAAATCTTCCGGCAGAAATAATTTATGAAGATAAACAAATTTTAGCATTCAAAGATATAGCACCCGTAGCACCTGTACATATTATCGTTATACCTAAAAACGAATATATAGATTATACCGATTTCATCTCTAAAGCTTCTATAGACGAAATAAAACATTTTTTTGCTAAAATTTCTGATATAGCAAATGAAGCGGGTTTAGATAAAGACGGTTATCGTTTAATAACTAATAAAGGCGAGAAATCGGGACAAACTATTTTTCATTTCCATTTCCATATTATCGGAGGTGAAAAACTCATCGGATTAATAAATAATGACTAAAAAATACAATATTGCAGTAATCGGAGCCACAGGAAATGTAGGACGTGAAACTCTAAATATTCTAGCTGAGCGTAATTTCCCCATTGATAAAGTTTATGCTATAGCTTCAGATAGCTCTCTAGGGCGGGAAGTAAGCTTTGGAGAAAAAATACTACAAATTAATAGTTTAAAAAGTTTACATTTTGACAATATCGATATTGCTTTTTTTTGTGCAGGTTCAGAAGTTTCAAAAGAATTTATACCAAAAGCTACTGCTAGTAATTGTGTAGTTATCGACAAATCCTCACTTTTTAGAGTTGATAATCAAGTGCCGTTAATTGTACCTGAGGTTAATTTATCAACACTTAAAGAGTTTAATACTAAAAATATCATAGCTAACCCTAACTGTATCGTCATTCCACTTGCAGTAGCATTAAAACCGCTAGATAATGAAATAAAGATTAAAAGAGTAGTGATATCTACTTATCAATCAGTATCAGGAGCAGGTAAAGCAGGAATGGACGAACTCTACGACCAAACAAAATCTAAATACGTTTTTGGAGAGAATGATCCTAAGAAATTTCCAAAACAGATTGCATTTAATCTTTTTCCTCATATAGGTGATTTAAATAAAGATGGCTATACAAGTGAAGAAGCAAAAATTGCTTCTGAACTAAACAAAATTATAGGTAATCACTTTAAAGCTAGCGTTACTTCTGTTAGAGTACCGGTATTTATCGGTCATTCTATATCGGTTAACATAGAATTTAACGACAAAATTGATGCCAAAGAAGTCGAAGAAATATTACAAGATGCCGATGGAATTGTTACAATTTCTAATAATAATGACCTTGCGTATATCTCACCCGTTGAAGTGGTAGGCGAAGATGCCATATATGTCTCTCGAATTAGAAATGACGTAAGTAGAGATAATACGATAAATCTATGGATCACATGTGATAACTTACGTAAAGGAGCAGCTTTAAATAGTGTTCAAATTGCTGAAGAATTAATTAATAATTATTTATAATATAACTAATATGGATAATAAAAATAATAATCTAAATAAAAAAAACCCCGTAGTAATAGCATTAGGCGAATGTAGAACAGCTTTTTGGATAGTTTTTTGGTTTGCTTTTGTAATCAACTTACTAATGTTAATTACTCCTCTTTACTCACTACAAGTTCTTGATAGAGTCCTTGGAAGCGGTAATCTACAAACATTATTATTTTTATCAATAATAATCGCATATATTTATTTTGTTTACGGATTATTACAAATTGCTCGTTCTTTTACACTTATAAAAGTAGGAGAATGGCTTGATAGAACAGTAGCTCCCGTAATTTTTGCTTCTTCAATTTCTGCAGCTGCAACACGAGCAAATATGGGTTCTAGCCAATTATTACGTGATTTTCAAACCGTCAAAACATTCCTAACAAGTACCGGAATTAATACTTTATTCGATGCCCCTTGGAGCCTTATCTATATTGCGGTTATTTTTTCAATTCATCCATATATCGGTCTTATTACCGTTTTTGGTGCAATTATAATAGTTTCAACCGCTTTCTTTAATGCTACAGCTACTAATAAAACGCTCGGTGAAGCTACCGAATTTTCGATAAAAGGTATGACACAAGCCGATATTGCAAACAGAAATGCAGAAGCAATTGAAGCAATGGGAATGATGAAGAATGTTACAAAAAATTGGCATAAATTTAACATATTAGCACTTGATAAGCAATCGGTTGCTAGCTATCGTAACGGTGTTATTTCTAACTTTTCAAGGTTTATCCGTAATATAATGCAAATGGCTGTTACCGGAGTCGGTGCTTACATTGTTGTAAAATCTCACAGTGCAGATATGACTCCCGGTAATATGATTATGAGTTCTATCATAGTCGGTAGAGCTCTTGCTCCTTTCGATAATGCTATTGATTTATGGAAAAGTATGAGCGGTGCTATTAAATCATACAAAAACATTAATAATTTATTTAACACTTATTCTTCTAGAGACGAAACGATGCCAATTCCGAACGTTGATGGTCATCTTACTGTTGAAAATATTTATTATGCTCACCCTATACCGAAACATTTACCACAACCTCCTGTACCGAAATATATCTTAAAAGACGTTAGTTTTGCAGTACAACCGGGCGAAGTTTTAGCAATTATCGGTCCTTCGGCTACAGGGAAATCAACTTTAGCTAAAATCATAGTCGGGGTATGGAAAGAATCATCAGGTTCCGTACGTTTAGATAGTGCTGAAATTTATCGTTGGAATAGAGAAGATTTCGGTAGACATGTCGGCTATCTTCCTCAAGGAATAGAACTTTTTAGCGGTAGTATTAAACAAAATATAGCTAGAATGGAAGAAGATGCCGATCCGCAAAAAGTTATTGAAGCAGCTAAAATAGCCGGAGCTCATGAAATGATATTAAGATTCCCTGACGGTTATGATTCTGATATCGGTCCTGCAGGCTCTAATCTATCAGGTGGTCAAAGACAGCGTATTGGGCTTGCTAGAGCTTTTTACGGTAATCCAAAACTCATCATTTTAGATGAGCCTAATGCTAATTTAGATGAGGCAGGTGAAGTTGCCCTTGCAAGTGCCTTAAAACAAGCAAAACTTAAAGGAATAGCAGTTCTTGTAATTTCACATAGACCATCCGTATTATCCGTTGTTGATAAAATTCTAATATTACAGGATGGAGTCGTTGCAGCTTACGGAACGGAAGAAGAGATTCAAAAACACTTTAAAACTTTAAAAAGCGGTACAATGCATATTAATAACTAAAGTGTCATATCGTGACTTGATTGGTATTGTTTGCGTGGCTTCCAAATCATCATTGCAAGCGAAAGTTAGTGAGCGTGGCAATATCATGAATTCTATCGAGATTGCTTCGTCAATTACTACGTCATGTCCTCGCAATGACGCAAAATACAAACGCTGACTAAATATAATAATGATTAAATATTATGCAGGACTTAAAACACAATAAACCTCAAATTACTCCGGAACAATTAAAACAATTATTGTCCTTAAGAGAAGATGCGTTAAACCTTAAAGGTCAAAGTTCTAAACGTAAAGCTTTAATAAATACTACATTAAAGAAAATCTCTCATGCTATAGAATTCTTATTAGTAAAACTTGATAGGTTTGTTAATTTTATTACCAAGAAAACCGATAAAGATCGTAATAATGTAGCCCAAGCTGCAAGATCACCTATACTTTTCGGTATTTATGTTATAATCTTTTTAGTATTAATAGGCGGATTATGGTCGGCTCTTGCTCCACTCGATAGTGGTGCTGTAGCTATCGGTATCGTAATGCCAAGCACAAATAAAAAAACGATTCAACATCATGAAGGCGGAATAATCAATGCTATTTATGTGAAGCAAGGTGATAAAGTCAAAGCAGGCGATAAATTAATAGAGCTTGAAGAAACTAGAATAAAAAGTGAACATGAAAATATTCTTGGTCAGTACCGTAATTTTTTAGCAACTGAAAATCGTTTAATTGCCGAACGTGATAATTTAGAACAAATCGAATTCTCTGATTTTCTAATGCAGGATATCAATTTACCGGAAGTAGCTAAAATAATTCATACGCAGGAAAATTTATTTAGATCTAGAAAAGAAGTATATAACTCAGAGAAAGATGCATTACATCAAAATATTGCTCAACTTGAGAAAAAAATTGAAGGTTTAGAAGCAAAAAAAGTTGCCGCCTCCAAAACTGCTGAAGTTTATCAAGACCGTTTAAAAGCTTTAAGAACGTTAAAAGAAAAAGGCTTTGTACAAAAAGCAGCCTTATTAGACCAAGAGGCAAAAGTTGCCGCTTCAAAAAGCGATGTTGCAATAACTGAAGCCGAAATAGCAGGAATACGCCATGCTATTACCGAAACTCAAATTAAAATTATAAATCAACAAAATAAATACACTGAACGGACTTTAACAGAGCTTCGTGAAGCTCAAGTACAAACCGCATCTCTTAAAGAAAAATATAATGCCCTGACGGATTCGCTTAATCGTGTGATAATCAGATCACCTGTTGACGGTATAGTTAATAATTTAAAATATCATACAATAGGTGGTGTTATAAGTCACGGACAACCTATTATGGAAATTTTGCCAACTAATGACCCATTAATAATAGAAGCAAAGGTATCTCAAAAAAACATTGACTCAGTACATGAGGGATTAGTTGCAAAAATACGTTTCAGTGCATTTAAATCAAGAACAACTCCAACATTTACCGGTAAAGTAGTAAGCATATCTCCAGATATCGTACAAGATGAAAGACAGCATCCGGGACAACAGCAAGATAATTATTATGTTGCAAGAGTTGAAATCGATATGAATGAATTTAACAAAGTTGCTAAAGTTAAAAATCTTAAATTACACCCCGGTATGCAAGCTGAGGTACAAATTGTAACAGGTACTAGAACACTACTTAGATATTTACTTGATCCCGTTACTGATACTGCATTTAAAGCTTTCAGAGAAAAATAGATAATTTGAAAATTTTAAGTTAGATAACTTTACGGAACCTAAATATTTTGTAAAACAATATTTATTAAAAATTCTTTAATTCTTTATTGACTTTGAACCAAAAGAGGTATAGCCTATTTTGTAATCTAATTATATATAAGGTTATATGTATATGTTAGGCTATGAAAAAGAACAAAGAAGTTTAAATAGAGAACAAAAGCAAGCAGTCGGATTACTTTCTATAGGTACATTTCTAGAGTATTTTGACCTTATGCTTTATGTGCATATGGCGATGCTTTTAAATAATTTATTTTTTCCGGAATATGATCCTTTCACTTTTTCGTTGCTTACCGCATTTTCTTTCTGTTCTACCTATTTGCTAAGACCTATAGGCGCATTAATATTTGGGTATATAGGCGATCATTTTGGACGTAAGATTGTAGTTGTTTTAACTACCCTATTAATGGCTATTACTTGTGTGATTATAGGCAGCATGCCAACATATGCACAGATAGGTATAACAGCCTCTTGGATTCTTACTATATGTCGTATAATTCAAGGTATGTCAGCAACTGCAGAAGCACGAGGTGCAGAGCTGTACTTAACCGAAAATTCATCTCCTCCTATACAATATCCATTAGTAGCAATTATAACCGTATTTTCTGCCGTAGGCACTACGGTAGCACTAGGTATTGCATCAATTTTTACTAATCAAAATATTTATCACCATGAATCAAGTTGGCGTATAGCCTTTTTCGTTGGTGCAACTATCGCTTTTGTAGGTACTATTGCAAGGACTAGTTTAAAAGAAGCAGAGGCATTTTCAAATAAAAGAAACAAATTAAAACTAAGACTTCAAGATAATAATATTATGCTTGAAGAAATTGACAAAGATATTCTAGATCAAAAAGTTCCAAACACTACTTCTATTTGGTATTTCTTTATCCAATGTGCTAGACCACCGTGTTTTTATTTCGTATATATATATTGCGGTGATATATTAAAAAGAGAATGCGGGTTTACTCCAAGTCAAATTATAAATCAAAATTTTTGGGTATCTATAATAGATCTACTCGGTATTATCGGTCTTGCATTTATTAGCTATAAAATCCATCCTTTAAAAATCCTAAAGGTAAAATTATATCTATTTTTTACCTCTCTCATTTTTTTCCCTATAATGTTAAACTATAACCCTACTCCTTTATATATTTTTATTTTTCAATGTTTAGCTGCATTATTCGTATTTGATCACGTACCGGCAGCTCCTATATTTTATAAATATTTTCCGGTTTTTAAGAGATTTACATATACTAGTATGCTAAGTGCAATAGCAAAATTATTTACTTATATTATAACGTCATTTGGTTTAGTTTATATTACCAATTATCTAGGATATTGGGGATTATTTTTAATTTTCATTCCGGTAGGTATAACTTTCTTTATGGGAGTAACTTATTTTCAGCGAATGGAAACGAATCGAAATTTATAATTTTATTTAAAGTAGAATTTATATTAAATTTTAAATTATTTTTATGACATTCAGCATATATTAGCTCTGAAACTGAAGGTATTTCAAGTATTTCACTTAACACTAAAAAGCTTTTTAATGTCTCTTTAATTATTTTATAAGCTTTTTCAGGTGATTTTACTTCCAAAGTTTGTAAATTATGTATTCTATCAAAAAGTTTTATAAGAGCAGTATCGTATTTTTTTTGTTTAATTAACAAAATAAGACTTTTCTCACTACTTATTTTTCCCCAAGGTTTAATTCTAGTTAGACCTGCTACATGCTTTGCTACTTCTTCATCAAAAATATTGCTAATCATTTCTTCAGTAAGTTCAGTATCTTCAATAGTGTCATGAAGTAATGCAGCTTGTAGCATTCTAAAAGTAAAGAGTTTAGGCACTTCTTTTGCTACAAATTCCGCTACCATAATTGTTACTGCGATTGGATGAGAATAATAAGGTTCACCTGATTGACGCATTTGCTCACCATGATATTTACGAGCATAATAAATACCTTTTTTAACTTCTCTAATATCGATAGGTTGTTTTACTTGGGTATTTAAAAATAAAAGCCTTTCGATTAACTTATCTGAATATTTACAGCTTTCAAAATTTTTTTCCCAATATTCTATATCTTTCATAAAATCGCCCTATTCTATATATATTATTTTATTGGTTTTTTTATAATTATCTTTTATATTTTCTTTTTAAAATCTAATTATTATTTATTAAAAATCTCTATATTTAATAATTTTTCTATTTTAAATACTAAAAAATAACTATATATTAAAAATAGTTTTTTACAAAGATTTCATCCTTAACTATCACCTACATTTTTCTCATTACAACAATATTTCTTTTTAGTCTGTATGGCTGAGGAAGTATTCTTTCGAGGGTTTTTACAAAGAACATTACAAAATCTTTTACCAAAACAGCAGATTTTAGCTATTATTATAGCATCTTTAATATTTAGGATCGCACATTTTCAAGGCGGACTTAAATATAGCTTTAAGCACTATATGCGGTTTTTTCTATGGTCATGCATATTATAAAACAGGCAAAATATTATGCTCTATGATAGTTCATTTCTGTCTAAATTTATGCCATGTATTATTATTTACTTATCCTGCTCTTAAAACTTTGTGAAATAAATGTAATTTTAATAGACAAATTTATAGTTTTTTTTATTTACAAATAGTAAACATAATAACTAAGTTTTATGAACAAAAACATCCCTACGGATTTATTACCTTCAGAATATGAGTTAGCAAGCTTTAGTAATGCTGCTTTGACCCTATTTTTAATGGAAACAACCTTATTATCCTTGTTTGGTTATTGCCGCTACTGTTGTTTCAATAATGAGTAAAAAGATATGGGGCTTGAATTAATCGGTGATTATACCACGGACATGATAAATAATATTTTTTAATTATTGCATGGTTCTTATAATATCATTCCTGCGAAAGGCTTGCCTACGTGGCTCGAAAATAGTCATTGCGAGGAAATTACGTAAGTAATTGACGAAGCAATCTCAGAAGTTTGTTTCATGAGATTACCACTCAGTCTACGACTGCTCGCAATGACGGGGTGGTATCCACGCAGGCAATGCCCAACCTACAATTTACTTGGATCAAAGCTAAAATTAATCTCTTTCCAATGGTTAAAGCGTGCAGAGTCAAGGTTTTCGATAGGGCTTGCTTGCCACACCGCTCTAATTGCATTATCCGCCAAAGCTTCACAAACACTAGCCGGAATATTAGGACAGATTTTTTCGTTAACCTTTGCCTGCTCAACATTACCTGCTTTATCTAGCGTAATACTAATAATGACTTTTACTTTATTATTACCTCTAACTCCTGCCGGTACATTACTCCAATGTCTTTCAATCTGTCTTTTTATCAAAGATGTTTCACTATCGGAAAGAGGCAGCCCATCCGTATAAACCCCTTTAGCTTCTTTTGCATTATCAGCTTTTTTTGACCTTTGATGCTTATTGGATTTTACATTATCCCCTTCCGAAGATTGCTCTAAATTCTTCAGCAAAAAATCAAGCTCATCGGTTTTAGGCTCTTTTTTCTTCACCTCTTTAGGCTTCTCAACCGGTTTCTTTTCCTCTTTCTTTTCTTCGGGCTTCTTCTTTTCTTCTGCTTGTTTTTTTTCTTCTTCTTTAGGTTTTTCTTCCTTTACTTCTTCTTTCTTCTCAGGTAACGCTTCTTTTGCTTCTTCAGACTTTGGTTCTTCTATAGGTTTTTTCTCTTCTATTTTAGGCTTTTCTTCCATTGTTTTAGCCTCAGGCTCTTTTGCTTTTTCTACTTTAGGCAAATCTTGCGGTTCTTCTTCTTTTGGCTTACTCTGCTCAGATTTTTTAGCGTCTTTGTTTTCTATATGGACTTCTTTTTGCTTTGTCTGAGTGATAATATTTGATTTATCGCTAACAGGTAACATTTCAAAAGTTATAGTTTGCTCTTCCGGTAATTTTTCAAAAAGTGACGGCATACCAAATAGAAAAAAATATAAAAGAAGTAAGTGCAAAACAACAGAGAAGCTAAGGAAAACCGTAAAATTATCCTTATTTTGATTACTTTTCATTATTTTTAATATTTGAAATAAGAGCTACACGAGAAAAGCCGGCAGCATGAATTTCGGCAACTATCTCTACTACCTGCCCATAAGAAACATTTCTATCGCCTCTTACAAAAATTCTAGCATCCTTTTTTTCTTTAGTGATATTTGCAAGCTTGTCGGTTAAATGCATTCTTTCTATTGGAATTTCAAGTAAGAAAATTTTGCCTTTATTATTGATAGTAACAACCAAAGGCTCATCCTGACCTGAAGTAAGGCTTGAATTTGTCTCAGGCAAATCCACGTTTACTCCTGAAACAAGTATTGGAGAAGTAATCATGAAAATAATTAATAGCACAAGCATCACGTCAACAAGCGGCGTAACGTTAATTTCGCTAACTACCGCTCTTTTACTTTTTCTATTACTTCCGGCAAGCTTTATAGCCATTACATTTTCTCCTGATCAATTGCCTTAGAAAGTATAGAGTTTAACTCACTAATAAAATCTTCAATCTTATTATTGATAAGAGTAATACGGCAAATCAGATAATTATAAAAAATTACTGCCGGAATAGCTGCAAATAAGCCTATCGCAGTTGCAAGTAACGCCTCGGCAATTCCGGGAGCTACTACGGCAAGAGAAGTATTTTTTGAAGTAGCAATCGATTGGAAGCTATGCATAATCCCCCAAACGGTACCGAATAAACCTACGAAAGGAGCACTTGATCCAACAGTTGCCAAGAAGCTTAAATTTTTCTCGAGCTTTTCGACTTCCCTATTTTGAGCTAAGTACATTGCACCCGTTATACGCTCTTTATGGTTGTTTTTTAAGCCTTCAGAAAGCCCTTTAGTGCTTAAGCTTTTACACTCATCCATAGCTGAGATAAAAATTAAAGCTAGCGGATTATTAACCGACTTTTTTATGCTTTCATATAATTGCTCTAATACTCCACCAGACCAAAACACATTTTCAAATACCCGCATGCTTTTCTGCACTTGCGCTAGCTTAAATATTTTATCCAAAATAATAGCCCATGACCAAATAGAGGCAATAAGCAACATCAGCATAACTGACTTACCAATAATGTCGGAGGAGCTTATTAAAGAAAAAATCGATAAATGATCTTGCGTAACGACTTCTAAACCGTCGCTAATATTAGTATCTGCACTCATTGAATATATATTATTTAAATTATTCTAAAATTAAATAATATATTCATATTTTATTTTTGTCATTAGGTTATGTGAAAAATTTTAGTAATCAATTTAGTATGGCTTTTGAAAAACACTTCAGTGTCATACCGTGGCTTGACCACGGTATCCAGAAAACAACTAAAAACTAATAATATTAGTATTTTTAACTGAATTCTGTGAATAAATCACAAGGTGACACATATTTTTTAAACCATTAATTTAATATCTCTTGACTTGCGTCAATTTTTTATATAAAAGACTACCATCAAATTTAACTTAAAGTTGCATACAAATTAATTCAATATTTAAAAAACTTGAATCTATAGCTTTTGGTCCATGGCTTAATGAATACAAACAATTATTTACCTCAGACGAATTAAAAACTGAGCTTTTTGATATAATCATTCAAGCTCAAGAAAATAAAAAACATTTTAATAAAGAGTTATTTATATTATTTAATAACGTTATTGAAAGAGAGAAAAGGCAAGAGATAAAGCAATTAGAAGTTGATGTTATTTTTTCTTCGGACTATAGAGCAAACTTATATTCTATATTTACTTGGTTAACTAACTTTCAGTTAGAACAATATGCTAGATTTATATTAAATCTTCCAAAGAATTATAAGGACTATGAAGATTATTTTTTACAAGAAAAACAACAAGATGGATATTCAAAAATCAAAGCTTTTAATAATGTTCAAGATAAGCAATTCTTAGCGAGAAAATATTTCAATTTATCACAGCACAAACTATCAAATAATTACCCATTGTTTCAAGAAAATACTTTAAAATTGCAAAAATATTTAGAATATCCTTATGAATATAATACTGCAATTGATAAATCTGAATTTCTAGGTTCTGTAGATAGCTATTATAATTATTCTTGTGATAATATATAAAAATTATATATTAATAAAACAATCATTTATTAAGAAAATTAATATGCTGAAATCAGAAAATATACAAAAATCCGATAAAGCTCCTAAAGTTATACGTAAAGACACTTTTTTTAGACCTTATGGCCTTCCATCTTATTCTATTTACTATATGGATGACGGCACACAACTATATATCGTGAATCTGAATCACCTCATCATTATGATAAAGTTAAAATGATAGGTCATGATACCGGATATTTTCATAAATATTTTACTGGATTGGGTTTGAATAGACATTACTTAGAAAAATTGCTTTGTGAGTTAATTTAGCCTCTCGATGTCATTCCTAGCTAGAAACAAGAATCGAGTAATAAAAAGTTCATACACTGTAAGTTTTTAATAATAATTCTATGTAAAATTTTAAACCTTTCCTATCACATTGGAGCAGTTCTTAAGCCCAACTAATACTAAATTATACTCATGAAAAATGCAGAACCTTCAATTAGTTTTAAGCTTGATATTACCACGGTTTATAACACCCACAATATATTATCAGTAAGAAATTTTAGAAAAAACTTTTCCGGTCTTGATGTAGTAAAAATGGATAAAAACTTTTCATCTATACCAACTGTTGGTACCGCTATAGAAGTAATGCATTATATATTTGGACATTTAAATAGTGAAAAATCTACAGTAAGTAGCAAGAAAGCTACAGAAATTAAGCATTCACTAATACATAAATTAATGCCTAATTATCCATATGAAAGTTACACAAATCATGAATTGTTGAAAAATTATGAAATAATACAGAGACCAGGCTTTTTTGAATATCAATTAGATGGTGAACTCATAAAATGGATGCCGGATAAAATCATTTCTATACCACTTGATACGCTAACTAAAATTCAAATAATGAGTCTTGCCTTTCAATATAGTATATTAAATAGACACAATAAAGCTGCTAAAGAGATATTTAAACGTATAATTGCAGCAATAAATCTATATTTTAATTACTTTGCAAAAGAAGTTGAACAATATAGCAAATGTGCAGCATATCTACTCCCTGTGCTAAAGCTTATTGAACCGGAATCTAAGCTTAAAATTACCCAAGCACTAGTACCGTATACAAAATCCAGCTTAGATTTGTCAGGTCAATTCTCTGATTTATTAATGGAAAATAAAAATTTTGAAGAGGCAAAAGCTTTACTTGAAGAATCTATTTTTTCGTTAAATACTAATACTGAAAATCAGGTTTTAGTCCAGTGGTATTATAGAACAGGTCGTGTTTATGAAGAAACCGGAAGCTATGATATGTCCACTAAATGTTATGAACATGCTTTTGTGCTTCTACCCACACATCCAACAGCAGACTATCATTTATGGTCTAATTATAGAATACAAGACGAATGTGGTAAAGCTAATGACTTAATACAATATGTGCCGATAGAATATATAAAATACATTCTAGAAATGTTAACTAATCCATATGAAATTTCTTATAAGACGTTAGATGTAATTAAAAAAATACCTTAGTTCCTTTCTATTCATCAATATATGATGGCTGTGAATACATGGCTTTTTATAACAGAATTTCTAATAAAAAAAATTAACAAAAACCAGCAATCAATATTAACCGAAAAACTAAAAGCAATTAGTGATACCCCAAACAACATACTTCTAGCATTCTCACTTGCCCTATGTAGTAAGCAATTTAAAACGGCTTCTGATCTTTTAAATAAGATACCTGAGCATCAAATAAATTTGTATGAAAAGGCTATTATAAAACTTCGAAGTTACGTGGACCCAATTATACGTTACCTCAAAATAATACTCTAACGTCCAATGAAAAAGCAGAGGTTCTTAACGCCATTAATACCCGTTTAATAGCAGAATAACGAGACTAAATTAACTTCTGAAAAATCTGAAAAGATTTTCCAAAATGTTGAAAATGCTCTGCAAAATGATTCTTGCAATGAAAACACTTTAGAAATTGGAGTAGTTACCACCTTATTAAATAATAACCCAAAAAAGTACAAGAATATGCAAGTAAATTAAGTCAAAAAAAAAACAAGAAGGGATTATTGCAAGCTATTCCCCCGATAATAAGCAAATAGAAAACTTAGAACAATTAACCCTTCAATATGATACAAAAAAAAATCCATCAATATTATTAACTAAAAAAGAAACATGAATTTTAGCCATTCAAAAGATTACCAACTTCAATAATAATTCTTGGAATATTCCTAAAGAAGGTCAAATTAAAATTGACAATCAGGAAGTAACAAAAGGTACGGCTAAATTTCTTGGCAAATATAGAGGATTTGATTGTTACGGTACAATGTCTAAAAAAATCTATAATACCTTTGATAAAAGTAAAGTCACCTATTTTGTTTCTGCTTTAAAAAGAGGAATAATATATCACAAACACGGAGTAAACGGAGTTAAACTTATTAAGGAAAATGCTTTTAAAGCTAAGTGGGACTGTGATAACCGATTATTTACGAATATATTATATTTTAATTAACAAGGGTTATTATTAAATGTTGATGAGTATGGTAACCATGCTGAAGTAAAAAAGTTCATTAGCGGTCATCATTTGGAGTTTTATAATGTGTAGTGATTAACTTTAAGATTCTGCTTTGTTGTATGACTCGATTTTTATCATCATTGCGAGGAAATTGCATAGCAATTGACGAAGCAATCTCAGGAATATTTGACGAAATTGCTACGCAGCCTATGGCTGCTCGCAATGACGTGGTAGTATCCACGCAACAACGCCTCCTTGCAATGTATCTATATTTAATGAGTAATGCCTAAAACTTAGGATAATTTTGTAGTAGAACTTAAATAATCGTTGCAGTATTTCTCAATATAATCATCATATTTACCTTTAAAATCAACAATCTTTTTTCTATGGGAAAGAGCAATAATTCCGATCGTGCGTTACTAATATTACCGTACCATCAAAATCAATTAGAGATTTTTTAAGAACTGCTCTTGACTCTATATCAAGATGATTTGTCGGTTCATCAAGAACCAAAATATTACTTTTTTCTAGCATCATTTTAGCAAGTAATAATCTTGCGCCCTCACCGCCGCTTAAACTTAAAATATTTTTATTTACTTCATCACTGCGAAATAATACTTGTCCGAGCGTATTTCTAATTGTATTTTCCGTTTCTTTTTCAGATTGTTTCAGATTGCTTTTTAAGCCAATCAATAATACTAATATTTTCATTAAGTAGCTCATGATGGTCTTGAGCGAAATAAGATATTTGCGATTCATATCCCCACTCATAGCTACCTTGATCTGCTGATATTTTATTCATTAAGATTTTTAATAAAGTAGATTTACCGATATCGTTTGCACCAATAATAATTTTTTCTCCTCATGATAAGTTAAAACTAACTTTATTTAATATTTGCTTATTCTCAAAATCTTTAGTTATTTGATCAATTTTTAATACTAATTTTCCTGAATTGTTTAGCTGCTTAAATCTAAATAACGGACTAATTCTTAAAGATTTCTGTATATCCGGTAATTCTATTTTCTCTAACTGCTTTTCTCGGGAAGCACTTTGCCTTACTTCTCGTCCCTACTATAAATTTATCAACCCAAGCCTGCATATTTTCTATTTTCTTTTCTAAGAAATTTCGCTCGCTTAGCTTCTGAGCAGCTATTATCTGCTTTTCTTGAACAAAATTATTATAATTGCCCGTATATAGTTTTATTTCTCCATAATCTATGTCCAAAATATCCGTTACGACATTATTTAAAAAAGCTAAATCATGCGATATAAAAATTAATATTCCTTTAAAAGAGTTTTTTAAATAATTCTCAAGCCAATATATTGAAATAATATCAAGATGGTTTGTCGGTTCGTCGAGTAGTAAAATATCGGGATTATTAAATAGACTTTGTACGAGTAATATATGAAGCTTATAACCTTCTGACAACACAGAAAGCGGCTCATAATGGTATTTTTCGGCTATTCCAAAACCTACACAAGCAAGCTAACTACAAAAATTTCATTAGTATAACCATCATTATCGTATATTACCTGTTCAAGTTCACCAAACTTATACCCATCTTCATCGCTACATTCCTGCCGATTTAATATCTCTTCTTTTTTCTGTAAAGCTTTCCATAACTCCTTATTCCCTGCTATTACCGTATCTATAATTTTAGTATTTTCATAAAGAAACTGATCTTGTTTTAAACAACCTATTTTGGAGTTTTTTGGTATGTTAATCTCACCGAAAGCTGGCTCTTCTTCCTTAGTTAAGACTTTGAAAAAAGTTGTTTGACCTGCTCCGTTGACACCTACTAAACCATATCGTTTATTGTTTTTAATATGCAAATTTACATCAGTAAATAGGTATTCTTGTACCATAACTCATGGCTAAATCGTTTATAAGTCGTGGTTAAATGGTGTTATTGTATAGACACCTAATTGCCATTGTGAACAACTGCAGGTCTTGTTGCATGACTCGTTTTATGTCATTCCAGCGAAGGCGTTGTTGCGTAGATACCGCCCTGTCATTGCGAACAGTCGTAGACTGCGTGGCAGTCCAAAATAATAATAAAAAAATTCAATCAGAATTTTTTACTGGATTGCTTCGTCAAAACTTACAGTTTTCCTTGCAATGACGACCTTCAGTATCCACACAACAAGACCTATGCAGGCATAACATAAGAACTATGCGGGCAATGCCGAGCTTGTGGCAAGATTCATAAATGTTTATTACTTAAAGTTAGTTTTGATGGGTACCATGGAAGGTTCATGGTATAACAATAAAAAATCTTATTTCTTCAATAGCTCAAGAGCTTTTGCAAAATCTACTATATATTCTTCTTCTTTTTTTAAGTCTTTGATTTTTAAGTTATTATTTGCCTGCTCTTCATCACCTATAAAAATAATAAATTTAGCATTTTCATTAAAAATGCGTTGCATTCTTTTAGCTATTTTACCTAGGGGTTCTATGATAGTAGCAATATTTTCTGTTCGCAATTTATCTACAATTTCTAAAGCATAGCAAATATTATTTTTGCCTATAGGTAATACAAATACCAGCTTAACTTCAGATATACTATATTCCTGCATTAAAGCAATTCGCTCAATACCGGCAGCAAAACCGATAGCCGGCACATCATCGTTATTACCCATGATTTTAGCAAGCCCGTCATAACGTCCACCGGCTAGAATAGTAGATTGGCTCCCTAGCTTTTTTGTAGTGAATTCAAAAGCAGTATGGCAATAATAATCAAGCCCTCTAACCAAGCGTGGATTTATGCTATATTTCACGCCTAAAATATCTAGATACTTTATTAACTCCTCAAAATATTCTTTGGATTCATCAGTGTAATATTCAGATAAAACCGGTGCATTTGCTATTATTTTCTGATCAGTCTCACTTTTAGAATCAAGTATCCGCATTGGATTTTTGGATAACCTTATTTTGCTTTCTTCTGATAATTGATCTTTAAAATCATTTAGATATTCTACTAATTTTTGCTGATAAACGCTTCTTGATTCATTACATCCAAGAGAGTTAAGCTCTAAGGTAGTATCCTGCTCTATTTCGAGTGCTTTTAATATATCAACGGATAACTTCAAAGTGTCAGCATCAGTAATTGCTCCTTTAGCACCGATATACTCATAATTTAGTTGGTGAAATTGTCTTTGACGGCCTGCTTGCGGTCTATCATAACGAAAAACAGGACCGGTAGAGAAAAACTTTAATGGTAATTTATGTTGTAATCCGTTTGAGATGAGGCTTCTTATAATACATGCTGTAAATTCAGGTCGTAATGCTACGGAATCATTGCTTTTATCTAAAAAACTATAGATTTCTTTGCTGATTACATCAGAGCTTTCACCCATCGAACGGTTAAAGACTTTAGTATACTCCAAAATAGGAGTACTCATTTGTTTATAGCCGTACAATACTCCAACATCTCTTGCTGTGTTAATTATATAGTCGTGAACTTTATAATCATCCGGCAAGAGATCTTTCATTCCTCGGAGTAGTTGCAGCTTTTCAGTCATTTAGTTAATTTTGTTTTGTTGCGTGGATACTACTAACTTGTCATTGCGAGGAGAGGCAAAGCCTCGACATGACAATCTCAGGAATTTTGTACTACTTCATGAGATTGCCACACTCTCTACGTTCGCTCACAATGACGGATAGCTCCCTCTTAATTCTGCTCTTTTTTCATAAAAAACGATCTTATAATATATAAAACAAATATTGTAATAAACCAATATATTAATGCACGACCTGCGGTTAATAGATTAAATTCACTGTCATATATTTGAATAAATAGTAAATATGCACAAGCAATTAAAATAAACGGTACGATAATAAATACTAAAGGACATCTAAAAGGTCTTTGAACATCAGGTAGTGTTACCCTAAATAATACCACTATTATTGTAACGGTTATATAATCAATAAGAGCTCCCATTGAAGTTAATTGCGTTAATAATTCCGTAGAACAAAATCCTCCAAGGATAGCAGCTAAAGAAGCAAATATTATAATCGTAATATACGGACTATCATATTTTGGATGCAGCTTTGCAAAACTTTTCGGTAGTAAACCGTCACGTGCAATAGCATAAAAAATACGAGAAGTACCGTAAATATTCATCATCAACACCGTCATCATACCGCAAAGTGCTCCGGTTGCAACAATAGCAGAGCCGATCTTGCTATTATTGATAGTTAAAGCATAAGCAAGCGGTTGATCGTTATTTAACTGATCAAAAGGTGCAATACCGGTAACAAGCCCTGCCATCATTACATAAACTATAGTAGTTAGAACAAGTGAGCCAATAATACCGATCATTATATCGCGTTTTGGGTTTTTACACTCCTCAGCTGCGGTTGCAATCGTTCCAAAACCCGTAAAAGCTAAGAATAAAATAGACGCACCTATTAAAACATTACTAAAACCGAAAGGCATAAAATTACTCCAGTTAGTAGCATCAAAATGAGGAGCAGCAGCGAGTATAAATACGAATATTGCAGCCATTTTTATGAAAACTAAAATTGCATTTAGTCTCTTACTATCTTTAGTACCTAAATATAAAATAAATCCAATAAATCCTGAGATTAAAAATGCCGGTAAATTTATTATACCGCCGTTTGTCGGTACAGTAATTAATTCTTTCGGTAAATTGATTCCACCTGCTACTAGTATTCCTTGTACGTAGCCCGACCAGCCTGCAGCTACTATTCCTG
This sequence comes from Rickettsia aeschlimannii, assembly GCF_047973405.1. Taxonomy (NCBI): domain Bacteria; kingdom Pseudomonadati; phylum Pseudomonadota; class Alphaproteobacteria; order Rickettsiales; family Rickettsiaceae; genus Rickettsia; species Rickettsia aeschlimannii. The sequence goes on from NZ_JBFQGO010000003.1 coordinate 144,612, forward strand.
CAGCAACCCCAAGTTCTAATATTATAACACTACCGATCATCCAAGCAAATACTTCGCCAAATGCTACATAGGAATAAGTGTAAATACTTCCTGATGTCGGAAGCATTGCAGCAAGTTCAGTATAAACAAGCGCTACAAAGATACAGGTAATACCTGCAATCGCATAAGATAACATTACTGCAGGCCCTGAATATTTAGCAGCAATTATACCGGTAACAACGAATACGCCCGTGCCGATCATCGCACCAAGACCCAGTAATATTAAATCGCATGCTCCAAGCGTCTTGCTAAGACCGCTTGAGCTGCCTATCTCTTTTACTGATTCAAAACTTTTCTTCCTTAAAAAACTCATCAGTTTCTCCTATTTTAGTGAGCTTATTTTTTTGTGAATTGCGTCATTGCGAGCGGCTAAAAGGAGCGTGGCAATCTCAGGAGGTCTAACTAGATTGCCACGTCGCTTCGCTCCTCGCAATGACGCAATTACCTTATCTCTCTAGTAATCCATCCACCACCAAGTACTCTTTCGCCGACATAAATAACGCATGCTTGCCCAGGGGCAACAGCTTTTTCTTCGCATAAAAATTTTACTTTCATTTTATCATCACCAAGTTTACTTATTTCGGCTAGACGTGGCGGTCTTGTCGAGCGAATTTTAACTGCTACTTCTAACTTTTCGTTATCTTTAATCTCATCTGCAAGCCAATTCACATCTCTAATGATAAATTCCTGCACGTTTAATGCGGACTCCGGTCCTACATATACTATATTGTCCTTAGGATCAATCTTTACTACATATAAAGGCTCATTATAAGCTATACCAAGACCACGACGTTGCCCTATGGTGTAGTTAATTATACCGCTATGCTCTCCTAGCTTAAACCCGTTTACGTGAATAATTTTACCGCTTTCACTGCTATTTGGACGTATTTTATTTATTACGCTCTTATAATTTCCGTCAGGTACGAAACAAATATCTTGGCTGTCAGGCTTATCCGCTACCTCAAGCCCAAATTTACTAGCAAGCTTTCGTGTTTCATCCTTAGTAAGCCCTCCTAGAGGGAAACGTAAATATTCTAATTGCTCTTTAGTTGTCGTAAATAAAAAATAACTTTGATCTTTTGCTGGATCAAGCCCTGTATATAATTCCGCTCCGTTATCACCGTTTATTTTTCGTACGTAATGACCGGTAGCAAGCTTATCTGCTCCAAGCTCTCTAGCCGTTTTAATTAGATCCCTGAACTTTACCGATTTATTACATTGCACACATGGAAGCGGTGTTTCACCTTGTAAATAGCTATCGACGAAATTATCTATTACCGACTCTTTAAATTTGCTCTCATAATCAAGTACGTAATGAGGAATACCTAGCTTATTTGCTACCATTTTAGCATCGTAAATATCCTGACCAGCACAACAGGCATTTTTCTTCCCTACTGCCATACCGTGATCATATAGCTGCAAGGTAATACCTATAACATTATGTCCTTGTTCATGCAGCATTGCGGCAACAGCCGAACTATCAACCCCGCCTGACATTGCGACAACTATAGTAGACTGCTTATCCCCTAAATTAATCATACCAACCTTAAATAAACAGTAAATTATACTAAATTTATAATTAAATTACAACACTATCTTTTAATATATTAAAATGCTATAATTGTGTTTAATAATTATCGATTTCGTCATTGCGAGCAGCCCGTAGGCTGCGTGGCAATCTCATAAAATAATAACAAACTCCTGAGATTGCTTCGTCAATTGCTATACAATTTCCTCGCAATGACGATTTACTTAATCCACGTGGGAATGACAAAATGCTTCAAATAATGCAAAAATTATATGTTATTTAAAATATTATACAAAACAGTTATTACATTAGCTCTAATTTATTTCATACTGATTATTTTAGAATATGCACGTCAAGGTTTTATTAATGACTTATCGTTACAAAAAGTAGATTTATCTATTCAGAATTCCATAAAAAAACCAATTTATTTAGTTTCTTATGCCGACGGTCCGGAGTATGTTTATCGTAATCAAAATACAACCACTCATTATGCAATTAATAAAGGCATAGACTTCATATTTAACTATAAGAAAAAGCACATAAATCAAGCATTTATAGAAAAAAACCAAGAAATTTTTAATGAACCTGCAGGAGCGGGGTTATGGCTATGGAAGCCTTATATTATACTTGAAACAATGAAAAATGCACCAGAAGGAACTATTATAGTATATTTAGATTCAGCATTTGTTATTAAAAAGCATATCAGTAATTTAATAAATCTTTTAGGCGATAATGATATATTACTGGTACATGATCGCAATCGTAAAAACGGTAGTTTTGTTAAAGGCGAAACTTTTGCTTTAATGGATTGCCTTACAGACGAATGCAGAAATGACGATCACATTTGGAGTGCCGTTATTATTGTGCGTAATACCAAGCTTTCTCGTTCTTTCATTGAAAAATGGCTAAAAAGTTGTGAAGATATTAGAATTCTTTCAGGCAAAGATTATAATATCCATCCTAATTACGATGAATATAAATGGCATCATTCTGATCAATCGGTACTTAGCCTTATATATCATAAAAATCCACAATCGGTTAAAGTAATAGAATATGAAGAAACAACACCTTCTTTATCTTGGTTCCACCGTAAATATTCAAATAGCTCACCGTTAAAACCTTGGTATAGCATATACGGTATAGATCCTATAATTAATTTTAATACTAACGGCAAAGTTTTACCTTCTACCGCTCTTATAAATACTCCGCCGATTGTTAGACTTCGTAAATGGGTTATCGAGTATACTCAATGAGCCGGTGTTGCTGCATAATTCCAAAGCCGTCATTGCGAGCGAACGTAGAGAGCATAGCAACCTCATGAAATAATAACAAACTCCTGAGATTGCTTCGTCAATTACTTACGTAATTTCCTCGCAATGACGACATCTCTCGTACTTTAAAAAAACTATAAGATAAAGTAATTACTTTAATGTCTTGCATTTCAGGGTCAAGCTCAAAATCCTTATCTATATAAAATGTAACCGGCATTAAGACTTTTTCGCCGGCTTTTAATAATTGTTCTTCAAAACAAAAACAATGAATTTTTACGAAATATTTTCCTGCTTTATTTGGAGTAACATTATATACGGAAGTACCTATTATATCGTTATCGCTTAGATTCTCCGTTTCATAGAACACTAGAGTATTCTGCCCCGGAACAATTTGCACTCTTTGCTGCCTTGGAATAAACCGCCAAGGTAAATCTTTATCAACATTAGCATCAAACTCGATAATTATAGGTTTAGTGCCTTTTACCTTAGAATATACACTCACCGTTTCTTTTGCAGTAGTGCCGCCATATCCTGTAACTTTACAAAATAAATTATAGATAGGTACGGAAGCAAAACTGAGTAACACCATACTAATTATTAATCCCAGCAAGGAAAAAGCTAAATTTTTATTGGATTTTTTAGACATTATTTGATTTTATTTAAAAATACTCTAGAAAAAGTTTATTTTAGATCATATATGTGTTAATATAAAAAAAATAGTTTTTAAGGTTAGTATGACTAATAACATTAATGCATTAGCAATTTCTAGCGAATCAGGATTTTATAGCTACTTACAGAAAATCAATAAAATTCCTTCACTTACGCAAGAAGAAGAATTGTTATTAGCAAAATCCTATTTAGAAGGGAATGATTTACAAGCTGCACATAAATTAGTAACAAGCCATCTTAAACTTGTTGCAAAAATTGCAAGCGGCTATAGGACTTACGGTCTTCCTATTACCGAATTGGTTTCAGAAGGTAATATAGGTTTAATGCAGGCAGTAAAAAAATTCAATCCCGAACTTGGTTTTCGCCTATCAACATATGCGATGTGGTGGATTAAAGCAGCCATACAAGAATATATATTAAAATCTTGGTCATTAGTAAAGATGGGAACAACGGCCGCACAAAAAAAATTATTTTTTAGTCTTAATAAAGTTAAGCATAAAATTACTAATTTATACTCAAGGGCTATTACTACCGATGATTTTGCACAAATAGCAGATGAGCTAGGCGTTTCGGTTAATGAAGTTTCTGAAATGAGTACTAGAATTTCAGGTCCTGATTTATCGTTAAATAACTCCATAAATAGTGACGATGCAGAATCCGGAGAATTAATAGAACTATTACCAGAAACACGCCCTACTCCTGAAGCTATGGCTATTAATAAGCAAAATTCTACCAGTAAAAGGCAGTTACTATCAAATGCTATGAAGATTTTAAACGATAGGGAACTTCGTATTTTAACAGAGCGTAAATTAACAGATACTCCTAAAACTCTAGATACTCTAAGCAATGAGTATAATATCTCTAAGGAACGTATTAGACAAATAGAAAATACGGCTTTTGAAAAAATAAAGAAGTTTATTTTAAACCATAGTAGAGAAGTAGCTTAAGCACAATGTTAGTATTTTTAACTGGGTACCGCGATCAAGTCGTAGTATGACAACGGAAAAACGATCCACCCAACAATGCTTAATGCTTTCGTAGAAATGATATTAGTTCAGTACACCTGACCATTCTGGATCAGAAGCATCTGCCGGTGTCATAATTTCTCTCTCATTATGACCTGTTAGATCAATTGCAAAAATTTTATTTTTTCCCGGAGCTTTAGCTCTCGACGGCCAACCTTTAGCAAACATAATAACTCGTCCGTTAGGCGACCAACAAGGACTTTCGACTAAATATCCGCTTGTTATTATCCTTTCACTATTCTCATCATCTTGGGGACATGCTTTCATAATTCCGATATTAAAAGTTTTCCCTCTGTCTCCTCTAGTAATCTTAGTAAATGCTATATAGTCTCCTCTAGGCGACCAGCTAGGAGCTGCGTAAGAACCACCACCAAAACTAATACGCTGAACGTCACTTCCGTCTGAATTCATGATATATAATTGAGGCACACCGCTTCTATCAGAATTATATACAATTTTTTTACCGTCCGGTGAATAGCTAGGAGAGGTATTAATACCAAATCCGTTAGTTAATTTATGAAGCCGTTTAGTAGCAAGGTCGATTTCATAAATATGCGTCGAGCCGTTTTGAGCTATCGACATTACAGCTTTTCTACCGTCCGGTGAGAATCTAGGAGCAAAAGATATACCGGGAAAATCACCTACTACACTTTCTTTGCCTGTTTTTAAATCTTTTTCATAAACGAGTGCTCTTCTTTTAGTAGCATATGAAACGTAAAAAATCTTATCCGCCGAACGAGCAAATCTTGGGGTTAAGACTAGTGACTTTCCATTGGTAAGGTATTTATTATTAGCCCCGTCATAATCCATCAAAGCAATTCTTTTTATTTTCGGTAAAGAGCTGCTTTCTGATACATACACTATTTTAGTGTCAAAATAACCGACATCACCGGTAATTTTTTCATAAATTTTATCGGCAATTTTATGTGCTGCTCTTCTCCATAGATTTTCCGGTACTTCAAGAATTTCACCGGCGAGCTGTTTTTCAAGCAACGTATCCCATAATATAAAGCTAATTTTAAATTTACCGCTTTCTAGTTTTTTAACTTCACCGTTTACTAAAAGACTAGCATTAATTTGACGCCATGCAGCAAAAAGCGGTTTATATTCTATTCCTGTCTTCTCTTCTATAAAAGAGGCAGCAGAAATAGGACGGAATAACCCCGAAAGCTTTAAATCATTAGAGATAACTTTAACCATATCGTGACCTAATACATCAGCGGCAGAATTATCTGCATCAAATTTATTGACTGCTATAGGTGTCGGGTCAGCTCGCCCGTGCTCAATGTTTATTGTTTCAAGTGCATAGCTGGTAAAGCTAAATAATAGTGATAGTATAAAATATATAATATTTCGCACTTAAAATACTCCTTTTTATCAAATTCCGTTATGGTTGTTGTATGTCATTCCTGCTTTCGCAGGAATGACATACATTACCCAAAAATCTTCATCAGTTCTTCCCATTCTCTCTTAGTCATATCACTAGTTTCATGGGTAACTCTTTCACCGTTTATCATTCTTTTAATTACATCCAAACCTTTACGTGAAATATTTGCTCCCTGCAAACGATATTCCTCAAAAGCTTCGTAAGCAAAAGGAACCCAAGCTTTGACTATCTCAAGCATCTTTTCAGCATAAACTCTAATTTCATATTGAGCGTGAGGGTCGGCTCGCAATCTTAAAAAATGAAGTAAATTATGTAAATTAATCTTCCAATACCATTCCGTATAATAATTTAAAGTTAAATTCATACGAGCAAGCTCTCTTGCTATCCCTGTGGCGTTCTCATCTATAATATTACCCTCTTCATCGACATTCATCAGTTCCTTATAATGCCCGTAGCACTGTCTAGCATCTTCCTCTAAAATTGCAAGGACCTTTTCAACCACTTCTTTCGGTAAGCTATCCCCTTCCCTACATTGCTTATTTACGGCAGATTGGGAAGCAATATTTACCGGTTCAGGTAGATAAAATTCATTACCTAAAATAGAATACCTTGCCGAATATTCGTTAACGCTAGCTGTTCTATGCCTAATCCATTGCCTTGCAATAAATATCGGTAGTTTAATATGGAACTTGATATCACACATCTCAAAAGGAGTGGTATGACAATGACGAAGCAAGTAGTTTATCAGCCCTTTATCTTGGTTTAATTGCTTCGTACCCTTACCGTAAGAAACACGAGCTGCTTGTACTATAGCACTATCATCCCCCATATAGTCGATAACTCTAATGAAGCCGTAATCTAACACTTTTATAGGCTCATATAAGATTTCCTCAAGTGCCGGGACTGTTACTCTTTTTGTGGTGTTGTGCATTCTATTTATCCTTTATGTTTTTCTTTAAATTAACCTTTCCGATGTCATTCCTGTGAAAGCAGGAGGAACCCAGCGTAAAGCGAAATAAATCGAGCTTTTAAAAAGCTTTAAAGTATTGGATTGGATTCCAGCTTTCGCGGGAATGACATCAATCCTTAAGTTGACACCCATACACTTCTGCAGGAATGACATAAAGTTATGGCAAATAACTATATAAATTCTTGCCGTTTCTTTTTAGCCATAATTTTGCCGGTTGGTATTCGGGATATATATCCTCAACTAGCTCCCCCCAATTTTTACTATGGTTCATTTCTTTTAAATGTGCCATTTCATGAGCTACTAAATATTTCAGTACTTTTTTAAATGTGGCAAAAACTACCAGCCAATTAAAAACAAGATTCCCTTTGCTACAACAACTCCCCCAACGGCTAACATTTTCCATTATTCTAATATTGGAATAAGTCAAATTATGTTTTTTAGATATATTCTCTACTATTATTTTTATTTCTGCTAATAATTTCTTTTTAAGGAATACTTCTATACTAAGTTTTTTTAGTACCTGACTACAATACACTTCTAACGTAGAATCATTTAATTTTATCTGATTTTTAGACGAATCAATATGTATTATTTCATAAGATTTACCCAAAATAGAAATCTTATCTTCATCTTTTGGTATCGCAGTTACATTACGACGTAATTTTTAACCCAATATTCTTTACTTAACAAAAAATTATGACCTCTTTCGGCTTTTACCTTAAGAGGTAATACAAGCTCTGCACCTTTAGACGTAATGCGGATAGCTATATTTTTAGCTTTGCTACTCCTTCTTACTATAACATTTTGAGGTTCACCATATTTGGTAAGAGTAATAAAATCTTCTATTTAAAATTCTATATACTTATTAGGATCAACTGCTATTTTATTTTTACGCATAGCAAAATATAATTTATGTTCTACATGTCCGATAACACTATTTCTAGCAATTTTATCACCTTTTTTCAGTAATAAATCATCTAAATTTGCATATGCTACTTCTAGATCGTCTTTATCTAATTTAACTATTACTAAATTACCGAATTGCTTATTATAACCTGAATATATTACCGTTCCTGCAGCTATCGATTTAACTTCACTATATTCTTTAGCTGCAATATCTATCCCTTTACTTTTACCGGCTTTAAACTCGGTAATAATTACCCCATTTAACGGTTTTACAAAGTTTAATTGTTCTATCGCTTCTTCATCTTCATTCCGGAACATAGGAATCTCAATATCATCATTATCATCTTCTATAATTTTTGCCTTTTGCTCTTCGAGTCTACCGCTAACTTTTTCTAACGCGGGATTGTCTTCCATAGTTCTTTGAACTATCATGCCCTCATCGTGATCTAGTTCGGTAGAATTATTATTTGCAGTAACATCTCCTACTTTATACTCAATTGGAGCCGGTGGCTGATCAACACAAGCAACTAAACAAAAACATACAACGATACTAAGTACAACAGGATATTTCATATATTTAACAAAACTATTATTTACATTAGAAAACAAATCTTACATAGTATATAATTTTTATCATTATTTTCCATCAAAAAATTAACTATGAAAACTTATAATATTGTCATAGCTAGTGATCATTCAGGTTATGAGCTTAAGTCTGAAATTATCAATTATTTAGAGCAGAAATCTCTAAAGATTTATGACTGCGGAACAAATAATACACAAACAGTTGATTATCCTGATTATGCTAAGAAAGTAGTAGATATTATTATTGAAAAATCAGCACCAATCGGTATTTTAATTAGTGATACGGGGGTTGGTATGTCTATAGCTGCGAATCGTAGCTCGGAGATAAGAGCCGCTTTGTGCAACGATATATTAACTGCCGAAAATGCTAAAGCTCATAATGACGCTAATATCTTGATACTCGGAGCAAAAACCATAAGCCCAAAAATAGTATTTGATATTATAGATAAGTTTTTAACTACCCAATTTGAAGGCGGTAGACATAGCACCCGCCTATCAAAGATAAAATAGTTGTATAAACTGTTAAACATTGTTATTATACGTCATTGCGAGGAAATTGCATAGCAATTGACGAAGCAATCTCAGGCATTTTGCACTATTTCATAAGATTGCCACGCTCCCTATGGTTGCTCGCAATGACGATTCGGTATCCATGCAATAAAGCCAAACTATAATATAAATTATGCTGCTTAATATGAATCTTCAAGAGTTGAAACAAAAATATAATTACGATGTTGCAACGAAAATGATGCAGCAATATCTAGACATTAAATTTGCTCATTTAGATTGTTTACTACTATTTAGAATGGGTGATTTTTATGAAATGTTCTATGAAGATGCAATTCTAGCAAGCAATGTACTTGGCATTGCTTTAACAAAGCGCGGCAAAAACGGCGAAGAAGAAATTGCGATGTGCGGAGTACCTTATCATGCCCTTGAGAATTATTTAACTAAGTTAATTGAAGAAAATTATAAGGTTGCTATTTGTGATCAACTAGAAACACCTGAAGAAGCAAAGAATAGAGGAGGTTATAAAGCGGTAGTTACTAGGGATGTTACACGTATTATAACTCCGGGAACTATAATTGAAGAAAATTTAATTTCTTCAACCGAACCTAATTATTTAGTAAGTCTCGTAATACCGAAAAATAAAGAAACAGCTAGCCTTTGTTATGTCGATCTTTCTACTTCCGAAATTGTTGTAGTTAATGTACCGGGAACAGAAATTCTTAATGAGCTGGCTCGTTTAAAACCTCATGAAATTCTGCTTAGCGAAAATCTGAGATCTTCTAATCTTGCGGATAGTATTTTCAAACAATTAAATTTTCGTATTACCTATCAAGTTGATAGTTTTTTTGCGATTAATAAATGCGAAAAAATCATTTTAGATTTTTATAAAATGAAAGATATTAAAGGAATCGGCGAGATATCTAGTAGTCAAATTTGTGCCATAGGTAGCGTTTTAGAATATTTATCGTTAACGCAAAAACAAAATATTCCTCATTTGCCAATACCTAGAATTATCAATTTTCATAGCTATATGACTATTGATTTCTCTACTAGACGCAACCTTGAAATTGTAACAAACTCACAAGGCGGCTCGCAAGGAAGTTTATTAAGCACCCTTAATCATACGGTTACTAAACAAGGCGGACGTTTACTATATAATTTTCTTTCAAGTCCTTTAACCAACATTGCTAAAATAAATCATCGTTTAAATATTACCGAGTTCTTTTATTCCAACTTAGAAATAGTAAAAAAAATTAGAGAGCTTCTAAAAAAAACTAGTGATATAGAGCGCTGCTTAACACGTATTACGATGAACAGAAGTTCAGGTCGTGATTTACTTAGCATTAAATATACTTTAGAAACGGCAACGATTATTAAAGGAGTATTCTTTGACGCTTACGGTTTTAATTTACCTGATTTTATCGAAAAAATTATTAAACCTCTATCAGGCGATGCAGAATTATATAATTTAATAGACGAAACAATACGAGAAGATGCACCGAATAATTTAAATGACGGAGGTATAATAAAACATGAATATCATCCGAAAGTAGCCCAATTACATGATTTAATTAATAACGGAAAATTACATATTGAAAAGCTAAAAGATCAATATCGCAAAGAAACGGGAATAGACAGTTTAAAAATATCTCATAATAATGTTATAGGGCTTTTTATTGATATCACCGCTAAAAATGTTAATAAAATCCTTGATCCTAAATTTATTCACCGTCAAACAACGGTTAATCATGTTCGTTACACTACTGCTGAACTACAAAAGCTTGAAAGTGAGTTAGTCAACGCTAAAACCTTAGTAATAAGCTTAGAAAAAGAATTATATGCGGATATTTGTAGCCAAGTAATCGAAAAAGCTTCCTATTTACGAATGCTTGCAAGCTCCTTAAACGGGCTTGACGTATTTTGTAATTTTGCTTATATCGCTGATGAATATGATTATGTTAAGCCTGAGTTTACCGATGATTTAAGCTTTGATATCGTTAAAGGACGGCATCCTGTAGTAGAGAAAGCACTACAGCAAGAAAGCAAAAGCTTTGTATATAATGATTGTCATTTATCGGAGCTTGAGCGTATCTGGTTAATTACCGGTCCTAATATGGCAGGTAAAAGTACTTTTTTACGTCAAAACGCCATTATTGCAATCATTGCTCAGATAGGTTCGTTTGTGCCGGCAAAAAGTGCTAAAATAGGGGTAGTCGACAAAATATTTAGCCGAATAGGTGCTGCCGATGACTTAATTAAGGGACAATCGACCTTTATGGCAGAGATGCTTGAAACCTCGGCAATTCTTGCTCAATCTACAAAAAACTCACTAATCATACTTGATGAGGTAGGTAGAGGCACATCCACTTATGATGGGGTATCTATAGCATGGTCGGTGCTTGAATATATTCATGATAAGCTGAAATGTCGCTGTTTATTTGCAACGCACTATCATGAGCTAACCGTTATGAGTAATTTCCTACCGGCTTTGCAAAATTATACTATTGCTATTGAGGAGTCAGGTAAAGATATTCTATTTTTACATAATATTATATCAGGTGCTGCCGATAGGTCCTACGGTCTTCATGTTGCGGCTCTTGCAGGTCTTCCTGCGAGTGTTATAAACAGAGCTAAGCAGATTCTGCTTAAATTTGAAAAAACTTCTACAGGTAAAGGAAAAAATATTTTATCAACGGAATCAAATAATTTGAGTTTGTTTAATCTTGAACCTAATAAAACTACTATAAGCAGCAAATTAGATGAAAAATTCAGCACTATCGATCCTGATAAACTATCCCCTAAAGAAGCACTTGAGTTAATTTATGAGTTAAAGAAGTTGGTTTGATGCGAGTTTGGCAGTACCTGCGTGGATCAGTTTTTTCATCATTGCGAGGAAAAACTGCAAGTTTTGACAAAGCAATCTCAGGAGTTTGTTATTACTTCATGAGATTGCCACGCAGCCTACGGCTGCTCACAATGACGATCTAGTATCTATGCAACCTTGCCTCCATTTCCAACCAATATTTACTACAGGCGAAAAAATTAGGATTAGCGAAACTCTCTTTACCGTAAGTAATTTCTTGTCCATGCGTATCTAAAATATTACCACCACCGGCTTTAATTAAAGCATGACCTGCCGCTATGTCCCATTCCATAGTTTGACCGAATTTTGGATATATATCAGCTGCTCCTTCAGCAATTAAGCATAGTTTAATTGAACTGCCTATTGCATTTATTTGACTGAATGAATACTTACTTAAAAATTCTCTAGTAGCTTTATTTGAATTATAAAAACCTATTACCGCATTAAGCTCTTCATGTTTAGGTTCATGATTAACAAATATTTCTTTAGAATTCTGTTCGATTTTTAACCGACCGTTTACATCGGTATAATATAGCTTTGCTGTTTCAGGTTGATATATCAAGCCGATGGTTGGAAAACCGTTTTCAATAAGCCCTATATTGACCGTATACGTACTTTTACCGTTTACATAGCTCCATGTCCCATCAATAGGATCGATTAACCAAAAAGTATCACTGCTGAATATAGGTAGCGGCTGCTCTTCACATACTATAGCTATTTGAGAGGTTAAGGTTTGTAGAGTTTGATAAATTATTTTACTAATTTCCTTATCGGCATTAGTAACTACTGACCCATCTGATTTAATATCAGTCAATATTCCTGCCTTTTTTATATCTAGTGCAATCTTGCCGGTATTAATAATTAAATCTTTTAAAGCATTAATTAAATTGTCATTCATAATTATTTATTTAACATCTTTGCAGCTGTATCATCTTCTAACCACTGACCGGTATTTAAAAACGTAGATTGCTGCAACTCAGCGATTTGATGATCAGGTGACCCCGGTAACATTTGCCACCCCAAATATTCAATTCCATAATATCCTATATCAACCATACTTAAATAAGAGTCCATATTTTCTAAATCTTTTTTATTATTTGCAAAAATTACTATTTTTTTAGGTTGTTTTGGTATAATTTTTAAGAACTCTATAAGAGCTTTTACTCTATTTATATTACCGGTAAATATTATACCTAAATAAAAAATAGGGGCTTCAGCATCGCTTGGATTAAATCTAAATACATCTTTATCATTAACTTTATTAGTAAAATTAATATTGAGTCCGTAAAGTAAGGTATATAACCATCCTTCATAATTTTCAATTAAATTACATGGGGCCGTTATTTCCTGAAGACCTAAAACCGTTGCACCTTGCTGTTTCATCTTATTAATTAAATCTACCCATTTAGATTCAACAAGCATCATTTGACGCTGCACTATCAATTTTGCAATAGTTTTATTAACTGATGCGTTATCCGCTGCAAGACTATATAAATATTTAGTAAAATTTATATAAGAATTATCCTGATATCGAAATAATTTGGATTTCGGTGTTATGATAGTATTATCTATATTTATAAGTACCAGCGTATCTGCATCTATCTTCGGTAATAAGTTTTTCATTGTTACTGAATCTACGGAGTAAGTAGGAATAATTTGACCGTAGCCCGCATACGAAATAACTAAGCAAAGTAAACTCAATAAAACTTTATTTATTCGTGTCATAAGGATTTTTACCTTTTGCATTATTATTCTTTAAAGATGGATTATTTCTTTTTAGCTTATTTATTTGAGATATTAAATCATTAATCAGTTTAGTATAATATGCAACATCTTTATTTTTCGGAGTATTTTTATTATTATAATGATAACCAATAAATAATATATTAGAACTATAGCTATTAAGTTGAAATTCCATTGAGCTTAGTAATTCTATGCTACTACTAATCATTATAAAGCATTTCGGTATAAAATTCATTTGAACAAGGAAATTGAGCACCATTTCCGCTTCCGATATATTATTACTTGTCAATATACCCTTATAAAATACTGGATAAGTATTAGCAAAACTGTCTAAATTATTAAAAATAATATAATTATTGTTTGGAAAACTATTTGAAAAGTCAATATCGAAATTTTTCTTTAAATAATCGGCAAACCATATCTCAAATTTAGGAATATTATTAAAACTACCGGTAAACCCATCATTTACTGCTATTATGGGGATTTTACTATTACTCATTTCATTTACAAAATTTGGAAAATCAGATTCTTGTAATTCTTTCTTATAACTATCATTAGTTAAAATCAATTGATTTATATAAATAGCTTTTGAATTTTTATTAATATTACGTAAAAGAGGAGTTAGTGTAAGATAAATGTCTTTATCAAGCTGTTCAACGATAGGCACTAAAGACTTAAACAAAAATTCATCTAGAACCGTTACTACTAATAAATCCTGAGGTACATAATTTTTATTATAATTTTCTTTAAAATCTTGTTTTATTTTATTTAGACTATCCACTTCTATAATTTTTGCACGAGCTATAGAAGCAATAAATAATATTAGAATAAATATATATTTTTTAAACATTTATGATTTCCATTTTTTTAAAGGCAGCATGTCACCCTGTGATTTTATATGTTTATTTTGTCAAACATGTACCAATTATTAAGGTTATTTTTTCTGGATTCCCGCTTTCGTAGGAATGACATATATTAGTGTTACCATATCATACTACTAATATCAATCCATATTAAATTATAATATGGTAAATATGTTTGGAAGTTTTTTTAGTTCGCTTGGCGGTACTGTTGGAAATGCATTTGGTGGCGGCATATTTTCAAGCGTGAGAAGATTTGTTGGCAAAATGCTTGGTGAGTATTTAGATCAACTAAATCATGAACCGATAGAATATGACAATATTAAAAATTTCAAAGAAAGTTTTAAATATGTAAAAGCTAATTACGGTGAACCTATACCGCTAATTTTCGGTACTGCAAGAGTTAACGGAAAAATAATTTGGGCAAATCAAAATAAGCAACTAAATTGTTATGTTCTATAACAAGTCCCATAGCAAGAGCCAGTAGTAAATAAATCTCTTTAGGGTACGAGTCTAGAGCTGATAAAATATAACTATTACCGAATAATAATTTGCTTGCAATTAGCTCACTAACAAAATCCGCTCCGGCTTTTTTGGGATTCGGTTTTTTAGTAAATAATGCACCGGATGGTCTAATATTACTTCTCCAGTTTTACTTTTAAGCACTTTCCACAGAACATGTCCCGTCGATTGTGCAATTAAATTAATACATCTATATACTATAACATTTTCTCGATAAGCTTCTATGCCGACTCTGACTCTTTTTAAATTACCATATGCAATGTCGTTTAGTTCAATAAAATTTTGTGATTTGGTAGTACCATTTTTCCAAAACTTTTTCCAATAATTTTTTATCATATATCCTAATATATTTGTTGTTTTCAGGATTATATAATGATTTGGGAGGTAGACTAAGAGAGCTTAATAAGATGTTAATGTTCGTTAATGTAATTAAAATTATTTCTTTACAAATAGAAAGATATACTATTTATTATAAAACATATTACCATGAAATATAGCAACTTGATAGGATATAAAACATGTCTTTACCATCTGAATATTATTCACAATGCCCCACAACAGCTTTGAATAAGCTAATAAAATTTTATAAAAACTAAAAAATATGACGAAATAAAATCAATTTTAGCATCTAAGAACAGCTATAATTTGTTAGGGTTACAACATCATGCCATTACGTCATTTGATCTAGAAGCATATAAACTTATTATTTCTTATGCTAACCCTAGCCACTTTACTTCTGCTGAATACGATAGATATATACATAACATTGATGATATATCTATGCTTGATGTAGCAACATTTATAAATTTTGGTACTATACAAATATAGAGATACAAAAAGCAGCATGTTGCAAGAGTTGATTAAGTTTAAGAAGAGAGCGATTGAGGAGCAAAATAACAATGCAATTAGTGAACTTAAAATAGAAGGATTTGAATTAAAAAATTAGCTAGTTATTTAAGTTTTCAAGAGTTTAAAAGCTTTATTGAAGATAATAAAATTGAGATAAATATTGAAGAACTTAATATTGCAAAATTTAAAATAGAAAAATTATCAACGATTGCAGAAGTAATTTATAGCGAAAACTGTGATATTACTATTTTAATGACAAGGACTTACAATGTAAGCGATTTAAATGACAATATAATTCTTCATAACTATACAAAGCTTTTGCAATGGGGACCTACAAATAAGTTATTAGCCTATATAGCGGCTAATATTAAAGTGCAAGATAGCCTAAAAATAATATTTGATAATAAATCATTTTTTCATTACGATTGAGACAATAACCTAATATGTATAGGCGAAGAAAAATTAAATTTAGAATCAATAATAGCACATGAATTTAGACATTATGCAATAGAGAAAATTTTTTGCAATGCAAGTATCCCACTAAATAATAGTTTTCAAATTTTGAAAGCTTAAAGCGCTTAATTAATAGTTCATATGAATATAGGAGAGCGGCAAAACCAATACTTGATTTAACGGCAAATTTAATATTAACACCAGAGGAAAGAAATGAAATTAGTAGTAAATATAACGATAGTAAAGAATTGATTAAATATTTAAAAAACGAGACTATATTACCTATATTTTACTTTAATAATTATAGACCGGAAAAAGCAGATACAAGAGAATTACAGGAAGTTATAAAAACTAATTCTCATGCCCATATTATGACCAATTTAATTATTAATTTACTAAAATTACCTTGTGTAAAAGAACAGGATTATCATGAATTATTTGCAACTGATCAAAAAGTTCAATTGCAATGTATATTAACCAAGATTCTACCGCAAATAATAAAAGATAAAGATCTTACTAGCGAGCAAGTTTACTACTTAGAAAGAATTAGAGATCTTATACACAGAGAATCAGATGATAGAGCTGCAGAGTTCATAGTTAGGTATCTAGAAATTAGTATAGATAATTTATTGCATCCCATCGAAGATTCATGTATTATTAATGCAATTCAACCGCTGGCAGATTTTTGGGAGGAACACATAGTTCCTAAAATGGAATCTACTATTATAGGATGTACAAAGGAATATAATTGTGACACATTTGATGGAGCGTAATTAATTTAGCTATTGTTGTGTGGTGCTTTTTATGTCATTCCTGCGAAAGCAGGAATCCAGCACTTTAAAGATTTTACTTTAAAAGTCAAACAATATAATAAAAAAATCTTTGCAATCAAGATTTTTGTAGCCTGGATCCCTGCCTTCGCAGGGATGACATCACTGGTTTTCCGAAAACTATCCGGCACTATAACAAAAAAAGCCTAATCACTAAAATTATACCTAATATTTTTTCTAGCAGAACTTATATCTTTTAAACGTTCACAAACCTTTTCAAAGACTTGTTTAGGCAAGATATTTGAAGCATTAATTTGTAAAAATTTATCGTCTTTTAATTTAATCGAAAAAGAAGGCTCTTGAAATTCCGGCCCATCAATTTCTCTAGCAATTTTTATATAATAACCGATTATATGACTGTTGTAATAATCACTTTTACTAATCATTTTCTTAGCTATTTTATTAATCTGCATATCAGTTTTAGCAGTATAAGTAACCGTAAGGGCAATACCTAGCATAAGACGCTGTCTATGACTAAAAGGAATATCTGAAGATAATATAAATTCCGAAACAAAATTTGCTCTGAGCGTTTTATCAATATTTTTATTATATTGTGCTAGCATTATAGCGAGTTCAATAATAATAAGAGTCGTGGCATCGGAATTAATTAAAAGATATTGTACTGCTTCAATATATTTTTCAATTTTACATATATTTCTATCAAATTTTACTAATCTCTTCACCCTCTCATAAATAATATCTTTTTCTGTTTCATGAGACGGCAACGAATCAAATCTTACTCCTTCTTTTAAGCCGTAATTTGAGATAATAATTTTTTCCGGTGAAAATACCTTAATCATTGCTTTTATTACTAAAACTGCATTATAATTTATGGCTTTCTGCTCGTAATAACTCAGCTTTAATTTGTCGATTTGCGATAATTTCTCTAAATATAACTCAAACTCTACACGATTTATTTCAAAATTATGTAAATTTTTAAGGGGATAATTTATAGACTCCATGTATATACGGCTCATTAAACGTAATGCACCGCCAATTAAATATAAATTAGGATAATGTGCAGCTCCAAATTCTTCCTCTAGCATTTTAGTAATCAGCCCAACATCACCAAAATTGCTACTAGCAATAATTTTTGTACCAAGCGGCAATGATTTTAATTTACCGACTTTTTTATTTCCAATCTGTGCAATCTCAAGACTTCCACCTCCAAGATCGGCTACAATACCGAAAGCATCACTAATACCGGAAATTAATCCGGCAGCAGTTAAATAAGCTTCACGTTCACCTGAGATAATTTCAATATCAATATTGAATCTCTTTTTAATTATAGCTTTGAATTCATCTGCTTTAGGATGCCCCCTCAGTATAGCTGTTGCAACACATCTAATATTAGTAACGGACAGTTTGGTAAAAATATGAATAAGATATTGTAGGGATAAATATGTTTGATGTTTTACGTCTAAATTATCTAAATTAAGTAAATTTGTAAGATAATTTCTAAATTTATAATTAAAAATTTCCGGCGCTCCAAGTTCATCACTTTCATAAACTACAACTCTTAAAGCATTTGAACCGATATCAATAATAGCTGAACGCATTTTTGGATCTTACTCATTATTTTCCGGAACAGTTATTGTTTCGGTCTCTTCAGAAGACTCATTATTATTTGCCCTAGGGTCAAAAGGTACTTGAGTAGGTACAAAAGTCGGCGGTAATAATCTACTAGTAAAAAACTTATCTTCGTAATACTTAATTTTACGAGATTTTATAGGCGGAAAGGATTCTATTAAAACAATTTGCTCATCTCTCGGTAACTGTATTACTTCTTGAGGTAAAAGTAAAGCTCTTTGAACCTGAGAAACGTTTTGGGTTCTAGTAGAAATATTAAGATCAAAAAATAAAGGTTTACTAAATGATCTTTGTTCTACCGTCTTATTACCGACAAGCTGCGATATTAAATTTGCCGTTTCATAGTTATTAGCAGCAAAAGTAATACGATATGTTGCATTAGATAAGAAAGAATTCATCCCTGCATCTTCATATGTTCCTTTTAACTGCTGGGTATCTTGAATAATTAAAAATAAACGAACTCTATAACCTCTAAAATAAGCTATACCGGCTTTAAAAGTATCCATCTTCCCAAGCGTTGGGAATTCATCAAGTAAGAACATTACTCCATACGGCTCTTCCTTTAAATCCGGCATTTTGCGGCTTAAAAATTCTGTCGCCTGCTGATAAAACACCTGCATTAATTTTTGTAAACGCTGTATATTATCGGGTGTTAACCCTACATATACGGTTGTTTTTACTTTTTTAAATTCTTGTATATTGAAATCAGAAGATGCTGTAGCTGAATCAATAAGTGGATTTGCCCATAATTCAAGCGATGAGTTCATTGTAGATATTACGCCGGAACGCTCTTTATCGGCTTTTTGCAAAAATGCAGCAATATTCATATATGCAACAGGATGTATTACACCACCAAGCGTATCGAGTACGACCGCTAGATTATAAACTACGTCGTCACTCCTCATAGTACGCACTACTTCACCGAAAGATTTAGTTTTAGCAGGATCGGCTATTAAATATAGAGTTACACCTAAAAATAAGCTTCGTGCCTCATTATTCCAAAAATCCTTTTCCGGCATTATAAGATTTGAAATTTTTTGAACGTCATCGACCATTTGACCAGGCTTAGTACTAACCCAATCAATCGGATTATAACAATGAGTAACACCATCAGGATTAGAAGGCTCCCATACAAAAACTTTCTGTCCTTGCTTCTCACGCCAACCACTTGTCAACCCATGATTTTCAAGCTTTATGTCATGCACTACTACCGAATCACCCCAAAATAACAAGTTAGGTATCACAAACCCTACACCTTTACCTGAACCAGTAGGAGCAAATAATAAAGCATGCTGGAACCCGTCTGCAACAAAATATCCACCGGCATCAACACCGATCAGCATACCTTTCTTAGATCTAAGACCTGCAGCCTCTATATCTGACGGATTAGCCCAGCTTGCATCTCCATATACTTTTTCATCTTGTTTGAAAAATTGTAATGATTTTATTCTTTCAAAATTTTTAATGTAAAATATTATAACAATAATAGACGGACCGAGAAGAGAGGCAAGTAGCTTCAATTTTAAATAATTATAGTCGGCAATTTTTAACTGCCCCCAAACGTTAATAAGCCAGTAAGCCCACTTATAAGCAATATTTATAGCATTTATATCTATACCTAAAGCTCCAACCTCATTAGTAAAAATTGCAACAAATGCACCGCTTATCCAAATGGTACAAAAAATAACAACCGGATGAATTATAGCATGACCGAATATATTTCTAGTAACTTTAAGTATCTTATGCCATTTCATGAATTGATATTCCTAGTTTATTATTCCTAGTTTATTCTTATATATTAGTTTTTGTGTGGAGTAATTTTTACGTCATTGAGAGCGACTAAAAGGAGCGTGGCAATCTCAGGATTGTGGCCTGAGATTGCTTCGTCAATTACTTCATAATTTCCTCGCAATGACGTTTTTAAACCATTCCCTCAACGTTCTTGTTCTTCTTATAATATACTTCCGAAACATATCTTTTCCCGCCGCTACCGCGTTTTAACTGCACAATGATATCTACAACGGTTAAAATATACTTCTTTACTTCTTCAGGCGGCATACCAAGATCTGCTTGCATAACCATAAGCTTTAACTGCTCAATAGCCATAGCGGGACTATCAGCATGTAGTGTTGATATTGAACCGGGGTGACCTGTATTAATAGCACGCAAAAAACTAAAAGCTTCCTTACCTCGAAGCTCACCTACTATAATCCTATCTGGTCTTAAACGCAAACAAGCCTCTATTAAATCTTGAGTAGTAACATTTGCACGCCCCTGTCCTCCTTTGGAAGCCAGTAAATGCACTCTGTTAGGATGGCTTGATAGCACAACCTCACGAGCATCTTCTACAGTAATTAATCTTTCTATTGCAGGTATTTCAGTGAGTGCCGCATTAGTAAAAGTAGTTTTACCGGTTGAAGTACCACCGCTAATTATGATATTTTTCTTTGAAACAACTGCATGTCTAATAAATTCTTTAATCTTTTTTTCAGCTAAGAAATTATTTAAAATTACTGCATCTTCATCTACTAAACTCTCTGTTGCAGTATCATCAAATGCCCCCATTTTAGCATATTCATCTAAAGTTAGATTCATACCGCTAGGCTTTCTTATAGCATAAATGATTTGTCCTATCTCACAAGCAGGAGGAAATACTATTTGAATACGGTAGCCATTCGGCAAAGTTGCCGAAAGAAGCGGTTTTTCTTCTGAAATCATCTGTTCGGTAGATTGAGCGACTAAACTCCCTAATGCAAGTAGATGTTCGCTATCCAGTTCCGGTATTTGCTGAGAATATATATCGCCTTTTTTTTCAACCCATACTTCTCCGGGCTTATTAACCATAATTTCGTTAATACCGTCTTCAGCAAATAAATTTTTAAAAGGAAGTAAAAACGTCTCTAAGGCTGCAAATTCTTCATTCATTTCATTACCTTCGATTTTAATAAAACGGCTTTTGGGAATTTATAATCCTTATTAACGTATATTCTAACCGGCGTACCTTGATTAACCGTTGTCGTCAGCTTAAACTGCTGCTGAGTTATCATATTTTGTACAACATTCGTCACATCCGTAAAAGCTTGAGTAGAAGCTTGTTGTGCTTGCGTCGGAGTTGATGCTATAGAGGTAGTAGTAAGCAAACTTGCAGCTGCCGTATTAACTGCCTGTACTAAGGTTTGAAGTCTCTGTTCAGCAGTATTCGCTGAAGAAGCAGTTTGTGCGGTTGTACATGCTTGAGTCATAGTAGTATAAGCAGTCGAAGTTTTATCGGTAATAGCAGCAAGTATATTAGTACAAATTGTAACTATCCTAGTATTTGCATTCATAGCAGTATTAGACGCAATAGTTTGAGCAGTATTTAACAATTGTGTTGCCGTAGCACTATTGGTAGCAGCTGCCTGAGAATCTATAGGAGGCGGCACTAACTTATCAAGGACTTTAGCAAGCCCTATATTAAAGGCGGATTGTAATACGGCATTTACAAATTGTTCTTTATATTTATTATCAACTCTTCCTTGTAATCCTGGTCTACCTAAATTATCAACTGCAGGTGAATTGAATTCTATAGTATAACCGTTAGTTAAATCGATTCTATCCCATATTATAGAAACTCTACCGTAACTATCTGACGAAGTTGAGGTTGCATATTTACCGAATATTTTTGACCCTTTCGGTATCAATATAACTTTATCTTTCTCAGAAAATACGTCTCTACTAATAATGGCTCTTATTTCACCGCCGAGATCACTATTTATTGCCGTCTCAAGGACTGCATCAATTAATTTACCGCGTCCGAGAACCAAAGACATATCACCGCGATCTTTAAAGGTCACTTCTGCCGTAATCTGTTCCGATGTTTTTTTAGGCTCTACACCACCAATTAACACTATAGCTGATTTTCTTTTTGCTTCACGACGTTGCTTCTCTGCATCGCTCTCAACTAACGTTCCTGAAGTCGAAGGCAACGAAACCGGCGGCAATGAAAGCGTTTTGTCTTTATTCTC
Organism: Rickettsia aeschlimannii; assembly: GCF_047973405.1. Lineage (NCBI taxonomy): Bacteria > Pseudomonadati > Pseudomonadota > Alphaproteobacteria > Rickettsiales > Rickettsiaceae > Rickettsia > Rickettsia aeschlimannii. The sequence continues at coordinate 167,216 of NZ_JBFQGO010000003.1, forward strand.
TTCTACAGGAGTAGTAGGAGGTAAGACCGGTGGAACTTTTACTACCGGAGGCGGTGGAGGCGCAGTGGGCGTCTCAAGCTTAGGTGGATCAGGTAACTTTGGAATCTCCGGAATATTATCATCAACCTCCATAACAGGTTTTACAATATTACTCGGTATCTGAGTCTCCGGTATTTCTTCTTTTTCAGTACCAAAAAAAAGAGTATAAAAAATATATATAAAAATACCACAAATTATGACTACTATCGCAATACTCTTATTAAAGCTAACCGAAACTTTTGATAATTCTCTTTGTACTTCAGGAGAATCTGCTCCTGATAAAAAACCGGTATTATGATTGTTATTTTGCTCTTCAGCCATATCTAAATTAAATTATATTAGTTAAAGTGTTTTTATTGTCATTGTTGCGTGGATCAGTTTTTCCGTCATTGCGAGGAAATCGCAGAGCAATTGTACGTCTGCAATCTCAGGAGTTTGTATTATTTCATGAGATTACCACACAGCCTACTGCTGCTCGCAATGACATATCTACGCAGAAATGACACCGATTAAAATCTTGCCATGTAATTACTATTTTTCTTAGGGTAGTAAAATTTAATTACATATACTAAATCCCTTTCGTTACCCATCATAAGTTCCGTAGAAGCGATATCAAATTCATATATTCTTTTATTAGTTATAATAGTCATATTTGTACGAATATCTTTTTCAAGAGGCTTAATAAATAATCTATTTGCCAAAGGAGTTATTTTCCAAGCATAAGCATCCCCAAGAATTATATTTTGGATTTCTTCGTTTTTAGCAAATTCTATATGCGATTGAAAGCCAAAATGCAAAACTAATAAATAAACTTCATTTGGATTATATATATAAGTTTTTATCCTATTATCTTTAGTTATAGATAAATCATCTACATAATTATTACTACTATTACATGTATCATCTACAAGCGGACATTCTCGTTGTACTGTAAAACCGCTTAATAATATAAAAACTAAAAAATAAAATCTAACTATTGTCATCGTCTACCCTATATCCGTTAACTTGAAACCCTACCGGATTTACATCAAGTTCTGAATCTGTTAATTGCATAGGCACATAAGCATAACTTACTACCGCTATTTTATTATAAACTAATTGGTTTCCTGATGTTTCATTTACAGAAAATCTAACTATATATTTATCTGCTGCGATTTTTGACCATGATTTTATTACTAAAAATGTAGTATTCTCTTCTTTATATTTTAAAGTAGGATCAAAATCTTTATTTCTTATATAGCCAAGATAATTGTAATAAACACTACTTGTTGAAAATAATCTTATTGTCGTACGAGCTATCGTCGCAAAATCAACCGGATTATATGTTTCCCGTGCCGTTATGTATTTCTTTATAAAATATCTTGTAAGAGACTCATCCGCCGTTAACACCGGTGATGAAATAGGTTCTACCACCGAGGCACGTCCGGTATTACTATTAAGCTGAATAACAAAAGGATCAAACCGTTTAGATTTTACTACAAATGCTATTACTAAAGTTGATATAACCATAAAAATGGTTAATAGTATTATTAATATGATAAGTAAGTTACGTTGAACAAGTAACTTATCAGATCGCTCTTCATACCAATTCTGAGTAATTTTTAAAGGATTAGCCGATTTAATACTTTCTTGCGTTTGTGTATCTCCTGAACCGCTTTGCAAGTTATTACTTGATTTAAAGAAGCCAAATATATTATTCATATCAAAGGTATTTTTATTATTACATTGTTATTGTGTAAAACTATTACTTTTATGCTATATTTACTGAATTAACAGGTCTTCTTATACAAGGATTTACGCTTACACTCGAGCCATCATCTATATCAGCAGAAACGCACGGGCTTTTAATTTCATAAGGAGCTGAAGGGGTACATGACAACAATTGAGCAAGCATAATTAATACTAATAGAAGCTTTAAGGATTTTAACATTCTAGATTTTAACATTCTAATTATACATTATTAAATTATCTTGTTACTATTTTAAAATTACCTTACTATACAATAGTTCACAAGCATTTTTTGAAAAAATCTATTTATAAATATAAAAAAATATTAAAAAGATTGTAAACTATTATACTCTGAAGTAAATAAAGAGTCGTTATACGCAGTTCAGCTTGGGAGCAGAGCGTATACTTAATACGTGGCTACCTGTGGACTTATAAAGACACATTGTCGCCAATTTTTCAAGTAGGACGAGTATAACATAATAACTAACATCAATAATTGTTATTGTATAATTTTAATTTATAATTTATTTATTTTAATTTTAAAGTTAAACAATATTTGGTATTGTAGCAACAATATAAACCTATTTTATAGCTTAAATAACATTAAATTAACAAATCATAATCATATTATAATTATGATAGAGTTAAAACAGAATAAAATTAGATATTAATCTAGTAATTATGGACCCATTAGCCAACGCAATACAAGAATATATAAAATCCGGCGAATATTTTATTGATGCAAGAAAATGGTATAATTTTAAGTATATCTTACCGTTAAGTCATAGAAGTCTTCTGCTTTTAATATGCACGATTTTTACCTTATTATTAACCTTAATTTGTATAAATATCAATATATTGCTACCAATAAACAAAAAAGTGAGTTATTTAATAAAAGATGATGCCGAAAAACAAGCTACCGTTACTAATACTAAACATTCAACATTAGCAAATCCTTATATCTCTGTTGCAAATATTATGCTTCAGAATTATGTAAACCAACGAGAAGAATACAATTACGATATATTAAAAGAACAATTTACCTTTATCAAAAATGCTTCTACGAGTATTGTTTATATGCAATTTGCTAATTTTATGCATATTGATAACCCATTATCACCGGTCATAAGATATCAAAAACTATATAGACGCTCAATTAATATATTATCAATTAACAATATAAACGATAACGAGGCAGTTGTTACTTTTGAATCATTGGCAAAAAATAGTACGGGTGCAATTTTAGAAAATATGGTATGGGAAGCAAGAATCGGATTTATAATGGATTCTATCAGTACAAGTACATCACCTGATATGCCGTTCAATTTTACCGTTACTAGTTACAAGCTAAAGTTATTAAGGAATAAAAATCAGAAATAATATGAAGCAACTAATAATATTTTGTACTTTTATAATACTTACATTAGATGTATTTGCTCTTACTATATCACGACCTCTAGGTCGAGACCCACGTCTAAGAGTTATGACTTATAACCCTGACGATGTTTTCAAATTCACAGGATATTACGGCTATCAAGCAAGTATAGAACTAGCCAGAGACGAGGAAATAGTAAGTATTTCTATGGGAGATACTACTTCATGGCAAATAGTACCTGCCGGTCATAGGATTTTTATTAAACCGATGGAACCGGATGCTACTACTAATATGACTTTAATTACTAATAAACGGACTTACTTCTTTGAACTATATGCCGCCGAAACTCTTGATATGCGTGATCCTGAAATGGTCTTTAACGTAAAGTTTCTTTATCCGGATGACGAAAATGACAATATGAGCGGTCATATGCAAACTTTTTCTGCTGCCCTAGCAAGTCCCGACCTGACTCATCCTGAAAAATATAACTTTAATTACTATATTAGCGGCAGCGAAGAAATAGCTCCTATTAAAATTTTTGATGACGGCGAGTTTACTTATCTGCAATTTAGAGATAAAAACGCTGAAATTTCCGGTATTTTTGCTGTAGATGATTCACTTCGAGAATCTTTAGTAAATTATCGCCTTGCTCAAGATAATCCTAATATGGTGATCCTTGAACAGGTTTTTCCTAAGCTCGCTATACGTAAGGGCAAAAAAGTCACATGCGTATTTAATCAGTCTTTCAAAATGTATTAATGTCTACCAATGTCATTGCGAGCGACTAAAAGGAGCGTGGCAATGACGATGAAACTGATTCACATTCACGTAACAATGCTTTTCTTACAATAACAATATAATTATGCATCATTTAATATATTTCTTTGCCTTGATCTTACTAACTAGCGGCTTATTTATAATGCTTACAAGTCGTAATTATATTCATAAAATTATCGGGCTTGGAATCTTTCAAAGTTCGGTGTTAGTATTTTATTTAAGTATCGGGAAAATTAAAACAGGCGGTGTACCTATTTTACAAGAGGGCGTCACTACTTACACTAGCCCTTTGCCTCATGTATTAATGCTAACTGCTATAGTAGTTGGGTTTGCTACTCTTAGCGTAGCTTTAAGTTTACTATATCAAATTTATAAACATTTTGGTACAATATCAGAAAATGAAATTAATTTTGATAAATGATTCTAGCTAACCATGTCCCTATCATACAAATATTATTCCCTTTATTCGGGGCTTTACTCTCAATAATATCTTTTCGCTTTATTACCTTTGCACGAGTAATTACTACGATTTGCATTTTATCTAGCCTTTTGGTCAGTGTTTATGGATATAGCATTATACAAAATACGGAACTATCTTACACCATGGGAGGATGGACTTCAAAAACAGGAATAGAATATCGGCTAAATGCACTAAACCAAGCTATTATTATTTATCTTAACTTGGTTTTATTATTCTTTTTAGTTTTTTGTCATAAGATTACTAATCAAACTATCTTAAAATATATAAACAATAATAGAAAATCTTTATTTTACGGTATATTATTATTCGCTCATACGGGCTATTTAGGGATGATTGCTACTCACGATTTTTTTAATCTATATATATTTATAGAGATTTCGGCACTTAGTAGCTATGTCCTGATAGCCTCAGGTAATAATCCAAAATCTTTAATCGGAGCTTTTGATTATTTGATAATAGGTAGTATCGGTGCAACTCTTATTCTTATATCTATAGGATTTTTGCTAAGCATTACGGGTAGTTTGAATATGGCAGAAATTGCAGCTTATTTACAAGAACATACTAATTCCCGTATAATCACTATAGCTATTGGTTTTTTCTTAATAGGTGCTATTTTAAAAACAGCTTTTTTCCCTATGCATTTTTGGATGATGAGAGCTTATAATAACACGGCTTCAGTTATTTTAGTATATTTAGCAGGGATTTCTACTATAATAGGAATATATATAATATATAAATTTACTTATATTATTATAGGCTATCAGACAATTAAAACGGCTATTACAAATTTTATCAAACCTATCGCTTTAGCTACTCTTATTATAGCCCCGTATTTTGCTTACCAAGCAAAAGATTTCAAGAATATTATAATTTATTCATGTTTCACTCAAATAGGTTACGTATTTTTATTATACGTAACCGAAAACGGTATAATAGTTTTACCAAGTTTATTACTTGCGGATAGTATAAATAAAATAGCTCTTTTCTTGATAGATGCTTATAATGAAAGCTATAAAAGAGAGCCTAACAAAGTTTTAATAATAATTGCTATTATTTGTAGCTGTGGCTTACCTATCAGTCCATTATTTTTTATCAAAGTAAATATTCTTGAATTATTATTAACACAAAATCTACTATTAGATTTTATTATAATTTTACTTAGCTCCGTAGGATCGTTATCTTACCATTATAAAATGGTACTATTGTTATTCCTGCGAAAGCGGGAATCCAGTAATTAAAAAATATAAACACAGTAAGTTTTTAAAACTAAAAGCATGATTTATCTCGCTTTTTCTGGATTCCCACTTTTAGCTAGGCATGACATAGAGAGCCATACAGGTAATGCTCTAACCATACTATCAAAAAAAATATAACAGCTTATCATGATTACACAATTTACTACTCCGAGTCTTTTGATTCTATCAACTTTGCTAGTTGGTGCATTAAACTTAACTAGCCCGTATGCCACTAAAAAAGATAGCTTTATACGTAATTTTTTACTTGTTACTATCGCTATTTTTTTCTTCGGTAATATTTTAATTATAGACTGGTTGTTTTTAAAAGGTATTAGAGCAGGATTTGAATTTAATATATTCGGTAATTACTCTATAGGATTCCATCTTGAACCTTTAGGGATTATTTTCTTAAGCTTAATAGGTTTTTTATGGATTTGTGCTTTACTTTACACTCCTAAATATCTTGCTATTAATAATATAGACTATTCTTCTAGATTCTTATTTTTCTTTAACTTAACTATTCTAATCGGTGTTTTAATTGCTTTATCTAGCAACTTATTCACGATGTTTATTTGCTATGAGCTTTTAACTATTTCTACAGCTTTTTTAATAGGACATACCAAAAATAATATAGTACTTAGCGGGTTATATAAATATCTAAAAATTCTGATGATTTCTGCCACAATATTATTTTTACCGGCAGTGATAATTATTTATACTAAAGCCGGTAACGGAGATTTTGCAAGTGGGAGTTTAGTAGAAAATTATTTTTCCAAAAACCAGTCAATTATTTTATTGTTAATGTTTATTTGCGGTATTGCTAAAACTGCAATTTTTCCGGTGCATTCATGGCTTCCTGCTGCGATGGTTGCACATTACCCCATTAGTAGTTTGCTACATGCCGTAATAGTGGTTAAAACCGGATTATTTTGTATTTACAAAATCCTATTATATATATTCGGTTTATCGTATTTACAAATGATATTTGCCGAGTTTAACTGGTTAATTTTTGTACCGATAGTAAGCATATTTTATAGCTCAATCAAAGCCCTAGACACGGATAATATCAAAAAAATACTCGCCTACTCCACTATGAACCAATTAAGCCTTGCATTGCTTAGTGCTTTCATGTTAACACCTAAGGCACTTGGAGCCGCAATACTCCATTTAGTTTCACATTCTTTTACAAAAATCTGCTTATTTTATAGTATGGGAAGTATTTACAGTTTAAAGAAAGCTGATCAAGTACAGAATTTACATGGTACATCCAAAGAATTTCCTTTAATTTCTTTTATTATATCTATCTCTTCATTATCATTAATCGGTATACCTATCTTTAGCGGATTTATTAGCAAATTCTCAATATTACTTGCCGCAAGCAAACAGAATCAAATCATTGTTATGATTGTCGTAATAGCTAGTAGCATATTCTCAAGCCTTTACCTGCTCAAAATATTAAGCTCTATTTATAAACCTTCTTTAGTAGAATCTAGCGTAACAAAACCACTCCCCTACTCTATGCAAATTAGTATAATAATGTGCTGCTGTGCCGTAACTCTTTTCTATTTTATTCAAATCTTAATCAGAGAATTTTTAGCTTATATTACATAAACATATTTACATAATTTACACATAATCATATAATATGTATACTGCAGATACTTCAAAAGTTGGAAGTCAAATAAGCAGTGCGCCTGCACAGCGTACAATAACAATAGTATGTGAGCACAGGCGAATCCCGAAATTTGACGTACCAAATCTTGAAGTATCAAAGGTATAAATATGGCACAAATTATTAGAGCAACAGAATTTGTACGCTCTTTTTCAGATATTATGAATAGAATTTACTATAAAGGCGGAAGCTTTGACGTTCAAAAAGGTAATCATATCGTAGTAAGGATTACGCCTGCAGAAATCAAGCCTTCTGTAGCAGTAAGAGACTTAGAGGAAGCTTTTAAAAATGTTCCACATCTTGATCCTGAAGATGCTGATTAATACATGAAAAATCTCGAAGAAATAAGATGCAATACTAAACAAGATATTAAAAAATTGGTTGAATAGGATTAATTATTGATACTGCTATAATCATAGCTTTAGAAAGAGGGAAGGTAAATACTAAGCAATGGTCACATTACGGTCAGACTTATATTAGCCCTATTGTGTTAACTGAACTATTAATAGGAATAGATAGAGTCAAGAATGAGAATAAACGTATAAAATGTTTAGCTTTTATAGAATACGTAAAAAGTCTGTTTACTATATTACCTTTCGGTATTGAAGAAGTATATACATATGCACGTATTATTCATGATTTATACACACAACGTATAAAACAACTATAGGAACTCATGATATGCTTATTGCAGCAACGACTATTACAAAAGGTTTCCCGATATTAACTCTAAATGTAAAAGACTTTAAAAGAATCCAGGGACTAGAGGTTTTAACAGTTTCTTCTAAAGATTAAAATGTTTATTCAAAATACCAAGTGTACATTTCCGCTTACTAATTTTGAGCTTATGTTTGATTTTCACCCACAAAATCAGCTAATAGCTCTAGCATTTCTAATTGTTACTGCTATTTTAAATCTTTATACAATTTCCCAAAATAGAAAATTAGAATGCTTAATAGGTAGTTTATACTGTTTATCCTCTATTATATGCGTATTTGCAGCTGATTTTATTTCCATGATAATCTCGCTTGAATTCATGACGATTTTTGCCTGCATAATTATTTTTTGTGACCAATTAAAGATAAAACCGGCACGTCAATATTTCCTCACTCATTTATTCAGCAGCGGGCTAATCTTAATCGGTATGACTCTTCTAATCCAAACAACCAGTAATACGACTTTTACTTCTTTAACGGAATCAGTAAATAATTTTGAGTTACCAGCAATATTCATACTTGCAGGTTGTTTAATTAATGCCTCGGCTATTTTTGTAAACGGCTGGGTGGTTCATTGCTATCCTATAGCTTCAAGTAGCGGTATTGTATATTTAATTAGTTTTACTACTAAAGTTACTTTAATTATCATTTTAAAATTATTTAACGGTCTTGAGATATTAAAGTTTTTTGGGATATCAATGATCATTTACGGATTAGTATTTTCTCTAATTGAAAAAAAACTTAAACGATTAATATGTTATCTTACCGTATCACAGCTTGGTTTTATATTAACGGCTATTAGCATAAACTCTCCAAATATAGCTTATCTTATTACAAGCTTTATATTCATACATATATTATATAACGGTTTATTTGCTTTATATTTCGCTTATATAGAAGATGAGTATGATATTAAAAATTACCAAGATCTTCAGAATATTCAAATTAATTTTATTTTATTAAGCGGATTTGTTATTAGTATATTGATCTATACATCTATACTGCCTATTAGTTCTTCTTATATTAAAGATGAAATAGCTAATATTTTAAACGAGAATAGTGTAATGCTATTTTCCAAGATAGCAACTTGTACCGTATTATGTGGGTTGTTGATGGAGAGTTCTACGTCATTCCCGTCTCTCTTTATGTCATTCCTGCGAAAGCAGGAATCCAGTAAAAACCTTAAAAATAAAAGCTTTAATTCCCGCTTTCGCGGGAATGACATAAGAACTATAACCTACCTCTCTTTCTGCATCATAACTTTATGCATATGTTTATTCTACCCTATTCAAATATCACATACTGCTAACTTTAAGCTAGTTATCCTTGCAATCTCACTGTTATTGGCTTTAATATTTAGAAAAATACCACGCATTTCGACAGAAAATATAAACCTTGACCTATACCAATATATTGAAAAATTTATATATTTCAGTATCGATAAATATAAAGAAACGGCAGACAATAACGAAGATGCGGCAGAATATCTTAATTTTAAGGTTATTTGGGATAATATTTTAAGTAAAATATCTGCTTGGCATAATCAGCAAACTGCTATATTGATTGTATTATTCCTATTAATTAGTTTGATTTTAACACTACAATAATTCGATGTCATTGATAGATACCAAAATCATCATTGCGAGAAGAAACTGTAAGTTTCGACCAAGCAATCCAGTAAACAATTATGATTACAGAATTTTTTTATTATTTTACTAGATTGCCGCGTTGCCTACGGCGCCTCGCAATGACAACTTTAGGCATAACAACACAAAAAAATAAAAAACATGAAACCACCAATAACAGACAAACAAAATTACAACTTTGAAGTTCATGAGGCAACAATAAACGATGATTATCACTGGCTGCGTGATCCTAAGTGGCCAAATGTAGAAGACTCTAAAATTTTAGATTATTTAAAAGCTGAGAATCAATATACCGAAAATTTCTTTGCCGATCTACAAAATGATAAGGAAAAGATTTTTGAAGAATTAAAAGGACGGGTTAAATTAGACGATGAATCGGTTTATGTTAAGAACAAAGATTATTACTATTACCATAGAGTAGAGGAGAATAAAAATTATCCGATATATTGCAGAAAGCATAATAATATGGATTCAGCGGAAGAAGTAATATTAGATGTCAACCTTCTTGCTCCAAATAGCGGTTTCACTGATGTTGCTACAGTTGCAATGTCACCTGATCACAATTTAATGGCTTATAGTGTTAATTTTACAGGTAATGAACAATACAATATCAAAATATACAACCTTAAAGAACAAAAATACTTACCTGATGAATTAGGCAATGTACAGCTAAATCTCGATCGCTTCAGACAAGATGAATCTCAGGAAGAGCCTGCGGAACGTACAAATGTACGTGAGCATAGGCGAATGCCGCAAAATTCTCTTGTATCAAACGATCGAGATTTAGCTGTAGCTCCTACTATAATTTGGCATGAACACTTAAACGGCTTTTTCTATATTACTATTAATGAGAATCAACGCTGGGATAAGGTAATGTTTCACCTTCTAGGTGAAGAGGTCACTCAGGATAAATTAATATTCGAGGTAAAAAACCCTCTTCATTTTATCAGCTGTGAGAAATCAGCAAGTCATGAATATATTTTTATAAATTCAGGCGATCATAATGAAAATGAAATTTACGTAATTTCTATGCAGGATGATAGTTTTACGCCTAAATTAGTACGAGCCGCAGAAAACAAAATATTCTATGAAATAGAATATAATGGCGATTATTTTTATATTAAAACTAATTATAAAGCTAAAAATTTCCATGTTATAAAACTGCCAGTAAATAATTTTGAAAATACTAGCTGGGATGATTGGGGTGATATTTATATTAAGGAAGAACAAGACAAATATTTAAAAAGCTTTAATGTTACAAATAATTATTTAATCTTAAACTATAGTGACCAAGGTTTACCACTAATAAAAATAAAGCGATTTAAAGATTTACAAGAAAACACAATTCATTTTCCCGACGAAAGTTTCCAAGCAAGTAGTTTTTCTACAAACTTTGAGGAAGACGATATCAGAATAGATTACTCTTCTCTAACAAGACCCAATACCACTTATAGCTACGATTTTAATAGCGATAAATTAACGATATTAAAGAGCCACGAAATACCTTCAGGCTTTAACCCGGAGGAATATAAAGTAGAGAGAATATTTGCAGATAATGAAGATATAAAAGTACCTATAACCTTGTTTTATAAAAAATCTTTATTTAAAAAAGACGGTTCAAATCCTTTATATCTAATGGGTTACGGTGCTTATGGCATCGCTATGCCCGTCAATTTTAGAAATACAGCAGTGACACTTGCCGATCGCGGTTTTATTTACGCAGTTGCTCATATTAGAGGTGGCGATGATCTAGGTCATGATTGGTATGAAGCTGCTAAGTTTTTAACCAAAAAAAGAACATTTGAAGACTTCATAGCCTGTAGTAGAGCTTTAATTAACGAGCAATATACAAGTAACAACAATATAGTAATAATGGGCGGTAGTGCCGGTGGTATGTTAATCGGTTACGTACTCAACGAAAAACCGGAAATCTATAGAGCAGCAATTGCGCATGTACCGTTTGTTGATGTTTTGAGTACCATGCTTGACGAAAGCTTACCGTTAACTCTCTTGGAATATAATGAGTGGGGTAATCCGAAAGAGAAAGAATATTTTGAATATATTAAATCATATTCCCCTTATGATAACGTAAAAGCACAAAACTACCCTGCTCTGTTCGTTACTTGCGGTATATCCGACCCACGTGTAGGTTACTGGGAACCTGCTAAATGGGTAGCAAAATTACGAGAACTAAAAATGGACAATAATCCCTTATTATTAAAAACAAATATGGATACGGGACATAAAGGTTCTGCCGGTCGTTTTGATTATCTGAAAGAGATAGCTGACGAATTAGTATTTATTTTCAAGGTGTTTGATGTTGGGGTTTAGTTAGCAGATTTGTTGCCGGAATCCTGTTATGTCATTCCTGCGAAAGCAGGAATGACATACAACACCTCTACTGAATACAAAAACAATGCATAAAAATTATCTAGAACAATTACAAAAATTACCGATTACTTTAATTTTACTAATTAGCTTAATTTGCTGTATTGGTTTCATTGTGCTTTATTCTGCAGCAAATAGCAATTTGCAGCCCTGGGCTTACAAACAAATTATAAATTTTTGTATATTCTTGCCTTTAGCTATTATTATTGCATTAATTGATTTACGCATAATATTTAGGTTATCGTATATCTTTTATTTGTGCGTACTAGCTTTACTAGTAGCAGTGGAGCTTTTCGGCTCAACTGCCATGGGCGGTAAAAGATGGATTGATATCGGTATAGTTAAGCTTCAACCTTCCGAACCGATAAAAATCGCCGTTGTACTAATGCTTGCTAGATATTTCCATTCACTAACAATTGATGATCTTACAAAATTTCATAAAGTTATTATACCGATTATAGGAGTTTTAATACCGGCTTTTCTAATAATTAGAGAACCAGATTTAGGTACGGGAATGATTGTTTTAATTGTTTCAGCAATTATATTTTTTGCGGCAGGTTTTAGAATAAAATATTTTATAATACTAGGTCTTGCTGCTCTTATTAGCCTACCTATTGCTTGGAATATGATGTATGATTATCAAAAAAAACGGGTAATGGTTTTTTTAGATCCCGAACATGATCCGCTCGGTGCTAGTTATAATATTATTCAGTCTAAAATCGCTATAGGTTCAGGTAGCCTATTTGGACGCGGTTTAAATCAAGGTAGCCAAAGCCATTTGGATTTTCTTCCCGAACATCAAACTGACTTTATCTTTGCTACCTTCGCTGAAGAGTTCGGCTTTATAGGAGGAATGTTTTTACTAATATTATATTTTGCACTTATAACTATTTCTTTATTAATTGCCGCAAATTGCCGAAAGATTTTTAGTAAATTAATGGTAATAGGTATTACCTCAATCTTATTTAGTCACGTATTTATTAATATAGCTATGGTTATGGGCTTGCTTCCCGTAGTAGGCGTACCGCTGCCGTTTATTTCTTACGGCGGAACAATGATCGCATCCATGCTAATCGGCTTTGGGCTTGTGATGAATGCTCAAATACAGGGACATACCGCTTTAAACTAGTGCAATTATATTTACAAAATGGATAACATAAATTAATAATAAGTTGCACTTCACTTTCTGATTTTCGTATAAATGAAATCTCCTATTGACTTTTATATAAAACAGTATAGATTTCTTTACAATTTAATTTTTTATAAAGAATTTATGCTCGGCTATGAGAAAGCACAAACAAGTTTAAATAGAGAACAAAAACAAGCATGAGGTATTTTGTCTATTGGAACTTTTCTTGAATATTTTGATTTATATTTATATGTACATATGGCAGTGCTTCTCAACGAGCTATTTTTTCCTCAAGCTGATCCCCAGACTGCTCTAATCTATGAAGCAGCTGCATTATGTTCAACATATGTATTTAGACCGATAGGATCATTAAATAATTCTTGCAGTGCATTAAATGCCTTGGGTGCTATATTAG